>CAYTSI010000004.1:38170-68244 GCA_964440465.1 uncultured Spirochaetales bacterium
GCTGGTTATCGAAGAACCCTCCTCGACAACGGTCGTTTTTCCTGACCAAAAAGTATATCGTGACGAGTTTGGATTTCTGCACATTAGTTCGCCGGTGTTGTCCGCCGGTGAAGGAAAGGAGCAACGCGTATGAAAATTTTGTGGATCGACCCGGCGGGGAATTTTTTACCGGACAAGGAAATTGAATGAAGGCGGGTTCTTCCACGGCAGATCCATTTACAATAGAAATAATCAGAAACCGGCTGATCGCGGCGGCGGAGGAAAGCTTTATCAACTTCGGCCGGAGCAGTCAGAGCCCGATTATTTATGAAGTACTGGATTATGCCTGCGCCGTAACGGATGCGGCGGGAGACATAACGGCACAGGCCAACGGGGTGCCCGGCTTCTTAGGCACCCTGACCTACGCCGTTAAAGCGGTCATCGAAAAGTACGGCAGCAACGCCTTCCACCCCGGGGACCTGCTGATTACCAACGATCCATACACCGGCGGCGGAAACCATCTTTCCGATGTGGCACTTATCGCGCCGATTTTTCATAACCGGGTCCTCCTTGGCTTCAGCGTGAACAAGGCCCACTGGACGGAAGTCGGCGGGATGGCGCCGGGCAGCTGGACGACAAACAGTACCGAAATTTACCAGGAGGGGCTGCAGTTCCCGCTTATTTATCTGGGGCGGAACTACAAACCCGACCCTGCCCTTACCGAACTTATAGCGGCAAACGTCAGGACACCGGAGCGGACCCTTGGCGACCTCTACGCCGGTGTCGCCGCCCTGCGGACGGCGGAAAAGCGGGTTGGCGAAATTGCCGAACGCTACGGGACCGAAACATTCCTGCACGCGGTATCTTCCATCCTCGATTACGGAGAACGTTCCGCGCGCGCTGCCCTCCGGGACCTGCCGAAAGGGACATTTACCGCCGAAGACTGGATGGACGACGACGGCCTCTCGGAAGATCCGATTTACGTCCGTGCGGCAGTAACCATCACGGAAGACGCGTTTACCGCCGATTTTACCGGCTCCGCCCCCCAGGTGAAAGGCCCGATAAACTGCACCCGTACCCGCCTCTACTCCGCCTGCCGTTCCATGTTTAAATCGATAACCGACCCGAAGGCGCCGCTCAACGACGGCTGGTTCCGCCCCCTTCGGGTAATCTGTCCCGATAAAACGGTATTTACGGCGGTAAAGCCCGCCCCGGTTTCAACGTACTGGGAAACCGGGGCCTACGCCGTCGACCTGATATGGCATGCCCTGTTCCCCGAACTGCCGGAGAAACTGACCGCCGGACATTTCCTAAGCGTCTGCGGCACCATCGTCAGCGGAATCGACGATAACGGCCGGCGGTTTATCCTTGTCGAACCCCAGGCGGGGGGATGGGGCGCGGGAAAGTCGAAGGACGGCGAAAGCGGCATGGTCCCGGTAGGCGACGGCGAAACCTATATTATGCCGGTAGAAGTATGCGAAAACCGCTATCCCATTAGGGTCGACCGGTACTGCTTTCATCCTTCAACGGCCGGCGCCGGCACACACCGCGGCGGTTTCGGTCTAATTCGGGATTACCGGATCCTGAGCAGGGAAGCGGAGGTAACAACAACCTTCGGACGTCATAAATATCCCCCCTGGGGCGGAGCGGGAGGTTCCGACGGTTCTCCAAACGGGGTCGAAGTTATCCGCTTTGGGGAATCGGAAGGGGAAATTCGGGCGGGCAAACTGGCACGGTACCCCCTTCGGAAAAACGACGTTGTCCGGCTTGTAACCGGGACCGGCGGCGGCTACGGACCGCCGCTGCAGCGGGACCCCGAAGCAGTTGCCGGGGACGTATGGAACGGTTTACTGAAACCCGCGGACGCCGAGGAAACCTACGGCGTTGTTATTTCTTCGAAAGACGGAAGCGCGGACCCGCGGGCAACGGCCGCGCTTCGCGAACAAAAAAGGAGCATCAAATGAACCGGAACCTGAATTTACTGCGGCAGCAGCTAGCGGATACCGACATCGACTGCGCCGTTATCGGCCCTACAACGAATATGGCATACCTTATAGGCGGGGCACCCCACGCGGATGAACGGCTCTGCGTGCTTCTCGTTACACAGGAGACCGCTGAAATTGTCGCTCCCGTGCTGAACGCCGAATCGATCCGCGCTTTTACGGACATCGACATGATTACGTGGGAGGATGCCGAGGGGCCTGCCGCGGCCCTTGCCCGGTCGGTCCTGGCAAAAAGCAGGTTTGCGGTCCTCGCGGTGGACGGGGCCATGCGTTCCGATTTTCTCCTTGCCGTCAGCGAGACCTGCCCGCCGCAGCAGTTTGTGGCCGCCGATCCCGTTATCGGACGCCTCCGGGTCGTGAAGTCCCCGGATGAAATTGCCGCTCTGCAGCGGGCGGCGGAGCAGGCCGACCGGGCAATGCGTGCCGCCGTCGACGCCTGCAGGCCGGGGGTTACGGAAGCCGAAGTGGCCTGGGCGGCTGAATCCGCTTTCCGCGTAGACGGAGCGGAACGGGTGGAGTTTACCTTAGTGGCGGCTGGAAAAAACGCGGCACAACCCCATCATCACAGCGGCAATACCCTTCTGCGGGAAGGTGAAGGGATAATTATCGACATCGGCGCCTCGTTAGGGGGGTACAAATCCGACATTACCCGGGTGGTTTATCTGGGAGACCCGGACCCGGCCTTTGAAGGGGCCTATAACGCGGTCCTTGCGGCAAACCAAGCGGCC
Source organism: uncultured Spirochaetales bacterium (assembly GCA_964440465.1). Classification (GTDB taxonomy): domain Bacteria; phylum Spirochaetota; class Spirochaetia; order SPDA01; family CAZSGZ01; genus CAZSGZ01. The sequence continues at coordinate 40,881 of CAYTSI010000004.1, forward strand.
GGGAAAGCTGTACGGCCCGGGGCAACGGCCGAATCGGTGGACACGGCGGCACGGGACGTCCTGGCGGAAGCAGGGTACGGGGAACAGTTTATCCACCGGACCGGACACGGGATCGGCATGGACATTCATGAGGGACCCTATATTCAGCAGGACAATTCCCTCCTTCTGTCGGAGGGGATGACATTCAGCATTGAACCGGGGGTGTACTTCCCGGGAGATTTCGGAATCCGGATCGAAGACATCGCGGCGGTTACGGAAAGCGGCGTTACGACACTGACCGGATTCGACCATGACCTGATAATAAAGTAAGAAGGAGGAGCAATGGTAAAACTGACGGTACTATACACCCTTCCGGAGGGGGCGGACCACGAAGAATTTCTCAAATGGCGGACAACGGAACATCAGCGGGAAAATATGGGTGTCCCCGGCGTACTGAAAAGCGATTTTTACGCTGTTTCGAACATCTACTCCCACAACAGGAAACAGTCCGGCATAGGTGAACTGAAAGAGGAGGGGCGGTCCTACAGGTATATCACCGAAGCATACTGGCCCGACATGGAAAGCTTCAGGGCCGCCTTCTTCGATTCGGGATATCAGAAAAGCCTGATGGAATCGCTGCAAAAAATTGCCGATCCCGTTTTTCTCGTCTCGGAAGAGGTCATAAGTGAAACTGTATAAAAGGACTTTCAATTTATTTTGTTTTTTTGATACTATTGATTTTTAAATTTAAGCAATACTTTGAGGAGGTATGGCAATGAAAAGATGGTTATTGATCATCATGGTGCTTTTTCTTGTACCCGGGGTTCTCACCTTCGCGGGAGGCGGACGGGAAAAGGAAAGCGGGGCCGCGGAACCTGAAAAAACGAAAACCGCGAAGGAGACAAGGGCAGAAATGCGTGAGCTTCGGGTAACATTTGCATGGCCGACGTACATCGACCCGGCGGTGGGCTCCGATTTCTCCAGTTCATCGGCTTTTGTCAATTTGTACGACACACTGGTGTATCCGACTCCCGACGGCGGCGTGAAAGCGAACGTGGCGGAACGGTGGGAAACCAGCGAAGACGGGCTAACATGGACGTTTTATCTTAAAAAAGGTGTACAATTCCATGACGGGTCGGAATTGACGGCACAAGATGTGGTTTTCACAATGGACCGCCTTGTGACTATCGGCGAGGGCTACGGCTACATGTTCAGTGAAAAGGTGAAAAACTCCGCTGCTGTGGACGATTATACCGTACGCTTTAACTTAACCGAGCCCTACGGACCGTTTCTCGTTACCCTCGTACGTCTCTACATCCTGAACGAGGACGTTGTACGGGCAAACATGAAAGCAGACGGTCCCTACGGAGAGATGGGCGATTACGGAAAAGAGTGGCTTCTGACCAACGACGCCGGTTCCGGACCCTACAAGGTGAAGGACGTAAAAATGGAAGAGTATGTCCAAATGGAAAAATTTGACAACTACTGGGGCTACTTCGCACCGAACGCGCCGCGGGAAGTCAAGTTTATCGGCACCACCGAGGCCGTAACGGTACGGACAATGATGTCCCGCAAGGAACTGGAAATCGCGGACCAGTGGCAGTCCCTGGAAGCGCTGAAGTCCCTCGACGAACTTCCCGGTGTCGATATTGCAACGATGTCCTACGGAACAATGTTTTCTTTCATGCTGCACACGAAAAAACCGCCGACGGATGATATTCATTTCCGGCGGGCCTTGGCCTACGCGCTGGATTATCAGACAGTTGTAAAACAGATTTTTCCGGGCTCTATTGTCGCCCGGGGACCTGTTGCTCCGGGATTTCCGGGACACTGGTCCGGGTTCCCCGAATCGGAAAAGAACCTCGATAAAGCAATGGCGGAACTGAAAAAATCCAAGTATTACAATCAGCTGGACAAATATCCTCTGGAAATCCACTGGATTGCGGAAGTTCCGGATGAGGAAAAAGTATCTTTACTTGCCCTGTCGAACTTTGCCGAATTGGGAATCAAAACCGAAGTGGTGAAGGTCCCCTGGATGTCGGTTGTCGAAGAGATGGGAAATATCGACGAGAGTCCGAATGTTGTTTCGGTTTTCGTCTCCCCCCATTACCCGGAAGCCGGCTCTATGCTGTCATCCCGGTATCACTCCGATTCCGCCCCAACCTGGGAGCAGAACGAGTGGCTGCTGAATGACGAAATTGACAATATGATCGACGACGCTATTTCAACGATTGATATGGATGAGCGGTACGGAAAATATGCCGAAATCCAGAAAAAAATCAACGAACTGCAGCCGTCACTCCACCTGTTTGAACAGGCGCAGAAACATCCCTATCAGGCATCGTACATCGATTGGCCGTCAACAACGGGAGAGAAAATCCCGGTTATGGGATACGACTTTGCAGCTAACTTCATTCAGGTGTATCCTGAACGAAAATAATGTAAATGTACGGCAGGAAGGGAAGGACATCTTCCCTTCCTGCTCCTTGGGAGAAAGTAACAACACAGATGAGATTCGTAAAATATGTTCTTAAACGGTTGGCACATTCAATATTGGTCCTGCTAGGATTATCAATTCTCATTTTTGTAATAGCCCGGGTCGTGCCGGGCGATCCTGCCCGGATGGCCTTAGGCCCGCGGGCGCCGGAACAGGTGGTGGAAAAATTCCGGGAAGACCTGCATCTCAACGACCCGATTTATGTCCAGTACTACCACTGGCTGAAAGGCGCGGTACGGGGGGATTTCGGATATTCAATTTTTACAAAACGGAGCGTCACCACCGACATTAAAGAATTCTTTCCGGCAACACTGGAATTGATGCTCCTGACGGGAATAATCATGGCGGTTTTCGGCATCCTTTTGGGTATTCTGTCCGCCCGTCATGCCAATAAATGGCTCGATAATATTGTACGCGTCTTTTCATACTTGGGTGTATGCACCCCGGCGTATGTGTTCGCCATCCTGTTTCTCCTCATTTTCGGCTATTTTTTGCAGATTCTCCCTACCATCGGCCGGTTGAGCCCCTGGCTCGACCATCCGCCGACGATTACCGGTTTAATGACGGTGGACAGCTTACTTGCCGGCAATTTCCGCGCCTTCGGGGACGCCTTAAAACATCTCATTATGCCCAGTCTGGCCCTGGCGTTAGGACCGATGGCCCAGGAGGCCCGCATTACCCGGTCCAGCATGGTCGACAATCTGCAGCGGGACTTTATCGCCTTAGAGCGGACACAGGCCATTCCGGAACGGAAAATAATGTCGAAATATCTGTTACGGATCTCGATTATTCCCACCGTGTCGGTTTTAGGCCTCGATTTCGCGTCCCAGCTGGGATGGGCCTTTCTGGTGGAACTGATATTCAACTGGCCGGGGCTTTCCAGATACGGCATTCAAGTCATTCTCAACAAAGATTTAAACGGGATCACCGCCGTCATTATGGTCATCGGAGTGATGTTCCTCGTCGTCAATGTCGTGGTGGACATCATTGTTTCCATCTTAGACCCGAGGATCCGCTTAGGTTCGGAAAGGAGTAAATAATGGACACCGCGGCAGTTGCTGAAAAAAGCCTGGGCTCAAGAGTTTGGGAGAAAGTAAAAAAGGGCGCCTACAAGTTTTCCAAAAACCCCCTCTCCGTCGCGGGTGCGGTCATCGTTTTCACTGTTATTTTTCTCGCGGTCTTTGCCCCCTTCTTATCTCCCTATCCGGAACATGCCGGGAATTTCGTCGATTTCGGCAACGCCAGTCAGGCGCCGAGCAGTAAGCACCTCTTCGGTACCGATGTTTTTGGAAGGGACATTTTAAGCAGGGTATTTTTCGGTTTCAGACTCTCCCTCATTATGGGGATCGTGGTCATTGCCCTGACCGCGCCGGTGGGCATAACCTTAGGTCTTATCGCCGGATACAAAAAAAACACCTGGGTGGAAGCCCTCATTATGCGGATTACCGATGTGTTTGTCGCCGTCCCGCCGCTGATACTCGCCCTTTCCATCTGTTCCATTCTGACCCCGAGCATTTTTAACGCCATGATGGCGGTTTCCCTCATGTGGTGGCCCTGGTACTGCAGGATCGTCTACGGCATTGCCAGTTCTCTGAAAAATGAATTTTACATACAATCCGCCGAAGTTACCGGGGCAAGCACCTTCCACATCCTGTTCCGGGAAATGCTCCCCAACTGTTACGGTCCGGTTTTTACCAAAATCAGCCTGGACATGGGGTGGGTCATCCTCCTCGGGTCCGCCTTGAGTTTTGTCGGCTTGGGCGCGCAGCCGCCGACACCGGACCTGGGGACAATGGTTGCCGACGGCGGGAAATATATGCCCGACCAATGGTGGATCGCGGTGTTCCCGGCCATTGCCATTATGTTCGTTGTATTCGGTTTCAATATTTTAGGCGACGGCATCCGGGACATGCTCGAAGTGGAGAAAACATAATGGCACAAAAACTCCTCGACATCCGCGGCTTAGAGGTGGGGTTCAGCGTGTACGGCGGAAAGCTGAACGTGTTGAACGGCATCAATTTTTCCATGAAGGAAGGGGAAAAAGTCGGACTGGTAGGAGAAACCGGCTGCGGAAAAACAACCACCGCGAAATCGGTGCTGAAAATCCTCCCCGAACCGCCGGCCTTCATTAAAGGCGGAGAAATCCTCTTTAAGGGAAAGGACATTTTACAGATGAAGGACGGGGAACTGCGGGAAATCCACGCCCATGAAATTTCAATGATCTTTCAGGACCCGACTGCCTCGCTGAACCCGGTTTTCACCATCGGCGACCAGCTGAAAACGGCAATAAAATATTCCAATTTACACACCGGCATGACGAAACAGGAAATAGAAGACCGGGCCGTCGAAGCCCTCAATGAAGTGCGGCTGCCCGACGCGAAGCGGATCCTCGGCAACTTTCCGGTACAGTTAAGCGGCGGTATGCGGCAGCGGATATGCATCGCCATGGCGCTGGCGACGAGATCGACCCTGCTTATCGCGGATGAGCCGACAACATCATTGGATGTTACCATACAGGACCAGGTACTGCGCCTGTTAGGGGCCCTGGTGGAGGAAAAAGACACATCGACAATTCTCATTACCCATTCCCTTGGTTTGGTCCGGGAATGGACGGAACGGGTATATGTGATGTATGCCGGAGCGATGGTGGAGACCGCCGATACAAAAGATCTGTTCCGGGAACCCCTTCATCCCTATACAAAGGGCCTGATGGCGGCGGTACCGAAACTGACGGGAGAAGGGATAGCCAGCGGAATCCCCGGCCGTATACCCGACTATCTTAATCCGCCCGGGGGCTGCCGGTTTCATCCGAGGTGTCCCCATGTTATGGAGGTCTGTACACAGGAGAGCCCCTCATACTTCGACTGCGGCGGGGGCCACAAAACGGCCTGCTTTCTGTATAAAAAGTAAAACCGAGGAAAGAAGCATTATGGATAACGTCATTGTAAATTCCGTTAATTTAAAGAAATACTTTTACACGAAGGCCGGCACCGTCAGGGCCGCCGACGGTGTCAGTTTTACCATAAACGAACAGGAGACCCTCGGACTCGTGGGCGAATCGGGTTCCGGGAAAAGTACGGTTGCCTATACGGTCCTGGGGATTTACCCGGCAACCGGCGGGGAGCTGACTTTTAAAGGCAGAGACATTACCGACTCCATAAAAAAACGGTCGAAAGCCCTGAAACGGGACATCCAGATTGTTTTCCAGGACCCTGGTTCTTCCCTCAACCCCAGACGGACAATTAAACAGATCCTCGAACTACCCCTCCATGTCCATAACGCTGTCCCGAAAAATGAACGGACCGGCAGGGTGGCAGAGCTCCTCGAAATGGTGGAACTTCCCGTAGACTATATGTACAAATCGCCCCCATCAATCGGCGGCGGAGAACGGCAGATGATCGCTATCGCGCGGGCCCTGGCGACGGACCCCTCGTTTATTGTCCTCGACGAACCAACATCCGCGTTGGACGTTTCGGTACAGGCAAAAATTATTACGAAACTGCAGGAACTGCAGCGGGAACTGAACCTTACCTACATGTTCATTACCCACGATTTAAGCCTGATGCGGAACATGGCCTCCCGGGTGGCCATTATGTATTTGGGAAAAATTTGCGAAATAGCCCCGACGGCCGAATTTTTCAGTAATCCCCGGCATCCCTACACCCAGATGCTCCTCTCCTCCATCCCGGTCATAACGGACGAAGAGGAGTCGCTGAAACCGAAAAAGATCGTCTCCACCGGAGAAATCCCCTCTCCAATAAATATTCCCACCGGCTGCAGTTTTCATCTCCGATGCCCCTTCAAGATGGATATCTGCTTTGAGACCGACCCGGTCATTACTTCGCCCGCGGAAAATCACCAAGTCCGCTGCCATTTGTTCAGTTAAAATCCGGCGGCAGAATTTTTTTCTGGCCTTATCCTCATTCTCTATATACACTATACAGGAGGCTCTTGTACAAGAAGCTTACTATTTTTGGTCCAAGGGAGAAGGTGATATGACAAAAAGCGATATCATGGCTGAAGTTGAAATTGCATTGGAAGAATCTAAAACCGCCGTTCTGGCGACCGTCGACGACAGCGGCCGGCCCCGCATTCGGTGGATGACCCCGGCTGTTTTAAAAGACAGGCCGAATGTGCTGTATTCAATTACCTCCTCAGGCTTTGAAAAGGCAAAACATCTCGACAAAAACGCGGAAGCGGAATGGATGATACAGACGCCGGCATTGGATACCGTTATCAATCTGCGGGGAAAAATCAACCTCATCGACAATCCATCTTTAAAAACCGAAGTGCTTGAAAGCATCGGAAAAAAACTGACGGCGTTCTGGAAACTGAATGAACAACAGGAAAATTTGCTGGTCCTCGAGACTATTATCGAGGAAGGGACGTTTTTTAAACCCATGCGCGGTGTAAAAAGCAAAGTACGTTTTTCCTAGGAGGAATAATGAGTACGAACAACACTGGTGTACAATTATTGAAGAAACACGGGGAAGCGGCCGCGCGAAAGCTTTTGGAAGATATGCTCCTTATCCGGCGGTTTGAAGAAAAGGCTGCACAGATGTACGGTCTGAAAAAAATCGGCGGGTTCTGTCATCTGTATATCGGGGAAGAAGCGGTGGCCGTCGGAACGATCAGCGCCTTAGACCTGAAAAAGGACTATGTTCTCGGCGCCTACCGGGACCACGGCTATGCTTTGGCCTGCGGTATGGACCCGAATGTAATTATGGCGGAACTGTACGGCAAAAAAACCGGCTGCTCCAAAGGGAAGGGCGGTTCCATGCACATGTACGACGCGGAAAAGCACATGCTCGGGGGAAACGGGATTGTAGGGAGCCAGATCCCGGTGGCGGCGGGAGTGGCAATGAAAATAAAATACAAGAAGGAAAACGGTGTCGTCCTCTGTTACTTCGGCGACGGCGCGATCCACCAGGGGGCGTTTCATGAAAGCATGAACCTGGCAAAAATATGGGACCTGCCGGTTATATTCATTTGCGAGAACAACCAATACGGTATGGGGACCGATTTCAGGCGCGTTTCTTCGGTGGACGACTTTTCCATTATGGGAGATTCCTACGGCATCGAAGGAAAACAACTGAACGGAATGGACGTCCTGCATGTGTACGATGAGATGCGGGACGCGGTCGCGGGCGTTCGGGATTCCGGGACGCCGAAGTTTTTCGAGATAAAAACCTACCGCTACAAGGGGCATTCCATGAGTGATCCGGCAAAATACCGGACAAAAGAGGAGCTGCAGGAATACAAAGACCAGGACCCGATTGTTATCCTTCAGAAACTGCTGATTGAAGAAAAAATACTGTCGGAAAACGAGATAAAAAAAATTGACAACGCGGCGAAACAGAAAAGCTCCGACGCGGCGGATTTTGCAGAAAACAGCGAAGAGCCGGAAGCGGAAGCCCTATACAGCGATGTATACGCGTAACAAGGAGGAAGCGAATGCCTACAATTACATTTCGTGAAGCCCTTCGGCAGGCCATGGAAGAGGAAATGCAGCGGGACGACAATGTGGTCCTTTTAGGAGAAGAAGTGGCCCGGTACAACGGCGCCTACAAGGTAAGCCAGGGACTTCTCGACACCTTCGGGGAAGAACGGGTAATCGACACTCCCATTTCGGAAGAGGGGTTCACCGGTGTCGGTATCGGCGCGGCCTTAGTCGGTTTGCGGCCCATCGTCGAATGGATGACCTTCAATTTCGCCCTAATGGCCTACGATCAGGTTGTCAGCAACGCCGCGAAAAACCGGTACATGTCCGGGGGACAGTTTACCATGCCCATTGTTTTCCGGGGGCCGAACGGACCGGCGGAGTATTTAGGGGCACAGCACTCCCAGGCGCTGCAATCGATTTTCGCCCACTTTCCGGGGCTGAAAGTCGTTGCCCCTTCCACACCCTACGATGCAAAGGGTCTCTTGAAATCGGCAATCCGCGACGACAACCCCGTCATTTTCTTGGAGGCGGAGTTGATGTACGCCTGGAATGGAGAAGTCCCGGAGGAGGAATACCTTATCCCCATCGGCACAGCGGACGTGAAACGGGAGGGGAGCGATATTACTCTGGTCGGGTTTTCCAAGCCGGTAAAAATGCTCCTCGAAGCCGCGCGGCAGCTGGAGGAGGAGGGTATCGACGCCGAGGTCATCGATATCCGCAGTATCCGGCCCTTGGATGAAGGGACCGTGTATAAATCGGTAAAAAAGACAAACCGATGCGTTGTTGTGGACGAGGCGTGGCCGTTTGCCAGCGTCGGGTCGCATATCGGCTGGCTGGTTTCGAAAAACTGTTTTGACTTACTCGATGCTCCGGTTGAACTGGTCCACGCGGAGGATGTACCGATGCCCTATAACCACAGCCTGGAGCTCGCGGCGCAGCCGTCGGCGGATAAAATTGCCGCGGCGGCAAAACAGGCATTATATATAGAATAAAGGAGCATGGAATGGCTGAAAAACTTGTAATGATAGCACTCTCCCCGACCATGGAAACCGGGACAATAGGCTCCTGGCAGAAACAGGAGGGAGATGAAATAGTAAGCGGCGACGTTATCTGCGAGGTGGAAACCGACAAAGCAACGATGGACTACGAGGCGGTGCAGGAAGGCACCCTTCTCCGCGTCTTAGTAGAAGAGGGAGGCGCGGCCGCGGTGGGGCAGCCCATTGGCATTATCGGCGAAGCGGGGGAAGATATCGACGACCTCGTCCGGGAAGCACAGAAGGAGCTGGAATCCGGAGGCAGCACAGCAGAGGAAGGGGCCGCGCCGGCAGGCGCGGCACAGCAGGGCCCGCCGGAACAGACCGCGGGCGGCGAAGCATCCACAGGCGGCGGACAGGGCCCGTCCGCGGGGCATGTAAAATCCTCTCCCTTAGCCAGGGCCTTAGCCGACAAACACGGCATCGACATCGCCTCCGTAAACGGCAGCGGGCCCGACGGCCGGGTGGTGAAGCGGGACATCGAAAAGGCCGTCCGGCGGCAGAGCGGCGCCTCGGCACCGGGGAACGCGGCCGGCGGTCTCCGGGGTGCCGATGAAGCGGTATACGCCGGGCAGGATGAAGTGAAGCCGGTTTCCAAAAAACGCCGGGTGATAGCCGAACGGCTGTCGGAATCGAAGTTCGGTGCTCCCCATTACTACCTGAAACTCCGGGCCGCCGTCGACCTGCTTCTCGAAGCCCGAAAACAGCTGAACGCCGCCCGTCAGGACGGGAAGGTTTCCTTTAATTCCTTCCTGATAAAACTTGCCGCGGAAGCATTGAAGCGGCATCCCGAAGTCCGCTCCACCTGGCAGGGGGATTCCATCCTTACCCACGGGAGCATCGACATCGGCATTGCAGTGGCACAGCCCGACGGACTGATAACCCCGGTGATCAGAAACTGCGGCGGAAAGGGAATTATGCAAATCGACAGGGAACTGAAGGACTTCGTGGACAAGGCACGGACGAACAAGCTCAGTCCCGATGAGTATCAGGGAGCGGTTTTTACCATCAGTAATTTAGGCTCGTACGGCATCGACGAGTTTACCGCGATTATCAACCCCCCGGGGTCGGCAATACTGGCGGTGGGGGCCATTCAAAAAGAGCAGCTGTTCGACAACGAAGACAACCTCAGACTGCGGCAGATGCTTACAATGACCCTTTCGTGCGACCACAGGGTAATCGACGGGGCCGTCGGCGCGCTTTTTATGAAGGACCTGAAGAATATGATGGAAAACCCCGTTACGGCCCTGTATTGACGCCGGGCAATATTTATTACTATATTCATAAGGAAAGGAGAATACAATGGAACGAGTTGAAACAAAAATGGGGGGCAACGACATAACCCTTATCGGCCCGAAACTGCCGGCGGGAGACAGTGCTCCGGATTTTACCGTGTTAGATAACGATTTAATGCCTAAAGGCCTCGGGGACTACGAAGGGAAAGTAAAGCTTATCAGTGTTGTCCCTTCCCTCGATACGGGTGTATGCGCGGTACAGACACGGAAGTTCAACGAAGCCGCCGCGGGCTTCAGCGATGACGTTGTAGTGTTAACGGTAAGCATGGACCTCCCCTTTGCCCAAAAACGGTGGTGCGGAGCGGAAGGTATTGAAAACGTTATTACCCTGTCGGACCACCGGCTGGCTTCTTTCGGTGAAGCATTCGGGGTCCTCATTAAAGAATTGCGCCTGCTGAACCGGGCGGTTTTTATCGTCGATAGAGACAATAAAATCACTTATAGTGAAATTGTGGCAGAGAACCACGATCACCCCGATTATGACGCGGCGCTGGCGGCGTTGAAAGAGGCTGTTTAATCGGAAAAAAGTTTCTTTATTTCGAGGAACTCCTGTTTGCGGGCGAAATAAATATCTACAAGTTCGGCACCGAACTGCTTTCCGCTGTTTTCCCGTATAATGTTGTCAATTTCATTTTCAGGAAAAGCATCTTTGTAAACCCGCTTTTGCCCTAAGGCGTCGTATACATCAGCTAGAGAAACAATTCGAGCTTCAACGGGGATGGAAACGCCGGACAATCCCTCTACATAACCGGAACCGTCCCACTTCTCGTGGTGGTACCGGGCAATATTTGCCGCCATCGGATCAAGTTCGGGATCGTTGAGCATCCGGGCCCCGATACGGACATGTTCCTTCATCATTTCAAACTCCTCCGGCGTATATTTCCCCGGTTTTTTTAACAGTACGTCTGACAAACCGACTTTTCCCACATCGTGGAGGGAGGCAAACAGCCGTATCCGTTTAATAAAATCGTTGTCCAGCCCCAAATGCCTGGCAAGAAGGGCCGAATATTCTCCCACCCTCTTGATATGGCTTCCCGTATCGGTATCGTTATAAAAATTCGCGTTCTCTAAAGCAGTTACCAAGGCGGAAGTGGTGCGCTCGAGTTTCCGTGTTTTCTCTTCCACCAGTCCTACCAGGTGGAGCTCCCGGTCCTCTAACAAAGCGTTTTTCTCCCGCAGCTCGTCTTGCATCAGTTTTATCTGCATGTGGGTGTGGACACGGGAAAGGAGTTCCTGCTTGTTAAAGGGTTTTGTAATATAGTCAACGCCGCCGGAATCGAAGGCCTTTACAATACTTTCCACTTCCGTTACCGCGGTAATAAATAGGATCGGAATGTCCCTGGTACTTTCCTTTGACCTGAGAATCCCCGCGACCTCGTACCCGTCCATTCCGGGCATCATAATATCGAGTAAAATTACATCCGGTATATTGTCTTCGATGGCCTGCAGGACCGACCGGCCGTCGCTTGCAAGCATTACACCGTAGTCGGTATTTTTCTTTATAATAGTCGCGAGTATTTTCCGGTTTTCCGCTACATCATCTACAACGAGTATAACCGGCTTCTGATTATCCATGGCCCCTCCTCTCTCCGTGCAGATTACAGTATACGTGAAAGAAGCGAATTTGTCAGGTAAAAAACACAGTTTTGCACTGGAAGGAATTTGTTTTTTTGATATATAATGGATTTTCTATGAAAGCAAAGAAAACGAAACGGGCAGCAGCAAAACGGGACCGGAAAACGGACCGCATCGTGCACAGGAACATAAGGACCTCAAAGGGGTTTAACAAATTCCTTCAGTTCAGCATCGGAAATTGGCTGGAAAAAAATTTTAACATGCACGCGGAAAATCTCGACATGTTTGACAAGCTCGAGCCGCCGTATCTGGTCATGGCAAACCACAATTGTGTATTCGACCCCTTTATGATTGCCGACTTTGTTCCGGAACCGGTTTCATATGTTGTCTCCGACGCCGCTTTCCGGAAAAAACTGATGGGCTGGGCCCTCGGCCTGGTGGGGTCGATACCGAAAACCAAGGCAATTTCCGATTTAGGCACCATCAAAAACATCATGGCAATACGGGAAAAGGGGGGAGTTGTCGGCATCTTTCCAGAAGGACAGAGCCCCTGGGACGGCCATTCTCTGCCGCTTGTCTACGCAACGGCAAAACTCGTCCGGTTTTTAAAAATTCCCGTCGTTATAGCCCACAAACAAGGCGCCTATTTTTCCATGCCAAGGTGGGCAAAGAGTAAACGAAAAGGTAAAGTTGTCATCAGCTTTGAACTCGGGTTTACGAAAGAAGAGCTGAAAACCTCATCCGTCGACGATATTTACAAAAAAATGACGAAATTTTTCGACCACGATGAATATCAACTGCAAAAACGGGACATGGTCCGGTTTACCGGAAAAGACCGGGCCGAATACCTGGAAATAGCCCTCTTTGTCTGCCCCGAGTGCAGACAAATCGGTGTTATGGAATCGAAGGGCGACAAATTCTCCTGTAAAGCCTGCGGTTACTCCGTTTGTTACAACGAATACTGCTTTTTTGAAAGGGAAGACGGTGAACCGCGCCATGAAACGATCCGGGACTGGAACCTGTGGCAAATTGAGTACCTCTCCGGCTATTTGTCCCGTCGGGGGCGGGAAAACAAGAAGGACTTCATTCTGCAGGATGATGGAATTGACGTCCATACCGGGTATAAAACTAATCCTCTTGAATTCGAAGGTTCCGGACGCTTAAGCCTCTACAGCGACCGGGTGGAATTTGAATCGGAAACCACCGACCAAACCTTCGTTTTTCCCGTCAGCGAAATCGAGGGAGCTAATGTCCATGAAGACGAGAAACTCGAATTTTACCATAACGACACCCTCTACCGAATTGACAGCAAAAACAAGCGGCTGTCGATCTACAAGTGGTTCCTCTGCATCAGCGACCTGCGGAACCCCGTTGTTACACCCTGATACCGCCCGCGTGTAGAAAAGAACACCTCCCCGGCCTCCCGCCGAGCGGGCACGAAGGGTGAATTTTCTTGACTCGAACTGTAATATTAATGAAGTTATAGTGCGGCATGAAAAATACAAGCGTAGGACAGACACACGACCTGTTAAACGATCCGGTCCCCGTACTGATACGGCGGATTGGAATACCCGCCAGTATCGGTTTTTTTTTCAACACCATGTACAATATCGTCGACACATTTTTCGGCGGACGTATTTCGACCCAGGCCCTGGCCGCCCTTTCCCTTTCATTTCCGGTATTTTTTCTCATTATCGCGTTCGGAAGCGGTATCTCCACCGGTTCGACGGCCTTAATCGGATCGGCGTTGGGAGAAAAAAACCGGGGCCGGGCACGGACATACGGAATCCAGGCCGTCAGTTTCGGCATTGTTATGTCCGTTATCATTACACTGCTCGGCTATTTTCTCTCCCCGTTCCTGTTCAGAATTTTGGGCGCGGAAGACCGGTATCTGGCGGACGCTCTTCTGTATATGCGGACAATCTTTTACGGTACCCTCTTTTTTCTCATTAACAATATGCTGAACGCGGTCCTGCAGGCAATGGGTGACACCAAATCGTATCGAAATTTTCTCATCGGCAGCAGTCTTCTCAATATCGGCCTCGATCCCTGGTTTATTTACGGCGGCCTTGGGGTCCCGGCCATGGGTATCCGGGGGATCGCCCTTGCCACCGTGGCTGTACAAGCCGGGGGTGTTGTCTATCTGGCTTTCCGGGTAAAGCGGACCGGCCTCCTGTCGGGCGCCCGTTTTCGGGATTTCCTGCCGAAACGAAAGGAATTTATCGACATTGCAGCTCAAGGGTTCCCGGCAAGCATCAACATGCTTACCGTTGCGGCCGGGATCTTCGTTATTACCTACTATGCCGGCCGCTTCGGGCAGACCGCCGTTGCGGCCTACGGCGCGGCCGTCCGGGTGGAGCAAATCGTACTCCTTCCCACCATCGGGCTGAACGTCGCGGCCCTCACCCTTTCGGCCCAGAACAGCGGAGCGAAAAAAATCGAACGAATCCGGGAAACAATCAATACGGCCTTGAAGTACGGGGCGGTATTGATGGCGGCGGGGGGGCTCCTTGTTTTTTTCCTCGCGCCGTTTCTCATGGCCCTCTTCACGGACGATCCCCGAGTACTCGCCTCGGGAAAACTTTATCTCCGGATTGACGCTCTTGTTTTGTATGCCTACGTTGTGTTGTTTGTCCACGTCGCGGCGCTGCAGGGGATGAAAAAGCCGTTGTTTGCCCTGCTGATCGGCGCATACCGCCAAATTATCGCGCCGATAGCGGTATTTTACCTCCTGTCGGTTGCCGCCGGAATGGGAGCGAAAGGGATTTGGTGGGGTATCTGTATTATTACCTGGAGCGCCGCGGTAATCGCGTTTTTTTACGCACGACAAAAAATGAAACAGGTGTTACAATGCAATTATTTATGAAAATTGTCATAAAAAACACAACGAAGCGGATACTCTTCGAATTTGTCAAGTTTGCCGTTCTGGCCGGGATACTGGTCCTTCTTATCAGCGCTATTTCCGGTACGGTTGATTACAACTGGCAGTGGTACCGGGTGGGGAAGTACCTTTTCCGGAAAACCGACGGAGTGACCCGGGCGGGAAGATTGCTGCAGGGCCTTGGCATTACCTTAAAAATTTCCGGCATCAGCCTGGTCCTTACCTTCGCGATCGGCCTCGTTACCGCCCTCTTCCGGCTTTCAGACTCCAGGGTCGCCCGGGGAATTGCCAGGGTGTATTTGGAAATTATCCGGAACACTCCCCTGCTGATTCAGCTGTTTTTAATATACTTTGTGGTCGCCCCGATATTCAACTTCGGGCCGTTTTTGTCGGCCGTTATTGCCTTAAGCCTCTTCGAAGGCGCCTATACGTCGGAAATATTCCGCGCCGGTATCTTAGGCATTCCCCGGAGCCAGTGGGAGTCCGCCTACAGTCTGGGGCTCGGGGCGCCGGTTGCCTATCGAAAAGTGATCCTGCCGCAGGCAATTAAGCAGGTGCTGCCGCCGCTGACGAGCCAGGCGATATCCCTCGTTAAGGATTCCGCCCTTGTCAGCACCATTGCAATCTACGATTTAACCATGCAGGGACAGGCCGTCATCTCCGAAACCTTCTTAACCTTTGAAATCTGGTTTACCGTAGCGGGTATATATCTCATTTTGACCTTGCTTTTATCCGCTGCCGTACATATTTTAGATAAACGAATGGGGACAACAGGGTAAAAACATGGAAATCCGCGATGAACCGATCATCCGCGTTACAAACGTAAAAAAAATATTCCCGGGCAATATTATCGCCCTCGACGGGTTTACCACGAATATATGCAAACAGGAAGTGGTTGTTATTATCGGCCCCTCGGGATCGGGAAAGTCGACGTTTCTCCGCTGCTTAAACGGTTTGGAATCCACCGATTCCGGAGAAATCATTATCGACGGCGTTCCGTTGGACGATATTCGGGAAAACCGTCAGATGATACGGGAGGAAGTAGGTATGGTGTTCCAGTCCTTTAATCTGTTTCCTCACATGACGGTGCGGGAAAACATCAACCTCGCGCAAATATACGTACGAAAAAAGTCGCGGGATGAGGCAAACAGCACCACGGAAGAGCTGCTGCGTAAAGTAAACATCGAAGAAAAAATTGACGCGTATCCGAGCCAGCTCAGCGGCGGCCAGCAGCAGCGGGTCGCCATCGCGAGGGCACTGGCCATGAAACCGAAAATTATGATGTTTGACGAAGCTACTTCCGCGCTGGACCCCGAGATGGTGGGGGAAGTTTTAGACGTAATGAAGAGCCTCGCGGACGAGGGGATGACCATGCTGGTAGTGACCCACGAAATGGGCTTTGCCCGGGAAGCAGGCGACAGGATTATTTTCATGGATGAAGGAAAGATAATCGAGGAATCCACTCCCTACGGTTTTTTTGAAACCCCGAAGGAAGAGCGGACAAAAGATTTTTTAAGTAAGATACTATAAGCACAAGGAGAGAACTATGAAAAGACTGGTAACAATTATTGCGGCCCTTCTCGCTGCCGGAGTACTGGTATTTGCCCTGGCCGGGTGTAACGGCGGCGGCGGAGAACCGGCCGGCAATGCCGAAACCACACAGCAGGCGGAAGCACAGGAAAGCCTTATCGATACCGTTCAAAAGCGGGGTGTACTCCGTGTGGGCATGTCGACATTTGTTCCCTGGGCCATGAAAGATAAAACCGGCGAGCTGATAGGATTTGAAATTGATGTCGCGAGCCGTCTGGCCGCCGACATGGACGTGGACATCGAATTTGTTCCCACGAAGTGGTCCGGTATTATTCCCGCCCTCCTAACGGGGAAATTCGACGTTATAATCGGCGGTATGGGGATCCTTCCCGACAGGAACCTGAAGGTCAATTTCTCTATCCCCTACGACTACTCCGGAATGTCTATGGTGGCCCATAAGGTAAACGCCGACGGTTTTTCGAGCTTGGAAGATTTCAACAAGCCCGAAGTTGTTATCGCCGCGAGGATCGGCACAACAGCTGCCGACGCGGCACAAAAATATATGCCCGAAGCGGAGCTGCGGCTCTTCGATGACGAGTCTCAGGCACTGCAGGAACTGAAAACAGGCCGCGCCCACGCCGTGGTTGCTTCGGCGCCTCTCCCTGCTTTTCAAGCTATAGAAAACCCGGACACGCTGTTTCTGCCGTTCGAAGGGACCTTCACGAAGGAGCCCATCGGATTCGCGGTACGGAAGGGCGACCACGATACGTTAAACTATTTCAACAACTGGATTACCGTCGTCGACGCGGAAGGCTGGCTGGCGGACAGAAAACACTACTGGTTTGAGACGCGGGATTGGGAAAGCAAAATCAAATAAAAACCGGACCGCCTGTGGAAAAGCACCTGCTTTTAAGCAGGCGGCATAAAAAACAGGGAATAACCGCGCTCGACATTCTCCTGACAGCCGCTCTTATCGGGGCGGCGGTATATTTTATCTACCGGGTGCGGATCCGCCTGAGTTATACCTGGCACTGGGGAGTAATACCTCAGTATCTGTTCCGCTTTGACGACGTGAAGGGACGCGTGGTCCCGAACCTGCTGGTTGACGGTTTTCTTACCACGATCAAACTAAGCCTCTGGGCGTCGGTAATCGCCGTCGTCCTGGGAACGGTAATGGGGGTGCTCCGGACGGGCAGGGGAATTTTTTCCCGGGTAGTCAGCCGGACCTACGTAGAACTGGTACGGAACCTGCCGCCGCTGGTGCTGGTCTTTATCTTTTACTTTTTCTTTTCAAGCCAAATCCTTACCGCCGTCGGTCTCGATGACGCGATACGCCGGATATCACCCGGGGCGGCACGGGTGCTGACCGTACTCTTTGTCCCGCCTTCCCGGTTTTCCGCCTTTATAGCGGCGGTTTTTACCTTAGGGATTTATGAAGGAGCATATATTACCGAGATTATCCGGGCGGGGATCGAATCGGTGGAAAAAGGGCAGTGGGAGGCCGCCTACACCTTAGGCCTCTCCCCCTACCGCAAAATGCGCCACGTCATCCTTCCCCAGGCGGCGCGGAAAATCCTCCCCCCCTTAGCGGGGCAGTTCATTTCGACCATTAAAGATTCGGCCATTGTGTCGGTCATTTCAATTCAGGAGCTTACCTTCGAAGGAATGGAGCTGATGTCGGCTACCCACTATACCTTCGAGATATGGCTTACCATCACCGCCATGTACTTCATTATCACCCTCGCCTTCTCCGTCGCGGTCCACCGCTGGGAACTGAGACTTCGAAAAAAGATAGCGGACTAGCTGACTATTTAGATAAAACTACCTATTGTTTTTTCTATTATTCGTGATATTATATAGGTAGATAAAGTCATGTACAGAAAATATTATAACGATCTGTTGGACTGGAAAGACCGCGGGAACAGAAAGCCCCTCGTAATTAGAGGGGCCCGTCAAGTCGGGAAAACATACCTGGTACGCCAGTTCGGCCGGGAGCAATTTGAGCACTTTATAGAGATCAACTTCGATGAAACTCCGCGAAAGAGGGAACTGTTTCAATATGAGAGCATCGACAGAATAATCGAGTACATATCTTTGGATACCGGAATACCCGTCATACCGGGCAGGACCCTGATCTTCCTTGATGAAATACAGCGGGCGCCTGAAATATTCGCGAAACTCCGCTATTTTTTTGAAAAACGGAAGGACATCCATATTATCACAGCCGGTTCCCTGCTTGATTTCATTTTAGCGGAGCACACCTTTTCAATGCCCGTAGGAAGAATCGAGTATCTCTATATGGGACCCATGGATATTATCGAATTCCTGACTGCTTCCGGAGATAATTCTCTTTCCGATTTTTTACGGCAGTTCAGGATGAACGATCCCGTTCCCGCGGTAATTCATGAAAAGCTTCTGGAATTAACGAGAACATACATGGGGATCGGCGGGATGCCCTCCGCGGTCAGAGAACATGTTGAATCAGGCTCACTCCGCAAGTGTGAGATGGAATTAAGCTCTATTCTAAGTACACTACGGGACGACTTTTCGAAATACGGAAAAAAAGCGGATCCTTTCAGGCTACAGCTTGTTCTCGATAAAACACCCGGTCTGGTGGGAAAAAAGGTGAAGTATACTGAAATCAGCAGAGATGAAAAATCGGAAAATCTGAAGGAATCCCTTTACTTTCTTGAACTCGCACGGCTTATTTATCGGGTATATCACAGTTCCGGCAATGCCGTACCGCTGCGGGCGGAACGCAAGGAGCGAAATTTCAAGCTGCTGTTTTTAGATATCGGCCTGATGATGCGCTCATTGGGACTTAACCTGTTATCATTAAAAGATGAAAACGTCATTATGGCAAATAAAGGCGCGCTTGCCGAACAGTTTATCGGACAGCAATGGCTCTACGGCGGAGAAAGTTATGTTCCGCCGGAACTGTATTACTGGAACAGGGAGAAAACCGGCGCCACATCCGAGGTTGACTACCTATTTGAAGTGAACGGCCGGATTGTACCTGCGGAGATTAAGTCCGGGACAGCGGGAAGCTTGAAATCTCTTCATGTTTTTGCTTCGTTAAAAAAAACCGCGACGGCCATTCGGTTCAACACGGCGTTGCCGTCAATTTCAACGGTTGAAGCCGCAATTCCGGGTATGGAAAAACACCCGTACCGTTTATTGAGTTTACCTCTGTATATGGTTTCGGAAGCACGGCGGCTTATAAAAGAATGTTCAGACTAGGGTTTCAGCAGAAAACATTATATTAACTTGCCAGCAAGATTTTACCAATTTCTTTTAATTTGAGTGACTTATCCTTTATTTGCTTCTCTATTCCCTCAATAACTTGCATATCATGCCGTGTGTAATAACGTTCGCCGCAACTTTGGCATGTTTCTACTTTCATTGGTACATATATAATATCATTCTCGTATTTAAATTCTTCCCTTACTTCTTCTGAAACGATATCTTCACTATGACAAATTATACACTTCATTTTTTCCTCCTTTTGTAATCTATCCACCGCTCCGGATCCGGTTGATAAACAGTTATTACAATCGCAGTCTTCTCTTCTTTATTGCATGAACATACGATATGCAGGGGGCGCCCCTTATTTGTTTTGCCATATAGAAGAATGCTTGGATATGGTTTATCCTCCGGGTAGCTCATTATTATTTCACCATTCATTATACTCTCAGAAACTTCGAAATCAAATATTCGCCCAAAAGTTTCAGACCGCATTTCATCCAATGCATGACGAGAATAAAAAATTGAGCTCTTTTGGAAGTACTCTTTTATATACTCCAACATATCCATTAAGATTTTAACATACAAAAAAAGTACATTCTATCCCGCCGCCTTCTCCCGTTTTTTCAGATTGACCGGAAACAGCAGGCCCGCGGCGGCGTACACCAGCAGCGCGGCCAGCAGCAGAATACGGAAACCGAACTGTACTGCTAAATAGCGCGCCAGGAGGCTGCCGGTTACGGAAAAGGCGCCGTTCATGCCCCAGGCCCAGGGGAGCATCTCGCTTCGGTTCTTTGCAAGAACGTTGAGCCCCGTCGGGAAAAACATCCCCATGAAGAAGGCCGCGGGCGCGATAATGACGATGGCACCGACCATTTTAACAATCCGGGGCGCGCCAAGGCTGCCTTCGAGGACCGCGGGAAGGACCGTCATGTAGAAAACCATCATTGCCGCGACAATACCGGCGGCGATGAGAATGAACCGCCTCGGCTCTTTCATCATTTTGCTGCCGCTGACGCTTCCCACGCCGGAAATAATCAGCATGGAGGTTATTACAATACTCGTGGAGAAAACCGGGTTGCCTAAATAGAAGACGAGCTTCTGGATGAAAAAGATTTCCACCAGCATATAGGCTACACCTAAGAGGGAATAATAGAGAATGACCCCAAGCTTACTCCCGCTGCCCTTTAATTGGGACTTGTGCCCGCCGATGGCCGGAATGATGATAATAATGATACCGAAAAAGATAGACTGCAGGAGGGTCCCCACCAGCAGCAGATAACTCCACTCTTCGGATACCGCGTCGAGTTTGTCTAAAAACATCCGTATATTGTCCGGCTTCAGGTACGACGTAAAATAGGGCCGGTTGTCCGTCGCGGGGGTTATATCGAAAAGGTAGGCGTCGTATATCTCCGCCTCCCTGCCCTCGAGCATGTAATCGATGATGTGGTAATACAAGTCTCCCATGGGCCGGGACACTTCGTCTCCCATTACGTCGTTTTCCGGATTTGTATCGTACTTCGCCGTGTAGGCTTCGAGCTGCTCCCGCAGGTTGTCCTCCCGCGGTTCGATACCGTGGTGGTAAATTGTTTCGAAAGACATTTTGTAAGTAAACTGATTGAGCTTCTCAATTTCCTCGGGCGTAAAGGGGGTTTTTTTCACCAAAACCGTTGCGGTGGAATAGATAAGCTGAAATACGTAGAGATGCCTGCCCGGGTCCTCGATCCCCTGCCGCCGCATCGAGTCGATTACCGTAGTCAGCAGCTTCGGCACGTTCCGCGGCGGCGCAAGATGGTTCCAGGTGGTAATTGACAGTATACCCTCCGGATGCAGACAGGAAATATAGTCTTCCATCGCTTCCGTGGTATAGGTATAGTTTTCATGCAGCGGGTTTCCCACGGACTGGGAGAGCCCTAACGAATCGATGAGGCTTATTTCAACCAGATCGTATTTCCCCCGGCTGCGGCTGGCATGGGCCCGGGGTTCCTGTTCCAGGATATCGATTTTCGGATCATGTAAGAGGTCCCCCTGAAACTCGCGGATTTCCGGATGCTCTTTCATCATCGAAATGAGGGCTGTATTCGGTTCCACCACCACAATCTCCTCCGCGTTATGGTGCAGGGCCGAAAAGGCGCTAAACCCGCCGCCTAAGTGGGAGATAAACACCGAAGGATTTTCCAGGACCTCATACGGGGCGGCCATGGGAAGGAAGTCGAGGTATATTTTCTCCTCCTCCGTGAGCTCCCGCATCATATTAATCGGACCGTTTCCGTCGATATACAATGCCCAAAAGGCGTCCCGGGGCATTTCGTCGATGTAAAATATAACGTTGTCGCTTAGGCCCGGGGCAAAATGGAGCTGCGAACTCTTATACACCTCCATCTGCCCTAAGGGGCTGTGTTCGTTGTGGACCAGTTCAAGGTCCGAGAAGGTGACTTTTGCAAGTTCCACCGATTTAAACTGAGAAGGTTTCAGCCCGCCGAAGAGGAGGACTGGAACAATCGCGGCGATACAGGCCGCCGCGGCAAATACAAGCCCGAAAGCGGTCTGCTTCGGCGTCCGTACGCTCAGGGATATCCCCTGTACCCCGTCGGACCCGCCGCCGTTTTCCGCTGCCGGCGGCCGTCGAAAAAACACGATAAAAAAGGCACCGACAGCGGACAGAACAAGAATGGGAATAATACAACGCCGGACCGGCAGTACATACATAAACCCGAGAATAATGAACCCGCCGATTCCCGAACCGGCCATATTCCAAAAATAGAGGGAATGCACCCCTTCCGCGAGGACGGTAAAGGCAATACCGATAAACATAGCACCCACAAAAAACGGAAGAGCGTAGAGAATATAGTAGACGGCTATCCAGAAAATCTGGGTCCAGTTGGAAACCAGAAGGACCGGATTGAAGGGGACCTGCTGGGCAAGGATATAACTGAGGGCCATAACCGGTCCTAGGCAAATCGCGGTTACCTGCAGCCAGGCCGCGGCATTCCTCCGGAACCGCTTCTGTAAAAAGGTAAGGAGTGTTCCGGCGGCCCCGTATCCCAGCAGGGCTATGCTGATAACCATCGACCCGAAACTCGACCAGGAGCTGACCGTAAAGACCCGCATAACATCGAGTTCATAGGCGATCAGCGCTACGGAAATAAAAAAAAGTGCCGCGAAAAGTGGTCCTTGTTTTTTCATGGTATTCGGTATCAGTCCTTCGAGTGCCAGCTGCCGTCTTCCTTGGTAAAGGGCACGAATTTAACCCGAATCCGGCCGTTATACACATCTTCCCGCTGAAGAGTGATAACGCCGTTTTCATCCACGTTTTTTGTAATTTTTAAAAGGACTTGGTCTCCCGCTATCGGCCCCACGGGGATAACCATAATCCCGCCCGGCTTCAGCTGTTTTAGCAGTGCCGGAGGGATATGGTCGATCGCGCAGGTCACGATAATTCTGTCGAAAGGCGCGTGCTCCTGCCAGCCGAAGTACCCGTCGGCATTTTTCCGGGTAATATTTTGAAAGTTCGGATACACATCGTCGTATTTGTCATAAATACTTTCGGTAACTCGATACAAATTGCTTTTTATTTCTATCGAGTAAACATGATTGCTCAGCCAGGAAAGGTATGCCGCTTGATATCCCGATCCCGTTCCGATCTCCAGTACCTTGTGGTCCGGTTCCGGCAGGATTGTCTCGGTCATTCTAATAACAATGTGGGGACCGGAGATGGTCTGCCCGTCTTCTATCAAGATCCAGTTATGATCATAGGCCTTCGCAATATTGTAATCCCGTATAAAGTACTCCCGCGGCGTCCGTAAAAAACCCTCGATTGTGCGCTTCGAGGTGCTCGTCGGATACCAGCCCAGGTCCTGCTGAATTCGGTTCCAGCGTTGAATGAGAAAATCTTCTTTTTCATCGGTATGCTCGAGCATCCAGGAAAGATACGCCTGTCTGCTGTCAATTGGAGGAAATTCCAGGTCCCGCGCGTCGACCACAGGCGTTTCGGCTGCCGCCTGAAAACCGATACCGCCCAACAAAATGAATGACATAACTACCATACTGATTTTTTTCATATAAGATGCTCCTTTATCTCCTCAATTTCCGTGTGTACTGTAGCGATTTTGTCTATTTTATGCAATGCTGGATGGAAGGACAATTGAGGAGCAGTATACAAAATGGACAGTAAAATTCAAGAGGGGCGCCGCTTTTTACAGGCGGTGTGGCAAAGTTTTAACGGTATTGTGACCGACCAGCAGGCGGGGAAGGACGCTCCGCCGCTCGAAAAGCCGGTACCTGGGGGAAAAGACCTCATCCGGCTGCCCGATCCGGAAGAAACGAAAACAAACGGAACGAGTATTGCCGAAGCCATCGCAAACCGGAGAAGCAGGCGGAAGCTTGCTTCAGGACCTCTCAGCCTTTCGGAACTCAGTTTTTTGCTCTGGGCAACCCAGGGTGTAAAAAAACAGCTGAATGACCATAGGGCTTTCAGGACAGTCCCTTCCGCGGGCGCGCGGCACCCTTTTGAAACCTATCTCTACATTTTTTCGGCGGACCGGCTTGCCTCCGGTCTGTACCGCTACCATCCCTTTGAACACGCCCTGCTCCAGGTTTCTGACGATCCCGGCCTGGGAAACCAAATTATCGAAGGGCTGTTCCGGCAGCGGTTCGGCGCTCCGGTCATTTTTCTCTGGTCCGTTATCCCCTACAGGACCGAGTGGCGGTACGCCTACGAGTCCCACAAAATTATTGCCATAGACGCGGGGCACCTCTGTCAAAACCTCTATTTGGCCTGCGAAGCCCTCGACTGCGGCACCTGCGCGGTGGGGGCATACGATCAGAAAATACTGGACAACGCCCTCGGGCTGGACGGAACGGAGGAATTTGTCATTTACTGCGCCCCCGTCGGGAAGCGGTAGCGGCAGCTTAGTTGCCTGTCTCCGCGTTTGTAGGTATATTTAAAAAATAGGGAAAGAACAATGGATGATGACAAACAAAAGGGATTGGTTTTCGGTGCGTTTATCGGCGATTCCCATGCTCTCGGCGCCCACTGGGTGTACAATACCAGGGCAATTGATAAAAAAACAGGCCGGGTTACGGAACTGATCGACCCTATCGTGAAAACATTCCATCCGAACAAAAAAGCCGGGGATTTAACCCATTACGGCGATCAAATGCTCCTGTTTTTAGAGCATATAAGCAGTACCGGCAAACTGAATAGAAAGGGTTACCTTGAAACCTGGACACAATTTTTCGATTCCTACGGCGGGTACAAGGACCACGCCATGAAGGAGACCCGTGAAAACATCGGCAGCGGGAAGGAAAACCCCGGTTCGGGCTCGACCGACCTCGCGGGGACGTTCTATGTCCCCGTCCTGCTCTACTTCAGCGGCAGCGACGAAGAACAGCTTGCCGCCGACATTGAATCCGCCGTTACCATGACCCATAACAGCCCCCCGGTTTTACAGGCGGCCCGGTTCTTCTCCGCCCTGCTGCGGGAAGTCCTCCGCGGGACAGGACCGATTGAAGCAATCGACCGTCTCCTTGACAGCGGGTCCTACGAAGGAAATTTTTCCGGTTTGGTTACAAAGGGAATCGAATCGATCGGCGACGGTACCAGAGAGACAATAAAAGAATTCGGCCAGGCATGTCCCGCGGACCACGGGGTCCCCGGGGTCATCCATTTAATCGGTACCTACGAAGACGATTTTGAAACCGCGCTGATTGAAAACGTCATGGCCGGAGGTGATTCCGCGGCCCGGGGTATTGCCGTCGGTGCTGTATTAGGCGCCCGTAACGGCCTCTCCGTTATTCCCGAACGCTGGCGAAACGCTCTTACGTCACGAACGAAAATCGAGACCCTGCTGTAATCCGTACTAGGTATTTTTTCTTCAGTTTATGACGGGATATGACGAAATTCGAAATGGATAACCATATGAAGCGGACTTTTTTTTCATTTTTCCTTTGCTGTGTCCTTTTTTTTCCCCTTTACGCCCAGCCTGAAAGTATTTCCCAGGCCGATTTTTCCATGTCTCACCTAAGTATAGCCGGTCCCGACGAGATTTATATCCGCGGGATCATCTTTGAAGACAGTACCTACTCCGCGGTGGTAAAAACCCTCGACGAGGAAGGGTCACGATGGCAGATAACCGAATTATACGGAGAGGAGGAAAACCTGGCACCGGCAAACATGTTCCTCGATTTTGTAAAGGTCATACCGGAGGGAGCAAACCGCCTCACCTTTTCCGGCATTATCGTCGACGGGACCTCCTATGAGACCTCTTTTACCATCGACGATTCGGGGGCCCTGCTGTCGGACGCGCCGATTCGGCAGGCGCCGATGCCGGAAGGTGTTATCGAGGAAAAACTGGGGAGCTTCAAAGACCTCATCTTAGAGGCGGAAAAAGAAAAATATGAGAAAATAATCGCCTCGCTCATGCGGGAATCGGAAGAGAAAAACGAAACTATCGACCTTTTACATGAAGAAAGCAGCCGGCAGCTGGAGCAAAAGGAAGGCCTTATTGCCAGTTTGAGTAAAGAAAACGATACCTTAACGGATAATCTCGCCGCGTCGGAAATTGAACGAGATGAGCTGGCAGAAAAACTTGCATCTATCGAAGCCGCCCCTCCCGAAGGGAAAGACGACGGAAACGGCAGTAGAATTGACGATTTTAATTATACGAAAACACTTGTGGAAGGGTTTTCACAGTCAGTACCTCAATTGGGATACTGGAACGTTATCGGCAATACCGCCACCCAAACAGATGAAGACCAATATTTTGCAAAACTCGTCCTTCCCATCAAACAGCAGACAAAACCTACCCTGTTCACCTTCAAGACACGCTCCCGGGGCTTCGGATGGGTCGGTACGGGAATGCATATTTTTGCGACCGACAATCACGCCTTCAAGGGTTACGGGTACGGCAACTCCCTCCTGGTTTGGCTTACCCGGGACCCCGATTACTACGGTTCCACCGACACCAGGCTGCAGCTCTACCGGTCCGACAACGCGGTGCAGATGGAAATGGTGTTAGACGCCATTATTGAAGAACCATTGACCGAATATCTTGACGTTGCAATCCTCTACGAGCCGGAAGCTGAATACATTACCATTTCGGTAAACGGAATTGAAAAACTCCGCTACAAGACCTGGTTCGGCATCAATACGGGCCTCGAAATTGCCCTTCGCTCCTTAGGCGGGTATGCCGATTTCAAAGACCTGAAGGTAAAGACCGCGGAATAGGCTATTGCCGGACAGCCCTGCTTGCCGTTGGTTTTTAACACTACTGTAACTTTCTTTTATACAACTTTTAATAATTCGCCGTTGTTTTCGAGCCGGCAATCGAGTATACTGTTTTTAAAAATACACAAACAAAAGGGAGGAACGAATGAAAGTGAAGCAGATTATTATCATGATGCTGGTCTTGACCCTCGCAATCGCCGGATTGTCTTTTGCGGGAGGAAAGCAGGAAGAGAAACCGACACAGACGGAAATGGAAAAAGAAGAACCGGCGCCGAAAAAGGAATCGAAAGCACCGCCGTTAGGGTCGGAGGAGAACCCGATTATCTGGTCCTTTGTACCCTCGGGCGAAATGGAACGGGTCGCATCGGGCGCCCGGGAAGTCGCCGATATGCTGAACGATGAAACCGGACTCTACTTTGACACCAACGTCGCTACCGAATACGCCGGGGTAATAGAAGCGCTGTCAAGCGACCCGCCGGGTGCCCATATGGCGTCCCTGGCAACATTCGCCTACGTTATGGCCGCCGACCGGGGCGTAGCGGAAGCGGCACTCGTATCGGTACGCTACGGGAGCCCGACCTACAACGGCCAGATAATCGCGGGCGCCGGTACCGGCATAAGCGCTATCGAAGACCTGGAAGGAAAGACGTTCGGCCGGC
>CAYTSI010000005.1:0-65018 GCA_964440465.1 uncultured Spirochaetales bacterium
GGCAGACCTTTAAGAAGGTAAGCATATTGCAATTTATTCCGTTCTCGATTTTTGACAGGGGGTAAAATTTCTCGCAATACGTTTTTCGCCCCTCCAGTCAACCCGCCTTATACAGCGTAATACCCAGCTCCTCCGTCAGTGTTGCGTACTCTTCGGTAATGCCGCCGTCGGTGATAAAGGCGTCGAAATCTTTTAAATCGGCGAAGTGGGTTGAATGCACCTTCCCGATTTTTGATGAATCGGCAACGAGGATCGAAGATATACTCGAATCGATAATCGCCTTTTTTGTTTCCATCTCGTACTGGTTTGGGCAGGTAACGCCTAGATCTTTGCTGATTCCCCCGGCGGAGATAAAAGCTTTCGACGCCCTGGACCGCCGTATCAGGGAGATCCCCTCGGGGCTTTCAAACATCATCGTATTTTCATGAAGATATCCCCCGGCGAAGATGACGCGGCAGTTCTTCTTTTTCTGCAATTCCGCGAGGATGTTGAAAGAGTAGCAGATTACCGTCAGCGGCAGGTCCGCGGGAATGGAGCGCGCGATGTATTCGGTAGTGGACCCGGCATCGATGCTGATAACGTCCTCCGCTTCGATGAGGGACGCGGCGTACCGGCCGATGGCTGCTTTTTCTTTCGTCTGTTTCGATCCCGCCGTGATAAGGGAATAACTGATTTCACCCGATGGCGGTCCGCTGTTCTGGGCCGGATTTAAGACCGCGCCGCCGTGAAGGAGCTGGATGTAGTTTTGATCCTCGAGTTCCTGCAGGTCCCGCCGGATAGTCATGTGGGAAACGCCGAGCTTGTCGGCAAGTTCGTTTACCGACGCGGCATTATAAATCCGGAGAATTTTCAGTATTTCATCTAACCGTTCCTTTTTATCGGCCATTTCCCCCGCCTTTACTTGACAAAAATGTATTATGGAATGTAAAATAACTATCAATATATGTTAACAAAATACCATCGTTATGTTAAAATTATAACGTAAAACCAAGAAAAAGAAAAGGGAAGGGATGAAAATTATGAATAATATTGATTTACGGACCTATATCTACTTAGATTCACTGCAGCCGCAGATGGCATCGTATATATCCACCATTTCCCGGGGATATTTTCCGGTGGCAGGTCAGGCGTGTATGGTCGTGGAGATCTCGCCGGGTATCGAGATCAACCGGCTGACGGACATCGCTTTAAAAGCGACGAACGTACGGCCTGGAATACAAATCGTCGAGCGGCTGTTCGGGCTCTTAGAGCTCCATTCCGACAGTCAGGCCGACGCGCGGCAGTCGGGGGAGTCGATCCTGAAAGAGCTCGACTTAACCGAAGCGGACAGGATGAAGCCGACGGTACTGACCAGTCAGCTGATAAAAAACGTGGACGACCATCACGCTCAGCTTATCAATAAAGTGCGCTACGGCAACATGATCCTCCGGGGGGACACCCTCTATGTACTGGAGCTGCAGCCGGCGGGATATGCCTATTACGCCGCGAACGAGGCGGAAAAGGCCTCGCATATAAATATTATCAACGTGCAGGGCTACGGCAGTTACGGCCGTATTTATATAGCGGGACCGGAAGCGGAAGTTCTGGTCAGCCAGCAGATTGTTGAATCCCGCCTTTTGTCGTTAAGCGGCAGGGAAGCGGGCGGTAAAAAAGAATAACTAAAAGAATAACTAAAAGAATAACTAGAGGAGAAAAAAATGGCAGAGGTATTTGAAAACGCATTGGGAATGATCGAAACAAAGAGCTTCGCCGCGATGGTTGAAGCATCGGACGCCATGGTCAAGGCGGCAAGGGTTGAACTGACGAACTGGGTCAACACAGGCGGCGGTTATGTAACATCCATCGTCCGGGGCGATGTCGCAGCGGTACGGGCGGCCTTAGACGCGGGCGGCCGGGCGGCTGAAAAAGTCGGTGAACTGATCAGCGTTCATATTATTCCCCGTCCCCATGACAATGTGGACAGCGCGCTTCCGTTGGGACGGACACCGCAGGGCGGAAAGAAATAGGTAGATGGTACTCGCGAAAGTAGTCGGAACGGTTGTAGCTACCCGAAAAGAGCCGAAGATCGAAGGGATAAAATTCCTGCTGATAGAAAAACTGGACCCGGCAACCATGAAGGGAAAAAAAGACTTTCTCGTGGCCATGGACAGTGTCGGCGCCGGTCCCGGAGAGGTTGTCTTTTACGTGTCCGGAAGTTCGTCGAGAATGACCGCGACGACGGAGGGCAAACCGAGCGACGCGACCATAACGGCGATCGTGGACGTAATCGAAATGGACGGGAAGACCGTTTATCACAAGGACAGGCCTTAAGCGATGATTTTTGCACAAACTGTGGGAACGGTGGTGAGCACCGCCCGAAGCGATGAGATAGAAGGGGCGAAATTCCTTTTAGTGCGGGAATGCAGCTACAAAGGAGAACTTTCTGACAATTACATGATCGCCCTCGACGCGGTGCAGACCGGCCCGGGAGAGATGGTCCTCATTGCCCAAGGCAGTTCCTGCCGTCAGACGGAAAACACCTTCCAGAAGCCGGTGGATGCCCTGATTGTGGGAATCGTCGATTCCATAGACGAGGGAGGGGACCTTGTCTTTAGAAAGTAAGACCGCTGTCCGTCTCGCGGAGGCGGTCCGGGAGGCGGGTATCGTCGGCGCCGGCGGCGCCGGCTTCCCCACCCATAAAAAGCTCGGCGGGACCTGCCGCACGGTAATTGCCAACGGAGCCGAGTGTGAACCCCTTCTGCAGAGCGACAAATACATTATGGAAACGGAGGCGGAGAAAATCGCCGCCGCCCTCGAGCTTGCGGTGAATGAACTGCGGGCGGAAGAGGGGATTATCGCGGTAAAGGAGAAGAACAGCCGGGCTGTGGAGCGGCTCGAAGCAGCGGCGGCATCAAGGGTTGCTCTGTCCCTCTATCACCTTGAAAACTTCTATCCAGCGGGGGACGAGCATGTGTTAGTCCATGAGATAACCGGAAAGGTAGTGCCCGAGGGGGGTATCCCGATTGCCGTGGGTGTTGTTGTCCTGAATGTGGAAACGCTGTTGAACATCTGCAACGCGGTATATGAATCGGCCCCGGTCACCCTGCGCACCGTTACCTGTACGGGAGAGGTGAAGACGCCGAAGGTGCTGCGGGTTCCGGTCGGTACGGCCATGCGGGACGTAATTCATGAGTGCGGGGGTGCTCTGGTGGAAGAACCCGCTATAATCATCGGCGGACCGATGATGGGAAAGGTCACCACCGATGTAGATACGCCGGTTGATAAACTGACCGGCGGAATTATCGTTTTGCCGAGGGACCACGATTGCATTCAACGGAAAACACGGCCGTTAGAAGTGCAGGTGCGGCTCTCGCGGAGCGCCTGCTGTCAGTGCGTACTGTGCAGCGAGCTCTGTCCCCGGGAGATGCTCGGGCATAATCTGTATCCGCACTTAATTATGCGGCAGATCAATTACGGTCTTGATTTGCCGGAAGAAGCGCTGGCAGCGGCGGCGCTCTGCTGTGAATGCGGAGTGTGCGAGGTGTTCGCGTGTCCTATGGGGCTTTCCCCCTCCTTTATCAACGGAATTATCAAACAGCGGTTTGCCGAGGGGGGGTACAAGCCGGAGTTCCCCGACAGGGAGCCTAAGCCGCATGAGATGCGGGAATACCGCAAGGTGCCGGCACAGCGGATAATAGGCCGTTTGCGGCTTAACCGCTACGACGAGCCGATGTATGACCGGGGAGGCGCCGTTACACCGGAACGGGTTGAATTGCCGCTGCGGCAGCACATCGGGGCGCCGGCGGTGCCGGTGGTTTCCCCCGGGGCAGCGGTGAAACGGGGAGACTTAATCGGGGAAATTCCCGAAGGGAGCTTAGGGGCACGGGTGCACGCCTCGGTTACGGGGACCGTTACACTGGTGGAGGAAAGCCGGATACTTATTACGGCATCAGGGGCATAACATATGGAATACAGCGTAATCGGAGTACTTGAATTTTCGGCAACGGCGGCGGGCATTCTGGCCTTAGACAGCATGGTGAAGGCCGCGCCGGTGAAAATTATCGACGCGAAAACGATTTGTCCCGGCAAGTTCTATATTATCGTTACCGGAGACGTTGCCTCGGTTGATGCCGCGCTGACGGCGGGCAAAAAAGCGGGCGAGGGGTACTTGATCGACGAGCTCTTTATTACCAACCTGCAGGAGCAGGTAATTCCGGCCATTTTAGGAACGGTGGAAACGACGAAGTGGGAATCTTTAGGCGTTATCGAATCGTTTTCCATTGTGTCGAGTATCGTCGCGGGGGATTTGGCGGCGAAAGCGGCGGCGGTGGAGCTGCCTGAAATCAGGCTTGCTACGGGAATGGCGGGTAAATCGTATGTAAAGATGATCGGGACGGTGCATGAGGTGGAGGTCTCCATGAAGGCGGCGAAAGAGTATGTGGGAAAGCAGGGCCTGTTATGTAAGGACGTTATTATTCCCCACGCGCACCCGGAAATGAAGCCGTTTATTTTATAGGCACGGCGGAGGTAGGATACAGATATGCAGATAGATGAAAAAACGATACGGACGGTTGTCGAAGAGGTGTTAAAAGAGGTGAGCGCGGCGGCGGTGTCGTCCGCCTCGCCGCCCCGGACCCCTTCCCCGGCAGCCTCCTCTACATATCAGGGCTCATTCAGTACCATGGACGCAGCCGTGCGCGCGGCGCATCAGGCGCATCTGGATTTAATGAACACGACGCTGGAAATACGGAGAAAAATGATCGATGCCATGCGGGAGACCATATGGTCCAATCTTTTTGTCCTGTCAAAAAAAGCGGTGGAGGAGACCGGCTTCGGCCGCACCGACGACAAGGTGAAGAAAAACCTTCTCGCGGCGAAGATGACACCCGGTGTGGAGGATTTAACGCCGACATCGTATACGGATGACCACGGACTTACCCTGACCGAACTCGCACCCTACGGCGTTATCGGGGCGATTGCTCCGAGTACGAACCCGACGGAGACGATTATCAGCAATGCCATTGGAATGGTAGCAGGCGGAAACACGGCGGTGTTTGGTCCCCACCCGGCCGCGAAGGAAGTTTCGAAATATACCATCTGCTTGTTAAACACGGCCATTCAGAAAGCCGGCGGACCGGCAAATGTTCTTACAACGGTGGACGAACCGACCATCGAGGCCGCCCAGACGATGATGGACCATCCTCTCGTTTCGCTCTTAGTCGTGACCGGCGGCCCGGGAGTAGTAAAAGAGGCGATGAAACGGGCGAAAAAGGTCATTGCCGCGGGACCGGGGAACCCGCCGGTGGTGGTGGATGAAACCGCGGACATCGTGAAGGCCGGGAAAGATATCGTCGCGGGCGCGGGTTTGGACAACAACATCATCTGTATTGACGAGAAAGAAGTCCTGGCGGTGGACTCTATTGCCGATCAGCTGAAGGCGGAAATGAAGAAAAACGGCGCCTTTGAACTGGACCGGCAGCAGGCGGAGGCCCTGACGAAAATCGTCATTTCCGATCCCGGACGGCCGGGGCATGAAGGAATGGCGAATAAAAAATACGTGGGAAAAAACGCGTCCGTATTGGCGGACCTCATCGGCCTGAAGGTCCCCGAAGATACGCGCATCCTCATTGCCGAAGTCGACCGCGACCATCCGATGGTATGGACGGAACAGCTGATGCCCTTTATTCCGCTGGTGCGGATGAAGAGCGCCGATGAGGCGATCGATTTTGCCGTAGAATGCGAACACGGGTTTCGGCACACGGCAAGCATGCATTCGAAAAACATCGAGCGGCTCTCAAGGATGGCGAAAGTCATGAACTGTTCCCTCTTTGTAAAAAACGGTTCGAATTTTAACGGCATGGCCTTCGGCGGCGCGGGCTACACCTCCTTTACCATTGCCAGTCCCACCGGCGACGGCTTTACCCGGGCGAGGACCTTTACCCGGGAACGGCGGTGTTCGCTCATTGATTATTTTCGGATTGTGTAGGTTAAGGAAAATAGGAAGTGATGGAATGAAATTAGGGAAAGTAATCGGAACGGTGGTGAGTACACAAAAGGTGGAGTCCTTCGAGGGGGTAAAGCTTCTTTTAGTACAGCCGTTAGATGAAAATTACGACGAGAAAGGCGGACCCTTAGCGGCGTGTGATACCGTTCAGGCGGGAGTTGGAGACATTGTCCTTTATGAAGGCGGCCGGGAAGCCGCCCTGACGCTGGAAAACTGGTACAATCCGTCGGACGCGGCGGTAATGGCTATTGTCGACAGTACAAACCTGGAGGCAACCTAATGCTTGTGGCTAAAGTAATCGGAACGGTTGTCGCCACGCGGAAGCATCCCGTTTTACAGGGGTATAAGCTGTTAATTGTGCAGCCGAAGGGGCCTGACGGAACGGATGCCGGCGGGATCGAGATTGCCCTCGATACGGTACAGGCAGGGACCGGCGAAACGGTGCTGCTGTTGACGGAGGGCAACTCTTCGAGGATGATTATCGGCGACGACATGGCCCCGGTACGTGCGGTGGTGGTCGGCATTATCGATGAGGTACAGTACGATGCAGTATAAAAGTGATTCATCCATTGTACAAAATATCGTTTCCACGCTTCACACGGCCGCGGACCGGCCGCTTCCGGTGGAGAATACCGCGAACCAGGAAGACAAGGTCCTTCGGGTTGCCCTCGGGGCGGACCACGGCGGCTTCGAGGCGAAGGAGGCCCTGCGGGAGTATCTGAAGTCCTTAGGTTACCGTGTTACCGACGTCGGGACCGACAGTACCGAAAGCGTCGACTATCCCGATTTCGCGGTAAAGGTGGCGAAAAAAGTGGCCTCCGGGGAATGCGAGCGGGGAATTATGATCGACGGCGCGGGAATCGGATCGACGATGGTATGCAACAAGGTGCGGGGCATCCGCGCGGCGCTGTGCTACGATGTGAAAACAATCAGCAACAGCAGGGTGCACAATAACGCGAACGTGCTGTGCTTAGGCGGCCCCCTGCACGGCAGAGAGGAAATTTTTGAAATGGCAAAGCTGTGGCTAACCACGCGATTCGAGGGCGGCAGACACTGGCCGCGGATTAATAAAATGATGGCAGTTGAACGAGGATAAGAGGATAGACAGATGGAGCAGAAAGATTTAGTAGAAAAATTGACGAAAGAGGTTATCGCGCGGCTTACGCAGGAAGGCAGCGGCGTTACAGGCGGCGCGCCTGCAGGCGGCAGCAGGACAACGGCCTCCGGCGGCGTCGGCGGCAATATGGGCGGCGGCCGGTCATCGGGCGCCGTACAGGAAGGCGGCTCGGCTCAGGCGGCCGGTTCCGGGGAGCTCCGTCCCTCCGACCTCAATAAATATATCGACCACACTCTGCTCAAACCGGAGGCGACGAAAGAGCAGATCGACAAGCTCTGCGATGAGGCGAAGGAATACTCTTTTTATTCGGTATGCGTCAACTCGAGCTGGGTGGAATACTGCGCGAAAAAACTCCGCGGAAGCGGAGTCAAAATCAGTGCCGTAGTGGGGTTCCCCTTAGGCGCCATGGAAGGCCGTGCGAAGGGTTATGAAACAAGACACGTCGTCGAGGCGGGTGCCGATGAAATAGATATGGTGATGAACGTGGGCGCCCTGAAATCGGGAGACACGAAAAAGGTTGAAGAAGACATCCGCTGGGTCCGCCGGTCCACCCGGCAGAAGACGGTTGTAAAAGTAATTATCGAAGCGGCCCTGCTGACCGATGACGAGAAGGTGCTCGCCTGTCAGATTTCGAAAAACGCCGGCGCCGATTTCGTAAAAACGTCCACCGGGTTTGCAAAAGGCGGCGCCACCGCCGAAGATGTCGCCCTGATGCGGCGCACCGTCGGTCCGAAGACGGGCGTTAAAGCTGCCGGGGGGATCCGCTCCTTCGAAGATGCTGTGAAGATGATCAATGCCGGCGCGACTCGCTTAGGCACCAGTTCCAGCGTAGAGATTGTTACGGGGCAAAAGAGCACGTCGGCGTACTAAAGACCGGACACCAGCCTCCCAAAAAGGTCCGGCGAAACGCGAAACGCTAATATTGACAACCAGTATTCAAATCGCTATCGTTATCATATGGGGACGTTTCATATCAGCTGTAAAGTAGAAAACCATATTGACCGCGGGAAAAATACTACAGTTAAAAACCTATTAGTAGACACCGGAAGCGGATTTACCTGGCTCCCCGCCTCGGAACTGGAGAACATCGATGTTGCCCGTGAGAAAAAAGATCTGCCTTTTATTATGGCAAACGGTCAAAGGATTACCAGGGACGCCGGCTTCGCGATCATCCGTGTAGAAGACCATTTCACCATTGATGAGGTTGTATTCGCGGAGGAAGGGGACTTGCTGCTGTTAGGCGCCCGCACTTTAGAAGGACTGAACCTCCGGGTCGATTCGGTCCGGAAGAAACTCGTGGCCGCCGGACCGCTCCCGGCCGCGTAGAATCTCCCTGTTGCCCCGCCGAGTCCTCTTTGGTATGATGGGACGGGAGATGGACAATACTCCAAAGAAAGCTCCGAACTGCCTGAAATGCCGTTTTTTTTCGGTTTCCTGGGACAGACGTTACCCCCGGGCATGTTCCGTATTTGGTATTAAATCGAAGCAGCTTCCCAGCATGGAGGTATACCGGGCCACCGGGCGGCATTGTCCAATGTTTCAAAAATCCGAAAAAATAAAGGACTAAACTGAAGGAATACATCATGAATAGAGAACGAAAAAAAAGGCGGACACTAAAAAAGAGCGGGCCGATGATGTCCCGCCTGTACGGAGACACCGGCGTTAACGTTTCCGCGTTAGGTTTCGGCGGGATGCGGTTTGAGAAACCGGACGATATCGAGCATTCCGCCGAGACGGTGTTCCACGCCTTCGAGCGGGGGATTACCTATTTCGATACGGCGCCGGGGTATTTCGACGGTAAGTCGGAGGAGGCCGTCGGTACGGCGGTAAACGAGATGAAGAAAACCGGCAGGCCTTTTTATATATCCACGAAATCAAACAAGGCGGACGGTGCCGTGGTCCGGAAAGAGCTGGAAGAAAGCCTGAAGCGGCTGAATCTCGACTGTATCGATTTTTATAACTGCTGGTACGTACTGACATTAGAGGATTGGGAAAAACGGAAAAACGGCGGGGCAGTGGAAGCAATTCTAAAGGCGCGGGACGAGGGGCTTGTCCGCTTTCCGGTATTTTCCACCCACCTTCCGGGAGACGCGGTACGTACGGTCATTGAAGAGGGATATTTCCGCGGCGTTACCCTCGGCTATTCGGCCATCAATTTTCCCTACCGGGAAGAGGGGATACGGGCAGCCGGAGAGAACAATCTCGGTGTTGTCGTTATGAACCCCTTAGGGGGAGGAACAATTGTAAACAATGCCGATGCCTTTCAATTTATCAAACGGGACAGCAAACAGACCGTTTTAGAGGCGGCCCTTCATTTTCTCTGGGCCCACGATGAAATTACGGTCGCGTTAGTAGGATGCAGGAACAAGTCCGATGTGGACGATGCCGCTGCCGCCGCGGCATCGTACGTACCCTATTCGGACGAAGATATCTCTAAAATAAAGAAGAACATTACCCGGGACTTCAACCAGCTGTGTACAAGCTGTACCTACTGTGATGTTTGTCCCGAAGACATCCCTGTCTGGAAGTTTGTGGAAACTGCAAACCATGTTATTTTAGGCTCTTCCGCGTCACTGTCCGGACGACTGAAATACTACTGGGGGGCTGATCCGACGGCCATGGAGCGGTGTATCCGGTGCGGGCAGTGTGAAAGTGCCTGCACCCAGCATATACCGATTATGGAACGGTTTGAGATGCTGAAAACAGCATTGACGGAGGAACCTACAAAGTAACAGCGCCGAAAAATGGCTGTAGCTTTGTCTGAGTACAGATGATGTCCCCGCGTGCAGCCGAAAAGAGGATATATCCCGGAAGATTTGATAAATCACTTGCAGATTAGCCGAAATTGTATCAAAATAGAGGTATGGAAGAAAGAAAAGTATTAATAAAAGATTTCGAGAAAAAAATCCAATCCAATGAGGAAAAAATCAGGCTGCTGCTGATACAAACGGGTGAATACCTCTTTGCAAAGGCGAAAAAAGATACCCGGTCCGCGGCGCAGGATGATTATGATGCCGCGAAACGGCAGCTGGATTCCCTGGAACAATACAAGGACAGCAAAAAACGGATTCTTGCCATTCTCGAACGGCTTTCTGAGATTAAAGAAGAGATGACCAATTCCGGCGGGCAGATTGAGATCATAGAACGGGCGAATCTGCCGGTATATGAAGTCATAGGAGAAAAGGCCTACGAACACCTGCGTCATGATCCGTCCCGGTATAATCAGTACAGCGATGTATTTGTGGATGTCAATAATCAGATAGAGGACATTGAAAATATAGAAAATGACATTGAAGCAATACACGCGCAGAAAAAGCAGCGTAAATTCTTTGAAAAAATTGCGGACACCGGTCAGGTAACCTATTTAAAGGGGATCAAGATGGTCCGGGCAAAAACAATGCCCCGGCTGTACCGGGAGGCCGGGCAAAAGCTCACGGAAACCAATTTTTTGGAAACAACAGGAAACGAAGAAATCGTAAGCGCCGCCGGACCGTACCTGCAGAACAAAGAAAAATTGAAGGAACTGCATACCCGGATGGAGCATCTCTCGGAAGAGGAAAAGAGTTTAGAGTCGGAACTGATCAATTTAGGAGTGGACAAACGGGCAGACCGGCGAACGGACGAACTCGACCGGAATATTGCCGCTGCCCAGGAGAAATACACGGAAAAGCTTCTCGCGATTGCCCGGAAGGTGCGGGAAAACACCCCGGAGGCAATTGCCTCACTGTCGGACTATAAAGAATTTCTCAAAGAAATCGCGAAATGCGAAAAGCAGAATGATCAATACCGGGAAAATATTACAAAACTCAACGCGGCAATTGAGGCGGATAATTGTGCCCGCCAGCTTGAAAGAATGAATGAAAGTATCGGCGACCGCGAGCGGCGTATTCGGGAGTACGAACAGGAAATAGAAGACCTGCAAAAACGGATAGCGGAAACGGAGAAAGAGAAAAAGCGCTACGAGGAAATC
The DNA here is from genome assembly GCA_964440465.1 of uncultured Spirochaetales bacterium. Classification (GTDB taxonomy): domain Bacteria; phylum Spirochaetota; class Spirochaetia; order SPDA01; family CAZSGZ01; genus CAZSGZ01. The sequence goes on from CAYTSI010000005.1 coordinate 11,071, forward strand.
AGGGGTCCTAAGGAACTGACACTTCAGTCGTAATGTCTGCCCGCGGCATCCCATAACAACCTTCCACTGACAGCCCGTTCGGATAACTCCGGCCGGGCTGCTCTTTTTTGTAAGCTGTGATAGGATATGTTCCGTATGAACCGGTTTACGATGTGCGCGGCAGCCGACTTTCACCTCGGCATGAGGTTCTCTTCCTACCCTTCTGTGCAAAAGGAGCTGATACGGGCGAGGTTTTCCGCGCTCCGGCGGGTGGTGGACCGGGCAAATGCCGAACAATGCGCTCTTCTTGTGATAGCGGGAGATTTGTTTGATCGTATCAACATCCCGGTAAAAGAAGCGGAGGAAGTGATAGAAATTCTCGGCGGATTTCAGGGTGATTGCATTGCGGTTTTACCGGGTAACCACGATTATTTCAGCGGTGCAAAGAGCGGTGTCTGGAAAACCGTTACGGAGAATGGACCGGATAACCTCCTGCTGCTGTCGGAGAAGAAAAAATACTACCTCAATGATTTCCATTTGCCGGTTGTTTTATATGCCGGCCCATGCAGTTCTCAGCACGGACGTGAAAACGCGGTATCGTGGATCGGCCCGGCGGACCGAAAGGACAGAGAATTGTTTCATATAGGGGTAGCCCACGGCAGCATTGAGGGGATTTCCCCCGACGTAACCAAGCAGTATTTCCCGATGAACAGGAAGCAGCTGGAGTCCGCCGGTCTCGATTTGTGGATTATCGGGCACACCCATATACCCTTCCCGGAGCGGGAGGAAACGGTATCGCCTTTTATTATACCCGGCACACCCGAACCGGACGGTTTTGATTCCGGCGGGGACGGAGCTGCTTGGATTATTTCGGTAAATGATAACAAGGCGGTACACAAGAAGCGGTTTACTGCCGGCTCATACCGTTTTACGCGGCAGATAAAGGAAATACACTCCGCCGGGGACATTGAGGAGGCGGTCCGTGAAATGAGCGGAACGGCCGGTCCTTCCGTTCTCCTGCAGCTGAAACTGCGGGGCACTCTTGTGAAGGGCGATTTTCCCCTTTTAGGTCCGGCAATGGAAGAATTGGCACAGCGGTTTTTTTATACGGATATTGATACGGAAAGCGTGAAAACAAAGCTGACCCCCGGAGAAATCGGCAATGAATTCCGGGAAGGGACCTTTCCCTATATTCTTCTTTCCCGTCTCTCCGAGTACGGCGATACCGAGGCGCTCGAGCGGGCTTACAGGATCCTAGAGGAGATGAGGAAATGATCATCCGGGACCTGCACATTCATACCTTCGGGGACTTTCAGGATGTCCGGCTGCAGTTTGCAGACGGGTGTAATATTGTCCTTGGTGAAAATGAAGCGGGTAAGTCAACGGTTTTCAATGTAATCGATCATCTGCTGTTTACTCCCGTCAAGCTGACGAAGCGTGAAATGGAAAAAAGCTTGAATCGATGGTTTCCCGTTGGAGGCGGGGATACGTTGAGCGCGGAATTATCTGCCGAACTCGGGGACAGAGCTGTTCGGTACTTCAAGTGCTGGGGCGGGAATCCGGAAGGAACAATTCGATTTTCACCGGGAGGGACCTATTCGGGCGATGATGCCCTCGCTGCGGAAACGGAAAAATTGTGGGGATACTCTCCGGAGACGGTGCGGCAGGTTTGCCTGCTGCGGCAGAGTACCCTCGCGGATACGCTGCCTTCCTACCAGAATTCGAAGGAGGTATTGCAGTCTCTTACCGACATCCTGCAAAATTCTTTAATAGAAGGCGGCGGTATTTCCACCTCCGGTTTTATTGAAACTCTCCGGGACCGGTACAGCTTGTTTTTTTCAAGATGGGACAGAGACCGGAACTATCCGGAAAAAAACAGAGGGATTGAAAATCCATGGTCGGTAAACGTGGGTACGGTTTTGAAATGGTGGTATGAAATGAAGCGGGCCGAGTTAGAGGTCCGGCGGGTAGAGCAGCTGGAAGACTCAATATGTTTACTGCAGAGCAGCCAAAAAGAAAAAAAGAAGGAAACGGCAGCTCTCGAGTCGTTTCTTTCTGCCTTTGAGACAGTCTACAACACTGCCGGAGACAGAAAAAGCCTGGAATTGGAACTGCGGGAAATTATCGGTACGATGGAGCGGATAAAGAAAGACAGTCAATCCTGGGGACGGGGGAGGGATGGTCTTGAACAGGCGCTCCGGGAGCGGAAAGAAGGGAACGAAGAACTTGGAAAGCTCCGCGGGCGGATCGAAAGCAGGGATGAAGTAACGGCGAAACGGAAACGGTTCGAAAAATATCGTCGGCTGCTGGAGGTGAAAACAAAACTCGACGCCCTGGAGGCAAAGCTCAGAGAACAGCCGGCAATACCGGAAAAGGATTTGCAGGCACTCCGTGAATCAAGGTTGGCAATTCGGGAAAGTGAGGTGAAACTGCAGTCCGGAACACTCTTTGCACAGCTGACCGCGAAGAAAAATATCAGTTTTTCCTATACTCCCGGATTGGGCACTGAAAAGCGGCGTGACCTTATGGCAGGGAATTCGCTTGAAATAACGGCGGAAGGGAAAATTCGGCTGAGCCACGAAGACTGGGAGCTGGATGTTTATTCGGGAAACGAAGATTACGAAACCGTCAAAAAGGAGCTGGAGGCAGGCAAAAAAGAGTTTAACGCTCTCTGTGAGAAGTACGGTGTTGTTTCCGTCGAGGAAGGAGAAGCACAGCGGAAGGTTTATACTGATCTGGAAGGGGAAACGGCACGGGCGCGGAAACAATTTTCCGAGGAACGCGGAGAGGACTCTTTTGAAGCCCTGAAGAAGGAAGTCGAAAGTTTTGGGGCCCTTCCTGAGGAAACCGACAGTACCGAGCTGGGAAGAGAATACGGTTCTCTCAATGAACGGCTTGCCGCGCTTGAAAAAACAATACAGGAACATCGGGAACGGTTGTCGTATTTGGAAGAGACATATGGGACGGAGGAAAAGCTTCTGGACATGCTCGCGGACCTCCGCGGCCGGCAGCGGGACTTGGAGAAACAAGTGGCTGCTCTTCCGGAAATTCCTGACCCCTTCGAAACGGCGGAAGAATTTCTTGAGGCATACAGGGAAAAACAAAGAAAAAGGGAGACGCTCCGTCAGGAAATATTTGAGTTAGATAAGGCGGCCGCCCTTGCGGTAAAAGACCTCCCGGACATCTCCCTCGAGGAGCTCGAAGCGGACGCTGAAGCCGCGCGGCGGCGTTTTCAATCCGCGCTTTCGGAGGGGGAGACAATCGGCCGGATTCTCGAGACAGCGCTGCGGATCCAAAAAGAAATTCAGGAGAACCCCTATACCGCCTTTATGGAGGCGGCGGAAGCAAACCTTAAAAAAATGACCGGGCAGAGGCTGCAGTATAAAAGCAGATCAGGCGGGGGGGACGGTCAGGCAGCGGCCCCTTTTCACGGTGATGTTAGAAACAGCCGGGGAGAAATTCTGGCGTACGGACAGCTTTCAGGCGGAACGAAAGACGCGGTTTCTCTAGCCGTCCGGCTGGCAATGGCGGAGTATTATCTGAAAAATAAAGCAGGGTTTCTCCTCTTTGATGATCCCCTAGTGGAAATGGACCCGCGGCGCCAGAAGGCCGCCGCCGAACTGCTTTCCGAAACCGCCCGGCGCTACCAGTCGATAATCTTTACCTGTCATCCCCACATGCGCGATTTATTCCCGAATGCCAATGTAATTGAGCTGCATCGGGACGGGGAACGGAGGCGTGTTAAATTTTAAGGCACCCGCGAAAGAATTATGAATCGAAGCTGTATTCCCCGCGCCATGAAACAATGTATTCCCAGACATTTCCCCGCGGCGGCCGTACCGATCCTCCTGTGCCGGGGTCGTACGTCCACGTTCCCGTAATCCCCTTTTCCGCGGCGGCGGCTTCGAAATGATACATTGCAATTCCCGTATCGATCCGCTGTAGGTCAATGTGCTTCCTGAAAAGCCCGTAAGCTCTGTCCCTTTGCAGAAAAAAATGCACCAGGTTCTCCGCTTTCCCGCTGCCCCGGAAGGTGATTATCAGCCGCCATGGCTGCTTGTTTGATGCCGAGGGAGCAAGTCGCACGCATTCGAGAATGATCTTTGTTTTTTCGGAAACTTCACTGGGTTGCAGAGGTTTGAGGGGGACAGAGCTGCAGGTAACGAAAAACAGTTTTTCCCACGGTTTCCGGCGTTTCGATCCCGCGGCAAATCTGATGAAGCGTGCAGCCGGCCGCCTACGTTCCGCCGGATATCCCACAGGTGTTATTGCAGGGATAATTTCGTTGTCTGGAAGATTGAGGTATTCTGAAAGTTTCCCGCGCTGAAAAGTTCCCCCGAGCCAGCAGGTCCCGAGGCCGAGATTCGTCAACTGCAGGATAATATGTTCAAAGGTGTAGCCGAGGTCCGTCATTTTCTGAGGGACAGAGCTGCCTTTTGAGGAATTTTCTATGTTTCGCTTCCGATTTGCAGTGTCCGCCGCGACTGATTTTTCTGTAACTGTAACAATGCCCGCGGCAAAAAGGCGTGCCCCTCGTATAAAACCGTAAGTACCAAGTGAGCTCCGCCACTCCTCCGGCATACCGGATAGGTCAATCAGCGTAAACCGGATGCGCGATCCGAACGGCGGGACAGCACCGGGATGTACGATGAGTTTTTCAATTTTATTTACCAGTTCCGGTTCGCAATGCCGCCCAGAATAAGAGCGGATCGACCTTCTCCGAAGTATTGTATCGTGTATCGTCATCGTCTCTTGTCGAGGGTAATTATATTCACAGGTAGGAGAATACTCTAATTGGGAGTCTACTTCTATGGGCGACCTCAAGTTTTCCCTTACTGGTCTGGAGATGTAAAGCGTTTAGGAAAATCAGCTACTTACTCTTAATGCTCCGTCCCTCATCAACAGCACCGGTTATCGCTCACCGGTATTCGGCATTATCAGCGTAACTTCATCCAAACCCGCCGCAGGAAATCATTAGGCGGCCGCTCTAATATGTCCAGCTGTCCCTTATAGATCAAACTCATGCCGCTGTATTTATAGTCTGTCGCGTATTGGACCATTTTGGCGCGAACTGGGTTATTGGCTATATAAACAAATGTGGCAAGATATTGCAGGAAACTGTGAATTATTTTGCTTTTAAACCGCTCGTTCCATACATGGCCGGTTAGCCCAAATGTTTTATTATACTGCATCGCGAAAACGCTTAAAACCCATTGCATAATGGCCGATAAGCTCTCATTATTCAGCGGTTTTATGATGAAATGGTAATGGTTTCCCATTATACAGAAGTTTTTGATAGTGAAGCGGTATTTTTTTTTTGCCCTTCTGATGACTTCCATAAACATTTCTTGTATTTCCGGTGTTTTGAATATTACTTCTTTGCGGTTCACTCTGGAAACTACGTGATAACTTGCCCCATACTGTAATTGCCTTGGTTTTCTCATTCTTTACCCCCTCGAATAGTCGGTATTTTTTTTTGCCTATACTTAATAAGAAGGGGTAAATAGGATTGCTGATTTTAAAATTCGGTCATTTTTTTTATTTTTTTTGCTCTGTCCCCATCTTTTAGCTTTTTAACCGCTTGAGAAGTTCCCGGGCGACAGCTGTCTCAACTTTATCCTCTGTCCCTAGCCCGCATACAGTACGGACCATGTGTTCATGTCCGTTTGCGGCCAGTTCTTCAGCGAACTGCTTGTCCCCTGGGAAAAGAATGCCGTTTTCGTCGGATCCGCGGAATGCAAACCCGGCGGCGGCTGCCTCGGCAATTGCGCTATAGGGAAGCCCGTGGGTTTCGGCTAAAAGCATTGCTCCGACCAGCCTATCGTCTTTGGCAAGTTTCCGTTGAAGGTCCCGGCCGACCCGGAAAATGGTATCACCCAATGCTTTATTTCGGAACCTGTTTAGAAGGTCGCCAATGTGTTCTCGGAGCGCGTCCAGAGAGAGATCGGCCGGGTACGCGGCGTGAAGGGCTTCTCCTGACTGTTCCATTGCTTTTTGTACTTTATCCTTAATTTCCGGAAGCTCAAGGGGTTCCCAGATGTAGGTAAACCCGGGTTCCTTACGATATCCGATATACGCCGCCGCCGCGTGACCCATATTATGAATGAACAGTTTCCTGTCTACGTAGGCGGTTATATTTTCCACTGCTTTTATCTCGGGGAAATCCGGCACTTCTCGGACAAATCCGTGTTTATCAAGGATAAGCGTATTGTATTCTTCCGAGAATACCCACAGTGGATCTTCGTTTTTGTCTTCCTCCCGCATAATCGGTACCATTTTCCCAATACTCGTTTCAACCAGGCCCACTGTTTTCTGAATGGGGAAGCCGGGAGGTAGATATTTCTGCAGTTCCCTTCTAAAAAAAGCAGCTCCGTCCCTCATATTTTCAGCAATAATGATGTCGATTTTTGCCGCTTCCGTCCGCATTTTTATCCCTTCGGCAATAACGGGGATTATATGCGGTAAGACCCCCTTCCCAACAGACGTGGCAATGTACGCCGCTTTGGAAATTTCTTCCGCTACTGCAGCTCTGTCCCTGCCGTCGACGGCTCGGACACCGGTAACGAAGACCTCTTCATCTTCCTGATTGTTCCGTTTAATAATGACACGATAGGAGTTCCTGCTGTTCAACTCCCGTATCAGCGTTTCATCAATATCGACAAAGACAACCTCATAACCGTTGCCTGCAAACACCTTCCCGATAAATGATCTGCCGATATTTCCGGCACCGAACTGCACTAGTTTTTTCTGTTTTTCCTGCATACCCTATTATAAAGTGTTCGTGTACTCCGATACAAGCCGAGCGGGAGAGCCTGTCCTTGCCTCCGAAGGCCTTCAGTGCTCTGTCCCCGGAATTGCCGGAATTGCGGAATTGAACTGTCTGCCATTGCACTAGATGATCATATTTGAAATACTAAAGAAAAGTGAGGCTGATGTGAAACCAGTAATAACTGCATATGGCGAGGCCCTGTGGGACCTTCTGCCGGAAGGCCCGGTCTTAGGCGGGGCATTGCTGAATTTTACCTACCGGGCAAAGAGCTTAGGCGCTGACGCGGAATGTATCAGCAGGCTCGGTATGGACGATTTGGGGGACAGAGCTGCCGGAAAAATGAACGACTTGGGGTTTGATATGAATTATATTCAGAGGGACAGTGCTCACTCTACCGGGACGGTCCCAGTCAGTTTTGATGAACAGAAAAATCCCAGCTATGTCATTACCCCGGAGGTTGCGTTTGATTTTATTGAAGACACGGAAAATCTTGAGGCCAGAATACAACAATCCGACTGCCTCTGCTTCGGGAGCCTTATTCAGCGCGCTCCGGTTTCGCGGGAAACCCTCTACAAACTGATCGAGCAATTCGGGGGCAGGTACCTGCTTTTCGATATCAATTTACGAAAAGACTGTTATTCCTCCAAAACGGTGCGCACGTCCCTGGAAAAATGTCATATTGCGAAGCTCAATGAGGACGAACTGCATGAGCTTAAAGAATTAATTGGAATTTCCGGGAATTCAGTCCGGAAACTGACGCAATCCTGTGTTGAAACCTACGGTTTGACCTATTGTCTCGTAACTTTAGGAGACAAGGGGCTTTTTGCCGCGGCTGATTCGGGGACAGAGGTGTATGTTCCGGGTATTGTCGTCGACCTTGTCGACCCGATTGGTGCCGGGGACGCCTGTACGGCAGGGTTTATTTTTTCTCTCCTGCAGGACAGTCCTCTCGATTACGCGTGCAAATATGCCAATGCAATCGGTGCGGCGGTCGCGGAAACTTCCGGGGCCACCGGTTTTGTATCGAAAGAGCGGATCGAAGCGGTCCTCCGCGGTGGGGACTATTCGGAGCCTCATCCAGAATTTCGGAGGAAGTACTGAACTTTTAGTTGATTTTTTTGCGCTTTACTATTATTATATCTCGAAACAACTAAAGTAAGGAGTTACCCATGGCTTACAAGATAACTGACGAATGTGTTGCCTGCGGTGCATGCGAATCAGAATGCCCGGTTGAAGCAATATCCGAAGGGGACCCGATTTACGTAATCGACCCTGAAACATGTACCGACTGTGGAGCTTGCGCGGACGTATGTCCTTCTGATGCTATTATCCCCGGTTAACACTTTTACGTAAGCAGTGTTAAGCTGCATTTTGTATGAAAGCTGCTGCCGGCCGTTGGTGCCGACGGCAGCTTTTTGTTTGCCCGGCGAAGCCGGCAAACCTGCCGCGGTGGGGACAGAGCATGCCGATCGATGCCTAATTAATTCGTTGACAGGGGACAGAGCCGAAGGTAAACTTTTTTTAAGGAGTGTGGTGTGAAAAAAATACTAAGTGCTCTCGTGTTGTTGTTCTTTTGCCGCGTTTTTCCTGTTTTTTCCTTCAATCCGGAGGAACTGAACACAATTACCTTTCATAATAATACAGGTTACGATATTTACTATATTTTCCTCTCCCCGGGAGACAGCGACTTTTGGGGGCCGGAGGTGCTCGGGGCCGACCGCGTCCTTGGCGCCGGGGAAAGCCTGGGGTTTTATATTCATTACCCCGATTTTTCGAACACTTTCGATATTATGGCCATCGATGACGACGGGTATACCTTTATTCTGTGGGACTATGAAGTCTCCGACGATGCTCCGGCGGAACTGACTTTCGATTTTGAAGACCTTTTGGACGATCCTCCGGACCTGGAGTTTATTACACTCAATGTAACAAATGAAACGGTGCCGGTTTATCTTCTTTTCGTATCTCCCGAAGATTCAAACATGTGGGGTGTCGATTTGCTGGATGAATATACCATTTTAGAATCGGAAAAATCCTTCAGTGTTCTCGTTCCGGTGGGTGGGACTACAACAACCTACAACGTTCTGGCGGTGGACGAGGACATGGATGAATACATCTTTGATATTCACCTCAACACCCGCTATGCCGATTCCGAAGGGACCATGTACGAGGCCGTTACCCTGGATGATTTGGTTACCGGCTACTGAACCGTAAGTTCTTTCAGCGGCTGCGGTTTCGATATTTCGTACCCCTGAGCGTAGTCGACACCGATTTCCGTTAGTTTTTCGAGGATCGTACTATTTCGAACAAATTCGGCAATTGTTTCTATTCCCATGACATGACCTAACGTGTTAATAGCTTCAACCATAGCTGAGTTGACGCTGTTTTCATCCATATCTTTTACAAAGGAACCGTCTATTTTGAGGTAATCGACAGGCATATTTTTCAGGTAATTGAAAGAGGAAAAACCGCTCCCGAAATCGTCCAATGAAAATGTACATCCCATTTTTTTCAGCTCGTGAATAAACTGGCTTGCCGTGGTCATATTGCTGATGGTGACGGTTTCGGTTATTTCAAAGCAAAAGTTTTCCGGCGCCGCGCCGCTGCTGTGAAGCTGGTTCTGTATAAACTCGAGAAAATGCTCATCCGCCATACTTTCGGCGGAAAGATTGATGGAAAATACCTTTTTCCCGGCGCCGCCGTTCAACTTGTTAAACATCCCGACCGCTGTTTTCACGACCCAGCGGTCCACGAGGGGCATTAAATTGTAGCGTTCCGCGGCGGGAAGAAAATCGATCGGGGGGATTATCCCTCCGTTTTCGTCTATCATCCGGATGAGGACCTCCATTTTTTCCGACGTGCTGGCAACCGCGTGGGGCGAAATGGGCATAATCGTCTGATAGTAGAGCTCAAACCTGTCTTCTTCCAAAGCCTTGGTTAATCGGGTTACCCACTGCATTTCTCCGCGGCGCTGTTTAAATTGTTTGTCCGATGTTTTATAGACCCGGATCCGCCTTCCCCCCTCGTCTTTTGCGATGTAGCAGGCATCGTCGGCGGCGGCTAAAACCGAATGGATGTCTTCGCTTGTATCATCGATTACAACGAGGCCGATACTCGAGTGGATGTTGAACGCGTTCTGGCCCCATACCAGGCGCCGTTCCTTCAGCCGGTTCTGCAGCCGCTCGGCGATAATGTGGGCGGTTTCCTGGTCGGTGTTGTTCAGGACAATACCGAACTCGTCGCCGCCGAGCCGCGCGCAGATGTCACTGCTTCGAAATACGTTTTTGACAATTGCCGTAGTCTCGAGCAGCAGCTCATCTCCCGCGGCGTGGCCGATGGTGTCGTTTATCAGCTTAAACTGGTCGAGGTCGAGATAGATGAGGGCGTGCTGTGCCCCTTCTTTTTTCGCGGAATTGATAAGGCCCTTCAATGCCTGTGAAAAAGCGTCCCGATTTAAAAGGCCGGTAAGAGCGTCGTGGCTTGCCTGATAGGAAATTTTGTTCGACATCTCCCTCAGTTCCGAGATGTCCCGTACTGCTATTACCTGTCCCTCGATTCCCGATTGGCTGTCCCGGATACTGGCTACCGTACCTTCGACGGGGATCGTTTCGCCGTTTTTGTTCTTGATTACCGCTTCTTTGAAGAAAAATGTTCCCTGTTGAGGGTTTTTAACGTCGATATCGGGAAGCATAATCTCTTGCTTGGTATTTTCGTCATATATCTTTATCACCGATGCAATATGCTTTGCTTTGGCTTCGGTTTCTTCGAGTCCCGTTATCGATTCCGCAACGGGATTCATGAATTCCACGTTCCGCTGATTGTCGGTTGCAATTATCCCGTCGGCAATGCTGTGAAGAATAGCTGAAAACCGCCGTTCCTGCCGTTTCAGGGTTTTATCCACCTGGTATTTATAGATTGCTATATCAATGGTAGTGTAGAGTTCTTTTTCTTTAAAGGGTTTGAGAATGTAGCCGAAAGGTTCCGCTTCTTTCGCCCGGTTTAAGGTCTTTTCATCGGCATAGGCCGTGAGAAAAATGACGGGTATCTGGTTCCGGTCTTTAACGATTTTTGCCGCGTCGATACCGTCGATATCACCTCCGCCAAGCATAATGTCCATAAGAATGATATCCGGGTTAAGTTCCGCCGCTTTATCTATAGCTTCCTGTCCGGTAGTGCAGAGCCCGACAACATCGTAGTCGAATTTTTCCAAACGCCGCTGCAGGTCGAGGGAAATTATTTTTTCATCTTCAACAATAAGAATTCGTTCTTTACTCATAGATGCTTATCTTTTCCTTATTACGTTGTATAATATTACCATGATTATTGCAACATCAATCTTAATAAATATATACTATTATATAATATGCAGTTTGTAAATAAAATAAATGTTATGGAGTTGCAAAAACGGGAGCGTCCACGGGAGGAAGATCTGCGGGGGGCCTTTTTCAGGGACACTACCGCTATTATTCACTCCTATCCTTTCCGAAGGCTGCGGCACAAAACACAGGTATTTTTTTCACCGAAAAACGATCATATCTGTACGCGCATCGAACATGTCATGCATGTCGCGACTGTGGCGACCACCATCTGCAAAGCCTTGAAACTCGATACCGACCTGGCTTGGGCAATCAGCATGGGCCACGACTTAGGGCATACTCCCTTCGGGCATTCCGGCGAAAAAATTATCGAGAAGATGTTTGCCGACCGGGGAGGGTTCGCCCACGAACTCTACTCCCTTCGGGTGGTGGACAAACTCCACAAATACGGAAAGGGAATGAACCTGACCTATGCCGTGCGGGACGGAATTGTTACCCACTGCGGAGAAAAGTTTGAGCAGTTTATTTCCCCCGACCACAGGGTAAAAGAACTTTCTTCCATTACCGACAGGGAGTCCTATCCGGCAACGTGGGAAGGGGCTGTTGTCCGGATGTCCGACAAAATTGCTTACTTAGGAAGGGACATGGAGGATGCCGTACGGCTGAATGTTATCACTCCGAAAGAGCTTCCCGATACTGTAGTACGGGTCTTAGGAACGCGGAACAGCGATATTATTGACACCCTCGTACGTGACTGTGTAGCAACTTCGACAGCTGAGGGACAGATCGGGTTCAGCCCGCGGGTCTACTCCGCTCTTATCGATTTAAAAGATTTCAACTATGAGCATATTTATACAAGCAGGGCCCTCTCCCGCTATACAGCCTTCTTTGAAAGGATCCTTACGACATTGTTTTTGTATTTGGAGCGAATTTTTAAAGCTTACCGCTTTACATTTGCCGATTACCAGCGGGAGCATACAATTCTTGCCATCCGCTTTGGAGATTACCTGTCTAAAATGCAGTCCTTCTACACCGCCGAGAGAGCGGGGGACGATCAGATAGTAATTGATTATGTAGCAGGAATGACCGACGATTACGCGATAGACTGTATAGAAGAGATTATGGTCCCAAAAGAGTTTGAACATTACGACAGAGAGCTGTACACAAAGTTGAATTTATGATTTAATGCAGATATTAGAGGAAAATGAATGCCGTTTAGTATTTTGGAAAAAGACAGGAAGACATTTGAATATTTTAAAAAATACGTTGAGTTTTTAGAGCTCGAGGAAAACACCTGTCTCATCCTTGACAACAAGATACAATCCGAGGAAATCCAGGAGCATTTGCGCCGGACCGGTCATAACAGCGGAATGGATGGAAGGAAAAAAGAGATTATTTCACAGTGGATTAAAGAAAATGCCCGTCCGTTCCGGGATTATCTGAACAGCATCAAACTTGCCTATGTCGTATGGAAATGCATGGGCAAAGAATGGTCCGAGATAACCTGGGAAGAGTTCTTCAAAATCGAAGAGCGCCTCAATTCCCTCAAGTACAAATGTCTCGATACGATTTTTTAAGAAAACATCATGCTGTTCACGTAATCGTCCATAAACTCCGGCGAAGATGACAATTCAATATATTCGGTCTGTTCACTCAGTGCCCCGCATTCCTGTAATTTTTCCCGGGACAGCAGCGCCATAATCGCGCCGGAGCCGGCTGCATTGCCGATAACTTCAATCTTGTTTTCCAGTTCTTTGGGAATAAGGCCGATATGTATTGCGTGATGTTTATCGATATAGCTGCCGAATCCGCCCGCGAGGAACACCCGTTCGATATCATGAACGCTCTTACCGGCGGTTTTCATGAGGGTGGTTATTCCCGCTGCAATTGAAGCTTTCGCGTTTTGCACCTCCCGTATGTCCTTCTGGGTAAGAAGAATTGCATCGCCGTGGGACGTATCTTCAGCCTTTACCAAGGTGTAGGCGGTCTGTTTGTCGAGTTTGGTCAGGTTTTCCGCTAAATGCTTTCCGGTTTCGTTTTCTATATCATCGGCATCAACCATCCTGCCGGTTTCATCGATAATACCGGCATAGAGCAGGTTGGAAATGGCATCCACAATTCCGGAACCGCAAATGCCTAAAGGTTTTTTATCGGCAATGGTAGTACAGGATATCGATGAATCGTGAAGGGCGACCGTATCGATTGCTCCGGCTATTCCTCCGACTCCGTCCCTGATGGTGGCGCCTTCAAATGCCGGTCCGGCCGCGGTGGAACAGGAAAGCAGCCGGTCCTTGTTTCCGAGCATAATTTCACCGTTTGTTCCGATGTCGATGAGGAGGCTCAAGCTTTCTTCTTTTGCCATTCCGCTGGCCAATGTAGCGGCGGTAATGTCCGCGCCGATATAGGCTGAAATCCCGGGCAGCAGATAGATCCACCCCTGTTCGGCAATGGCAATCCCCATTTCAGCCGCGGTTGTCCGCGTCATTTCCAGACTGGCGGGGATAAAGGGCGCCGCGGCGATATTTTTCGGAGGTATTCCCGCCGCGAGGTGCATCATGGTGGAGTTCCCCACGATGGTCATGCTGTAGATGCTCTTCCGGTCAATTGCATATTTGGAGACAAGCGAATCGATGAGGTCATTCAGCTGCCCGATAATGCCGTTGTGCAGTGTTTCCAAGCCCTGTTCATTCGTCATGGTGTGATTTATCCGGGCAATAACGTCCTGTCCGTAACTTTTCTGCACGTTCAGGCCGGAGGCCACGCCGATTTTTTTCCCGGAAGTCATGTCTAAAAGATAGACGACCACGGTTGTTGTCCCGATATCCACCGCCAGGCCGTAATTGATATCTTCGGTGTTCCCCTGCTCGATGGTCAGAATCTGCGCGTCGTTGTAGACCGCGGTAGCGGAAAAACCGTTGTCCCGAAGCACCGAGGGCAGTTTTCCGATCTCATTCAGCGTAATCCTGTGGTCCGGCAGTTTGAGTTCGTCCCGAAGCCTTTTCAGGTCGTCCCGCTGGTCTTCTAAGGTCGGCTTGGAAAGGGAAACATATTTCTTTTTAATGCATGGGTTTAGATGTTCCCGAAACTCGCTGCTGTCCTCTAATATAACGATCTGTCCGGACTTGTCGTTTAAGGTAACGGTAATGTCTCCGGTTATCTGAGTAGAACAGGCAAGTCTGTATCCCCGGGCGAGTTCGGTTTCCGACAGTTTTTTCTTTTCAATTTCGGTAACGCCGGAAGCTCCGTCCCCCTCTACACGGACAAGGCATTTGCCGCAGGTCCCCCTCCCCCCGCAGGGTGTTTCGATAAACGACCTGTATTTTTCACCCACCGCTTCTAAAATCGTAGTTTCTTTTTTGCATGATACCGTTTCTGTTTCGTTTTCGGTAATAATGGTAACGTTGTATTCTGACATAGGACATCCTTTCTTACATATAGAATTTTTAATATATTGATTAATTTACATCGATTTTATCAATTGTTCAAGTCTGTTTTCGGTAATAATTGAACCGGCACTGACCTGTTTTCCCCGAACAAGAAGGGCGGGAAACTGATGAATTTCAACACCGGGTACCGTGCATTCTTCATCCGCCCGGAGTTTTACATGATTTATTTGTATATCGGGATGTTTGGTCTGTATCTCACGCAATACTTCACGAACAATTTGATCGCTAATTGTGCAGGAAGCGCAATGCTGGTCTTTTGAAACAAGGGTAATGGTAACAGGTTCAGCCATTTCCTTCTATTGTACACGCTTTAATGCTTTGCGCAAGAGATTCTTCGCTGATGCTGCCGCGGATAAGGACGATTTTGCTGCTGTTTGCTTCGAGAAGCGCGGGAACAGGGGGTTTTTCGGAATAGACGCCGTCAATAATTTCAAAGTACTTCGGACCTTCGGGAAAGCGGAGGACCCCTTTGCCACGGAGTATTTCCGGTTGTATTTTTTTAATATACGCCTCCCATTTCCCCCGGTCGAGGAGGGCTTTCAGTTCAATACTGAAAGAGAAAAAATTATCCGGCGGTGTATCGCTGCATTTTTCGGGGACATCCTTCTGCCGCGGCGCGATTTCTTCCAGTGCGTCCCGGGAAACTTCCCCGAAACGGGCGGGAAAGATGGGGGCGGATTCATTATGTTCCCGCAGAAGCTTTTCCGTTTCTTCCAACCGCTCCGGCGTTACCGTGTCGACTTTATTCAGAATAAAGGCGTCGGCGTATTCTGCCTGGATCTGTACCGCCTCTAAGGTGGCCTCGACTTTATGAAAATTCGCCGCGTCGATAACACAGAAATTCTGTTCCAGTGATATCAGCTTATCGAGCCCGTCGAGGCGCATCATGGCATACATATCATCCACCCGGGCGATCCCGGTTGCTTCGATAAGGAGAAAATCGGGCCGCGTCTTCTCCGCTATGTTTTTCAGCTCCGCGATAAAATCGGTGCGCATGCATACGCAGAAAATGCTGCCCTTGTTGAGTTCGATTTTGTAAAAATCGCCCTCCCGTACCAGGGCGCCGTCAATCCCGATGGACCCGAACTCATTAATCATCACCGCGAGTTTTCCGCCCCGGGTACTGTACCATTCGATAAGCCGGTTAATAAGTGTCGTTTTCCCGGCGCCTAAGAACCCCGTAACCAGGACGGTTTTAATTAGAGGATAGCTTTGATCCATTCCTTAATAACCTCTTTGTCGATTACCTTTCCGAAAGATTTGAGTTCTTTTTTAACGGAAATGACCGCCGGCAGTTTTTTTACCTTTAAATCGCGGATTTCGTCGGTATCATTAACCCGTTCGATGGTAATATTGCTTCCCAGTTCCCGCTGGGCCCTGTTGATGTTGTCGAGCAGCTCCATCGATTCGTCGGAACCGTCGTCTATAACGATCAGTTTCGAGTCGGCCCGCTTAATCCGCGCCCGTTCAATCATCCTCTTGTAGACGGCATGGACTAAGTCTTCCCGTTTCGGGATTTGGCTGATAAAAGCAACCTGCCCGTCGATACAGATGGTGGGCACTTTTTCCACATGCAGAGCCTCCATCAGTTCGATGGATTCCTTTGTTTTAATTTTATGTTCCCGCCATTCGACCACCCCTTCGAACTCCGGCGCGATTTCCTGCACGCTTTCCACCATGTACTGACAGGGGGCGCAGGATTCGGAGTCAAGGGTTATGATATCAACCTTGATTTTATCCAGGCCGCCGTAATCGGACATGTCCAGGTCGGAATGTTCGGCCACCTCTGTCCCCACTAACTCCATGGCAACCTGAAGCTTGTAATCGTCCTTCAGCATTTCCGAAACGGCGATAATGTTTTCCTTCGGTACGCCGAAGGGAATATCGCATCCCGGGGCGAGGATAAATCCCGTTTTTCCGCCGGTCTGCAGGCATTCCGCCGCGTGCCGGAGGTTGTCCTTTTCATCCCCGAAGAGCATGATCGTTGTCAGGCGCATATTGCCGCCGAAGGAAACGTTGTATTTTTCAGCGGTCTCCCGAACGTAATCGAGGGGAATGTTTTCATCAATTGATACATTGTCGGGCCTGCATTTACACATGGCCTCGACATTTTTCTGGGCGTGGCCGCATACAAAAAAGGATGAGTAGGTGTTTTCCTCCCGAATATGGGAAAAAATGTCGGAGCAGTATTTTGAGACGTAGGTCCCGAAATCTTTCGGGCTTATCTGGCTTGTCATAGGATCGACAACCGCAATCACATCGCAGCCGTTTTTTATGTAGTAGGAAGCCATTTTTTTCCCAATTTCCGTACCGAATCGCATTACCTCATGGACTTTCTCCGGATTATCGTACATTTCCATAAAGATTTCCGGCCCTAACAGGTGCAGTGACAATGTAAAGGGCCCTGTTATCAGGCCGTACAGGGCCACTTCGGGGTATTTCTCCCGGATCTTCCGGGTAACTTCCATAATCATCGGAATACGACCCTTGGTTTCATTCAATTCCGGAAGGTCCTCCAGTTTTTTTCCGCCTGTAAGGGCGTGGCTGGATACCGCCGGCGGATTGTCCCGGGCCCAGATCAGGTCGCAGCCTAAAATTTCCGCTTCCACCTGCAGGTCGAAAATGACCGGGATCCCGTCGGGCCGGTAGGTGTCAACTGCCGCGGAAATGCCCGCGATCATATTGTCTTTGCTTTTTAAAAACTCCTCGGCCCCCATTCCCAGAAGGGCCGCCGCGTGCACCCCCACAAAGGGGACATAGGGTACACGGAGGGTCTCTTTATTTTGAATAGCTGTTACTACGAGTTCTTTACCTGTCAATATATTCTCCTTACATATGAATATACAAAAATTGCCGCTCTGGAGAAAGGATGATCTTTCTAATTTTTGTAATTCCTCTTCCTCCGTCCCCTCATTTATGGTATTTTAGCTGTGGACCCGCAAAATAGAAGGAGAAGATATGGCACGAACGACAATAACAGAGGCAATAGCGGCGCGGAAAGTACTCGTTTCCGACGGCGCGTGGGGAACAATGATGCAGATGGGGGGGCTCTCGCCGGGTGAATGCCCGGAGGCCTGGAACACGGAAAAGGCCGATACGGTATTCGAAATCGGCAAGGCGTATATCGATGCCGGGTCCGATATTATCGAGACAAACAGCTTCGGCGGAACATCATATAAATTGAAGTACTACGGTCTTGAAGACCGGGTCGAAATACTGAATAAACTGGCCGCGGAATTGTCCCGGAAGGCCGCCGGCGAGGACAGATGGGTAATGGGGTCCATGGGACCGACAGGGAAGCTAACGGTAATGGGGGACATAACGGAAGAGGAATATTTCACCGCCTTCACCGAGCAGGCAAAGGCCCTCGAGGCTGGCGGCGCGGACGCGCTGATGATAGAAACCCAAATGGCCCTTGATGAGGCGTTGGCAGCGGTCCGGGCCGGGAAAGAACATACCTCTCTCGAGATTATCGCCTCGTTTACTTTTGAAGAAACCGAAAAAGGCGGTTTTAAAACGATGATGGGTGTAAGCCCCGCGCGGGCGGTTACGGCTGCCGTGGACGCCGGGGCCTCGATTATCGGCGCGAACTGCGGCAGAGGCTATGCAGGAATGGAACGGGTAATACGGGAGTTCAAGGAGGCCCGCCCGGATGTACCTGTCCTTATTCAGACAAATGCCGGAATTCCGAAGCAGGAGGACGGGGTAGATGTGTTCCCCGCGACACCGGAGGAGATGGCGGGACAGGTGCCGCTATGGATTGAAGCCGGGGCCTCGATTATCGGCGGCTGCTGCGGAACGACGGAACAGCATATTGCCGCGATCCGGAAAGCCGTCGATGAATATCTACGCTGACAAAAGGACGGAACATGGACCGAAAACTGAAGCTCTCGATTAGGAAAACTGAAAATGAAAAACTCCGGGGGGAAATTCAAACCCGCCTCGACGACTTGACGAAGCCCCCGGGAAGCCTGGGACGGTTGGAAGAACTGGTTATGCAGTACTGTCTCTGCAGAGGTAATGCCGATGCCGTACTTGAAAAAATGAAGATTTTTACCTTTGCCGGGGACCACGGGATTACCGAAGAAGGCGTCAGCCCCTATCCCTCGGAGGTTACCATGCAGATGGTGATGAACATGGCCGCCGGCGGGGCCGCTATCAGTGTGCTCTGTAAGAACGCGGGAATCGAATATTCCGTTGTGGATATCGGCGTTGCCGGGGACCTTCCGAAGATTGACGGCATTATCTATCAAAAAATTGCACGGGGGACGGAGAATTTTGCCAAAGGGCCGGCAATGACGGAGGAGCAGTGCTTCAATGCCCTGCAGGCGGGCATTGATCTCGCCGGCGCGGGACCCCGCGACCTGTATGGCGTCGGGGAGATGGGGATTGGCAACACTTCATCCGCTTCCGCCCTCTGTGCCCTTTTGCTGGGAATACCGGCCGAGGAAACAGTCGGTGCCGGGACCGGAGCGTCGGGAGATCTTCTGGCGCGAAAAAAAGAAGTCATACGGGCGGCGGTTCATTTTCACCGAAAGTCCTGGGACGGAAGCGGGTTTGACGCCCTGCGCCGTGTCGGGGGGTATGAACTTGCCGGAATGGCCGGTGTCATGCTGGGTGCCGCCGCGAAAAGGGTCCCGACCGTGGTCGACGGCTTTATCTCCTCCGCGGCGGCGCTGGCGGCGCTTCGTATCTGTCCCGAAACGGAGGATTATCTTATCTTTTCTCACGCATCGGCGGAACATTATCACCGGGCTTTTTTAGAAAAACTTTCCGTCAAGCCGGTAATGGACCTGCGGATGCGTTTAGGTGAGGGGACCGGTTCCGCCCTGGCAATGCAGATTATTCAGCAGGGAATGAACTGCTATCACCAGATGGCCACCTTCAGTTCCGCCGGGGTTTCGGGGACGGAGGAATAGCCGCGGCATGCCGATTAAAATACCCGACAATTTACCCGCCCACCTTGTCTTGTCCCGGGAAAACATCTTCGTTATGGACGAGACCCGGGCAATCCATCAGGATATCAGGCCGTTAAAAATCCTTTTACTCAATTTGATGCCGACAAAAATTACGACGGAAACCCAGGTGATGCGTCAGCTTTCCAACTCGCCCCTGCAGATCGAGGTTGAGCTGCTGCATCCGAAAACGCATATACCGAAAAACACCCCTTCCGAGCATCTGCTGGCTTTTTATAAAACCTTTGACGATGTGAAACATCAAAAATACGACGGCCTTATTATTACCGGCGCGCCTGTTGAGCGTATCGAATTTGAAGAGGTCACCTACTGGGAAGAGCTTACCCGCATTATGGAATGGTCGATACATCATGTAACGTCGACAATGCACGTCTGCTGGGCCGCCCAGGCGGGGCTGTACTATCATTACGGGATAAAAAAGCACGATCTTTCGAAAAAAATGTTCGGTGTCTTCCCGCATTCCACCCTGAACAGATCGATACCCCTAGTCCGCGGCTTCGATGACGTGTTTGTCGCCCCCCATTCGAGGCATACGGAGGTCCGGCGGGAAGAAATCGCGGCCCATCCGGAGCTCGAACTTTTAAGTGAATCCCAGGAGGCGGGAGTATACATCGTTTTGGCGAAAAACGGCATGATTTTCGTAACCGGTCATGCCGAATACGATCCCCTTACCCTGAAGGAGGAGTACGAACGGGACCGGCAGAAGGGGGAGTACATCGAATTACCGAAAAACTACTTTATCAATGATGATCCGGGACTAGGCGTTATCGTCCGCTGGCGAAGCCACGCCCAGCTCCTCTTTTCGAACTGGCTTAATTACTACGTCTACCAGCTTACCCCCTATGATATGAACCAGATCCGGTAGCTTTACTCCTGAAAGATCCGTTTTGTCGCGTAGACAGGGTCCGCCGTCAAGTTTACGCCGATCCTCCTCAGTCCCGCCTCATCGCCGGGGCTCGGAATATGGGTCAGATGCATTTTGCAGCCCCGAATTTCGTGCAGTTTATCCATGCAGGCCTTGACCATCGGGGTGAGGGCGGAACTTATCGCTAAAGCGATCAGGGCCTCATCCACATCAAGACTGGGATGTTTCCCGCCTCCCACTTCCCGTTTAAAACCGGCGATGGATTCGATAATCAGCGGGGAAAGGAGGTGTATCGAATCCGGTACGCCCGCGAGTCTCTTCAGCCCGTTAATGATTGCCGCGGTTGCCGCGTGCAGCAGGTGGGAATTTTTTCCCGTTATCATTTCTCCCGAGGAAAGTTCCAAAGCGGCACCGCAGATGGTAAGTCCGTCGGCAACACCCCCTTTCGCGCCCAAACGTTCCGCTCTTTCCTCCACCGTTTTTCGGGCGGGAGTTACAACCGGCCGATACTCCGGTGTTATCCCCAGCTCCTTCAGAAGCATATGGGCTTTATTGAGAGACTCTATGTCAGCTAATCCCATCATATACTCACAGGCCGTCCGAAAATATCTGTAAACGGTTTCCTGCTTTGCCGATTCACGGGCAGCGTCGTCGTTAACAATAGCGAATCCCACGCGGTTTACCCCCATTTCCGTTGGGGACCGGTAGATCGGCCGGGAAGCGGTAATACGTTCTAGTATCGCCTTTAAAATAGGAAAGGACTCCACGTCCCGGTTGTAGTTGATTGCACTTTCCCCCGCGGCCTCCAGGTGGAAAGGGTCGATACAATTAACGTCCTTGAGGTCCAGTGTAGCAGCTTCGTAGGCAATATTGACGGGGTGTTTAAAGGGGAGGTTCCACACGGGGAAGGTTTCGAACTTCGCGTACATTGCGGGGACCCCCCGTTTATAATCATGGTAAACCTGGGAGAGGCATGTTGCCATTTTCCCCGAACCGGGGCCGGGACCGGTAACCACCACCAGGGGGCTCGAGACTTCGATCCTGGGATTCGCGCCGTACCCTTCGCCGGAAACAATAAGGTCGATATCGGCAGGATAGCCGCTGATCGGCGCGTGCGTGTAGACCCTGAGTCCGCGGTTCTCCAGCTTCGTTTTGAATACTTTTGCCTGGCGCTGCCCCTCCCACCGGGTAATGACCACCGCGGACACGGCAAGACTTCTTTCGGCGAGATCGTCGATGAGTTTCATGGCGTCGGCATCGTAGGTTATCCCGTAATCGGCCCGGATCTTCCGCTGTTCGATGGCTCCCGCGTGGATGCATAAAAGGATGTCCGCCTCCTTCTTAAGTTCCTTGAGAAGTCTGACTTTTATATTCGGATCATATCCGGGAAGGACCCGGGCGGCATGGAAGTCATTCAGCAGCTTTCCTCCGAATTCCAGGTAGAGCCTTCCTTTTGATGTACGCATCCGTTCTCTGATGCAAGAGGTCTGTTCTTGGAGGTAAATTTCGTTATCGAATGCCTTTTCCATGGTAACGCCTTGTCCCGGGGCAGTCTAACCGGTATCCGGTCTTTTGGGAATAGAACAGATTGAATGATGTTTATTCCCCGCCGATGTTACAACTTTTTTACAATTGTTTTACACTGGTCTGACTAAAAAAAATCTCCGGGATATAGATTTGTAATGAAAGAATCTAATTGCAAGGAGAAAGAAATGAAAAAAAGCGGTATTATAACGGTGTTTTTGGCGGCAGCGGTCGTTATCGGCGGTGTTTTCGGAGGGACAGAGCTGTCCGCGCAGACTGTGGACTTGAAGGTTTCCGTGTCGAACCCGTATCTGCTCGCTGGGGAGCGGCAGAGTGTCTTTCTGAAGGTGGGGCTGACCGGGTTTGAGCTGGATGGACGGATAGACAGGCCGCCCGCGAATGTTTCTATTGTGCTGGACAAGTCGGGGTCGATGGAGGGGGAAAAGCTGGTCCGGGCGAAGGAAGCGGCGCTGTTAGCGGTGGAGATGCTCGGAGACAGGGACATTGTTTCGATTGTGACCTATTCCGATACTGTATCGGTCCTGGTGCCCGCGACACGGGTATCGGAGCGGAGTTATATCCGGCGGCGGATCGAGTCGATTTTTGCCGGGGGATCGACGGCGCTGTTTGCCGGGGTGAGCAAAGGGGCCGACGAGGTGTCGAAATTCTTAGAGCGGAACAAGGTAAACCGGGTCATTCTTCTTTCCGACGGTCTGGCGAATGTGGGGCCGGATTCGCCTATGGCGTTAGGCAGTTTGGGAGAATCGTTGAAGCGCACGGGGATTTCGGTGACCACTATCGGCCTCGGCTTGGGTTACAATGAAGACTTGATGGTTGCTTTAGCGGAACGGAGCGACGGGAACCATGCTTTTGTGGAAAATTATCGCGATTTGACAAGGATTTTTCAGTATGAGTTTCAGGACATTCTGTCCGTGGTGGCGCAGGACGTGAAAATAGAAATTATATGCGACGAACGGATTGTTCCCCGGCGGATTTTAGGCAGAAACGCGGAAATTATCGGGAACAAAGTGTATACCAACCTCAATCAGCTTTACAGCAATCAGGAAAAGTATCTGCTTATCGAGCTCGAAGTGCCCCCGTTTCAGGAGGGGACACAGATTGATGCCGCCCGGGTAAGTATACAGTATGATAATATGGGGACATACAAGTCCGATTATCTAACGGGGGCCGCGGCCGTCAGTTTTACCCGGTCGAAGCAGGCTGTCGACGATGCGAAGGACCGGGCGACATTGGTAGACGCGGTAAAGCAGATAGCAACGGAACGGAGTGAAGAGGCCATCAGTCTGCGGGACAAGGGAGAGGTGGAGGAAGCACGGCGGGTTTTGCAGGCGAATTCCGAGTTTTTGCTGGAAGAGGCGGAAGAACTGGCATCGCCGGAACTGGAAGGATTAAGCCAGTCGATTCAGATGGACGCGGCGGCAATTGAGGATGATGCCGAGTGGAATTCCAACCGGAAACGGATGAAGAAGGAGTCCTATGAAGTCCAGAATCAGCAGAGTTACTAACAAAAAACTAATTGCGGTTTTTCTACTATTGACCGCGGTACCGGTAGGGCTGCTGGGCTGGCTTGCCGTAGTGGGCTACAGGTCCGAAGCGGAACGGACTCGGCAGCAGCTCGAGGCCCTGGGGAGGGAACGCCTTACCACCGTTAATCTGCAGATAGAACACCATTTTTCTTCCCTGGAATCGGAGCTGCTGGGCCTGCCGAATCTGTATGAGGCATTTACCCGCGGCGCCGGCGAAGGCGCCGGCGCCGCGGGGACGGAGGAGCTGCGGGAACTTACCCGTGAAAATTTTCTTTTTCGCCAGGTTTTTATCCTCGATAGCGAAAACCGCATGCTTTTCCCCGATGCTGAAATGCCGTTAAGCGAAAATGAACGTGATTTTCTCCTTCGGACAAAGGAGATTGGGCTCTCCCGGGGGCTGTTTGAAAATAGCAGCGAGAAACGTACCGGTACACAGGAGTACGGCTGGTATACCTGGTATTTAGGTGAAGGCATCAATTTTATTTTCTGGCAAAAAGGGGAACAAAAAGGGGGGACAGAGCAAGAAAAAAGCGTGATAACCGCTGTTGAATTAAACCGTATGGCCGTTATTTCCGGTGTTATCCGGGGACTTCCGGCAACCGACCCTAAGAGCGGTGACAGGTTTCGCGTGGTTTTAAAGGATGTCGGGAATAATGAAGTGTATATATGGGGCAGCTATGTTCCTGAAGAGGGGATTCCGCCAACGGCAACTGCTTCGGTAGTACCGCCGCTTGCCGCGTGGAGTCTCGAATATTACCTTCCGCCGGGGACAGAGGAGGCGGCCGCGGGAAGAATTATCCCGCTGTTCGGCGTAATCGGGTTTGTTTCCCTGGCGATTATCGGTTTGGCGGTGTATTTTTACCGGGAAAGTAGGAGGGAAGTCCGTGAAGCGTATAAAAAGGTCAGTTTCGTCAATCAGGTCAGCCATGAATTGAAAACTCCGTTAACGAATATCCGAATGTACGCGGAGCTTCTCGAGAACAGGCTGCCTGAAGAGGATGAGAGGGGAAGCAGCTATCTCGATATCGTTATATCCGAAAGCAGAAGGCTGGGCAGGCTGATAGGCAATGTGCTTACCTTTGCAAGAGAGGGGCAAAACGGGGCCGCGTTTTCTCCCTCGGAGGAAGTCCCGGACCGGATCGTACAAGCGGTGGTCGGGAATTTTCGCGCCTCCCTGGAATCGAAAAAAATTCACGTTGAGTTGGACCTTCATGCCGGTACGGCGGTGATGATAGACAGGGACATTACCGAACAAATAGTGAGTAATCTAATCAGCAATGTGGAAAAGTATGCCGCCTCCGGCGAGTACCTGGGAATACAAACAAAGCAGTACGGGCAAACCGCGAAGAGCTTTACTACTGAAATTACCGTTGTCGACAAGGGGCCGGGAATTCCGAAGGGTTTGCGGGAAAAGGTGTTTTCGCCGTTTTTCAGAATCAGCAGCAAGTCGACAGACGGGATTTCCGGGACCGGTATCGGTTTGTCGATTGTCCGCGGTCTGGCAAAGAAACACGGCGGAAGCGCGGCTGTAATTTCCGGCGGGGGGCCGGGGACAGAGCTGCGGGTTGTTTTGAAAACTGAAAGAGGACAAAATGAAAATACTGTTAGCTGAAGATGATCAGTTTACCCGGGAGGGACTATCGGAGATTTTTGAACGGGAAGGGTACAACGTAACCACCGCGGGGGACGGAGCCGCGGCAATTGAGCTGTTTCGGGAAAGTCGGCCGGATATGGTTGTTCTTGATATTATGATGCCGGAGATAAGCGGCTATGATGTCTGCAGGAAAATTAGAAAAGAGGACAAACACGTGCCCGTCATCTTTTTAAGTGCAAAATCGGAGGAAATTGACAAGGTTGTAGGGCTCGAACTGGGGGCAGACGACTATATTTCGAAGCCCTTCGGCGTGCGGGAAGTTGTCGCGCGGATCCGGGCCGTTACGAGGAGAGTGATGAATGCAGGATCAGAATCACCTGCTGCCGTTGAAACCTTCGTGCTGGGAGACCTTGAGGTATATCCGGCCGAGCTGAAGGCCCAGAGAGGGACGGAGGAAATCGATTTGAGTCTGCGTGATGTGAAAATACTGTCGCTTTTTGCCCGAAACAGGGGGAAAGTCCTTAGCCGGGACGAGATCTACAACACCGGCTGGGGAATCAGCCACATGCCGAATTCACGGACCCTCGATCAGCATATATCACAACTGAGAAAAAAAATCGAAGTAGACCCCAAAAATCCTCAGATTATTACGACTGTCCATTCCGCGGGCTACCGGTATCCCTGAGGCGGTTCGATAGGTGTTATTTGTACAGTCCTATTTCGGAAACTTGGATATCGGCATCGAATTCGGCTTTTGCCGCTACTACGGCAATACTTTTTAGGTGTTCAGTTTTTACATCGGGCGGTCTGCCGTTTAAAAACAATGTCCCCGAGGGTGACTCCAAGTTCCCGGGCCACGCAGACGCATTTCGTCCTCAAAAGAAAGTAGATATTTGCTTCGAGTTCGGAGAGGGTTTCAAAGTTTGCATGCCCCTTGCTGATGATGATATCGGCACTGGAAAAGCAGTTTTTGAATTCATCGGAAGTGTGGTCCCAATGAACACCCAGATGCCCCGATCCGGTCCCGATAACCTTGACAATATCGGTCAGTCCGGCGAATTCGGCGTCTTCCATGGTTACATCGTTGATAATCGGGGCTGATTTTACAGAATATGTCAGCTCTGTCCCCAGTTCCAGCAGTTCTTCAACGAAGACCCGGTCAAAAATGATTTCTCCCGAGTTGTCTCCAATGTAAAGGACCTTTGCGCCCGGCCCGATGTCTTCGCGGAATTGTTCAATATCGTCAATTGCAAAGGTCTGTTCCGCAATCGGCAGTACGTCACGCTCGACTTTCAGGTCCGGATTAATTCCGAAATCGATAATATTTCCCGCCACGGCCATGTGGACCGCGCTGCGTAACGGGTCATCCGAGGTAAACACCAGTTTTTCCAGCGTCGGCAGCAGGTCCTTCGCCTGTCTGTTAGTCTCTGCTTTCATGCTTTTATACGGATCGGCTTCTCCGGTAACCTCCGTAACAATATCGTACACGTGCTGCGAAACTGCCGCCGGGGTGTCCCGGTCTAACACCATTTCTTTTACGCGATCGGCAAGCCGCCGGATAACTTCTTCCCATTCATCCGGATTATTCGACGCTATTTTTGATGTACGTATCGCCTGGCCGAAAATACAGGAGAGGCATTCAGGATATGCTTTCATGCTGTTTCATACCATGCCTCGGTGTCTTGTGCAAGAGCGGCTCGTTTAAAAGATTTGCCGGAATGATTGTATTTCGGCACAAATTTGCGTACTTTTATGATATGAAAAACAGGCAAGGACGAATATGGACTGCGGTTGTCGTTTCAACATTGTTTCTCGGCTCATGTTCCTCAATGGCCGGGAGGTATATCGGGTATAGGCTGAATCCCGATACCGTACAAACAACAGGAACGATAGAAGTTGATGTCGAAGCTGACCTGCAGCAGCCGGTAACAGTATACCTGGACGATTACGCGGTGCCCCACATCCAGGCTGACAGCGAGTACGATCTCTATTTTGCCCTCGGCTATATGCAGGGGCGGGACAGGCGGTTTCAGCTCGAGATGTTCAAGATGCTTGCATACGGCAGGCTGCGGGAGTTAGTCGGCGACCGGGACAAAACGGGGATCCTTAAGCAGACTGAAATGATGAGCAGGATGCTCGGTTTTTATAAAGATGCTGAGTATCTTCTGCGGGAGGCCTCGGAAGAGGATGCGCGGCTGCTCGAGGCATTTTCGGCAGGCATCAACGAGGCGACCCGGCTCGAACCTCGGCCCATGGAATTCCGGGTGCTGGATTATCAGCCGGAGGAGTGGAAGCCGGAAGATTCGATGGTTATTTTTGCAATGATTTCCTTCGGTTTATGTAAAAACTGGGAACACGAATTGAGCAGGCTGGAACTGATAGTGCATCAGCTCAGAATCGGCCAAAGTATTGATCGAAGCTTACAGATATATAAACCCGTTTATGAATTACCGCCGTATCTTATCAGTGACGGGGCTGCCAATACCTACTCACCAAACGGGAGCGGATACCGCTCTCCTGCCGACGGCGGCGTTTCTCTTATTTCCCCGGAGCTTGTCAGTTATTTAGAAGCGTTTGTTGAAGATTATCCCGAACCGGACATGGAAAACCCGGCCGAAGATGCCGGACTTGTCTACAGAGGGATGGATAACTGGTACCGCGGCAACAGCGCAAGCAACAACTGGGCGGTTGACGGCAGCTGGACCGGCACCGGCAAAGCGGCGCTGGCAACGGATTCACATATGCCGCATATGCTGCCGTCGATGGGATATCTTTTTCACCTGGAAAAAGAGGGTGCATATTCGGCAATCGGGGCGGGCTTTACCGGCCTGCCCGCGGTCCCATTCGGGACAAACGGTAACGTTGCGTGGGGTGCGACTTCGAACTGGGCGGACGTAACGGACCTGTTTGTTGAAAAACCCGTATCGGGCGATCCGGATTTTTACTATTTTGAAGGGGAAGCTGTCCCGTTCGAAAAGCGGGTCGAGACATTTAAAATTCGCCGTGACGACGGCAGTTTTACGGAAGAAACCTATACGGTAAGGGAGTCGCGTCACGGGGTTATCCTCAACGATTTTATAGAACGGATTGGCGGCGATTTTCCTCTTTTGGCACTGCGAAGAAACCGCATATTGGGAGAGCCCCTCAGTGCTCTCCGGCGGGCTTATAACGCTTATAATGTGGATGATGCGAGAGGGGCCTTTGAGGATTTCTATGGTTTTACCGGACACTGGGCCCTGGCGGATGTAAACGGGGACATAGGCTATGTTGGAAGTGTCAGGCTGCCGCGGCGGCAGTTTCATCCGGGGACTCTCCCGGTACCGGGATGGATTGATCGGTATGAATGGAAGGAATATGTAGGGACGGAGGAACTTCCGTTTATCAAAAACCCGCCGGCGGGACACCTCGGCACTGCAAATAATCAGGTCGTCGACCCTGAGTCAGTTTCATATCCGTTAAACCTGGACGGCTCTACGCCATTTCGCTATCAGCGAATAAAGGAAGTATTGGATAAAGGCAGCGAGGGCAGGGAAATATCGGAGATTATGTCGGAATTACAGATGGACGACAAATTTATGGGCTGGGAGCTTCTCCGTTCCCGCTTTGGGGCCTTTCTAACCCCATTGTTACATGATGCTGATCCGCTTGTTGCTGATGCTTCCGCGATATTGCTGGAGTGGGACGGTCGGAATATTGATACGAGTACCGGGCCGACGATTTTTAATATTTTCCAGATCCAGGCATTCATTGCGGCCCTCGAGGATGAGGTAAGTCCGAAAACGCTTCATTTCTACCTTTCCTTTTATAATATGGAGCCGCTTGTTTACGATCTTCTCGGTGATCCTGAAAATCCGGCCTGGGATGATATCCGGACGTCCGGAAGGGAAACCTATGAAGAGGTCCTCGATGAGGCTTTCCGGAAGACTGTTTCCATGTGTGCCGATCTATATGGGGAAAAGGTTGAAAAATGGAGATGGGACCGGGGAGCGACCTTTATTTTAGAACACCCCTTCGGGACGGAAAAGGCCCTTGCCGGCTTTTTAAACAGGGGCCCCCTGCCGCTCCGCGGTGCTACCGACACACTGTTTGCACATCAAATCCAGAGGAGTGAAATCGACCACTTCGATATCAAAGGCGGTCCGGTTCTTCGTGTAGTCGTCGATTTTGGTGATCTTGAGCGTTCTTTTATGAGTTTACCAGGTGGTCAGTCGGGACGTCCTGTATCCGGCCACTATGACGATATACTTCCGCTGTATGTGAAAGGGAAGGGAATACCGATGTTAACCGATTTTTACCGGCTTGACTCCAACGCGAAGGGGCGGATAATTCTTTATTAGTGCCGTTTAACAAGTGCCGTTTAACAAGGGACCGCTTGCCGATACTATTTTTTCAGGAAGCCCTAAGTACAGAAATGAAAAGATATCTCTATTAATTTTCAAAAGGACCTGAAAGTTTTTATGTGGAAGTCAATACCGTTGTACTAGTTGTACTATATGTGCAAGAGAAACAAGGCAATGCAATTGCCTTGTTTCTCTTGAGATATTATTCGCCTGTTATAATAGTAGTTATTTTATACCCGACGAAAAACCAGTTGTATTCTATATCAACAGTACCAATCTTGGAGATACCTCCATTTTGGGCGGCTTTTCTAAGTCCGGCATCACCGGTTGCTGGGAAAAACAGAATACTCGTCATTTCCGATCGTCCAACTTTTGATCCCACTTTGCCACTGGCGCCGGCATCAAATGGCCTTACATTAACACAAGATCCAAGTAATGCAATAATGAACACCACAGTAATAGCTAACATTACCCCTTTTTTCATGAAAATACTCCTTAGGCTAAGTTTTTTTATGCAGTTTGTATGATATAATATTAATAAAATCATGTCAATCTGTTTTTTTTCGAACTTTTTGCGAGATTATCCAAATTTCTTTGATATTTTCTAGGCTGCTTTATACCATTTAACCTGGGTAAGCTTACTCGATTGGATATAACTTGTAATAGTGTTCTTCTTGGGGGCCGTAAACCCATAAAAGAGGCCACGGAGCAAAGAAGAATGGAATACTAGCAATAATAGCCCCTGCCTTTATCTCTTTTTCCAATTGAGCAGAAACTTCTTGGTATCCTTGTTTTTTTATTTTTACGTTGTAGGTGTTGCCAGCAAAATCACTCAATTCCGTTTTCACCGGAGTAGCTCCGACGTACCTATGATTAATGAATACATCGGATCCTTTCGGTTCACTATCAATCGAAACAACTGTTGTGCAACTTATTAGCGTAGCAATTAAAATAATAGATGTAATATTCTTGACGAAAATCATAAGCCTTTTAAAATTATAATACATGGCTGCCTACTCCGGCGGCATGGTGGTGAGGGTTAGAAACGCCTCTCCAACTTTTACGTCGGTGCTGCCCGTCTCGCTCTGCTTTTTTCGCAGTCCCCGTGTTTGAGCGACAACCGCCTTCGCGTCTCCAAACACTTCGTAACGCTCGCCGTCAATGTAATCGATAATGACGTTTGCCGGCGGCGGTTCCTTTGAGAAGGCCGTTACCATGAGATGTTCGACGCCGTACGGCGGGACAACTTCAAATTCGTACGAGTATTTCACTACCCGGTTAACCATATCCATGCCGATATAAAAGGATTCTTCTAAAAGCACCTTTTCTCCGGTTGCCAAATCGTAGGTAAGCTGGAGGAACGCCGGCTGGTTGACCTTGAAATAGAGCTGTAGAGATTCTCCGCCTGTAAAAACGAGAACATCTCCATTTCTGCCTCTGTTTGTCCATATGTCTACCTTCAGTCCCCCGTCGGTAAAGGCGCCGTCGGCTATGGCATACTGTGTTTTCAGTGCTTCTTCGGCGTTTTGCGGTTTTATGTCATATCCCCCGGGGGCGGAGGAAACCGGAAACTCGGCAAAACCGCTGCCGAGGCTTTGCCCCGTCTCGACCGACCTCGCGACGACCATCAGTTCAATGGAATCGCCTTTTTCCCAGTATGTGCCCCGCACTGCAATTTTGCTCTGTCCCCGTGTAAGCCGGGTATTGACGAGATTTTCAAGTTTCCGTGAAGCATAATTGCCGAAAGCGCTGGTAAAGTCGGAGTTCTGATACAAAAGAGGCGGGACTTGAAAGGAGCCGCCTTGTACCTGCTGCGTGGCGAGCATAACGACGATTTTGTCCAGCGCGGCGTCGAGGTCGGGGACAGAGCCTTTCTGCAGGGTGGTTATTTTATTTCTAATCTCACCTTCTAAGCGGAAAAAGGTGTCCGCGTTGGTAATCCCGCCGACATTTCCCGCGGGGAAAAAACCGCTTTCGTAGCTCCCTTCCGCTAAGACATTGAAAATTGACCGGTTTTCGAGTACATCGGAAAAATACGGCAGTATGCCGATATATATGTCGATGGCGGACCCGATATCTCCCGCGCGTTCGGCATTTTCCGCCCGGTTTTTCCCCTGGACGATCTTTTGAAGCGCCTCCGTCCCTCTGCTCAGGAACGTATTCCGAAGCGGCCCCTTCGCGGCGTAGGCGAGGGCGTAGTGATGCTTCCAGTCGCCTGCAATTTCAAAGTCGATGTTGGTCAGTTTCATATTGCTGATGCTCCTGCTGACCATGGATACACTGGAGGACGCCGTCCCGCCGCTATCGGCCGTCGACGTGGTAATGGTACTGGAAACCTGTACCCTGATTTTACGAATTAAATCGTCTAACGCGCCGGTTTTCGCGGCTTCCAGGGACTCGGCATCATCCGCTCCCCGCTCAGCCATCCCGAATCCGGTAATGTGCCGCGTATCGGAGTAGGGTGATTGTAAGCCGTACTCCCGCGCCCATTCCGGCAGGCTTTGAGCGCCGGCAGGTCCGGGAACTAGTACCGCCGCAAAGAGAAAAAGCGGCAGCGCGGCATGGAGTGTCACTTTTTTCATCATCACCTCCTGTAGATAGTATAGCGCTTTTTTTCCGGAAAACCAGGCCCCCTATACTCCTCGAACTTCGCAGTTGATGCCCGTTTCTCGGACGATTTCAGCCGCGCGGCGCAGTTCAGTCCCGAAATAGGGACAGAGCTCGCTGAACGCGGGGTCGAGGGTCGTGCCGGGCCTGAATTGCGTCAGAATGTACCTGCCCGCGCTTTGCGGGTCCCGGGCCGCCGAAGTATAAGCCGATTTCAGGAGTTCCGCTATTGCTGCCGCCTCCTCCGTCCCCGCTATACCCGGGGCCATGGTGGTGCGGAATTCGTGGCGCACCCCGGAAGAGATGATGATTTCAATGCTTTGCCGCAGGGCGTTTTCCACAGTGTCGACAGCCGCGGATGCCGGAGGGACAGAGCTGCTGAGAAGGCCGTATTTCTCCGGGACCGTTTTGATGTCCATGGCAATATAGTCGGTCCGTGCAAGCAGCGGACGAAGCAGGCGGGGAAAGCAGCCGTTCGTGTCGAGTTTTACTTTTAAACCGAGGTTTTTACAGAAATCGATAAACCCTATCAGGTCCGTATGCAGAAGCGGTTCGCCGCCGGTAACGCAGACCCCCCCGAGGACGGAAGCGCGTTTTGCTACAAACCGCCGCACCTCTTCAATCGGCAGCAGGTCATCCGGAAACGGCGGTATAACGAGCTCGGGATTGTGGCAGTAGGGGCAGCGGAGGTTGCAGCCCGGTGTAAACACCGTGGCCGCAACCTCTCCCGGAAAGTCGATTAAGGTCGTTTTAACCAGCCCTGCCCTGGTAAGCGTCATGGCCGGCACACTAACCGGAGAAAACGACCCTAGGAGACGCCGGCTTCCGCAAGTGAAAACACCTGCTCCATGGTTTCGGTGTTATTCGCCCGAAACACCTCGTGATCCTGGACGTCGAAAAAGATCACCGTTGGAGAGGCAAGTACCTGATGCTCTATCGCCGAATCCATTCCTTCGGGGGTATCAACATCGACGGAACTGCCGGGCATGGAAAGCTTGTTTACATATTCTTTAACCGGAGGACAATTCGGGCATGTGCCGCGGTAAAAAAACGTATAGGAAGCGGCCGATTCCGCGATGTCCCGGGGAGGGGACCCGCCGGTGCCCATCTCTTTTCCCGCGAATTCCGGCTGCCTCGAGCCGTGTTTTATCATGTTTTTCGGTTCCGAAAACAGCTTTCGGTAGTCGTATTCCTCCCGCTTCCCCTTGTTCCAATTTGCCACGGAACGGTAATATCCGACAATCCGCGTATATACTTCGGTTTTCGTACCGGTCACGCCCCGCAGATGCTGTTGTAATTCGGCTATTTCTTTGTCCACCTGTTCAACTGTTCGTGTCGCGTTCATTTCTTCTCTCCCTTCTGTGTTTTAACCAGTTTCTGCTTTTCTGTTTGCAGTTCATCGAGCCGCCGCTGGATTTTCTCCCGTTCTTCATCGGCGCATTTCGGGCAGGCGAAATGTTCACCGTTTAAATATCCGTGTATCGGGCAGATAGAGAACGTCGGCGAGATGGTAAAATAGGGGAGCCTGTAATTCCAGGCAATGGCGCGCACGAGATTTCTGCATGCCTCCCAGTTGTCCACGGCTTCACCCAGAAATCCATGGAATACAGTCCCCCCTGTATATTTAATTTGAAGCTCGTCCTGATGGTCGAGGGCCTCAAAAATGTCCGAAGTAAAATCGACGGGCATCTGCGTCGAATTGGTGTAGAAGGGCTCCTGAACGCCGCTGGTAATAATGTCCGGATACCGCTCTCTGTCGTGTTTTGCCAGCCTGTAGGAGGTGCTCTCCGCGGGTGTTGCCTCAAGATTGAACAGGTCTCCCGTGTCTTCCTGCAGGTCCGCAAGGTGCCGCCGCATGTAGTCGAGAATTTCCAGAGCAAATTCGCGGCCTGTTTCGGTGGTCATGTCCTCTCCTGAAAAATTAAGAGTGCATTCGTTCATCCCCACGATGCCGATAGTCGAAAAGTGGTTGTCCAGGTGTTTCAGGTACCGTTTGGTATATGGAAACAGTCCGGCTTCCATCAGCCTGTTGATTACCTTCCGTTTAATAGTGAGGGACTCCGCGGCGGTGTCCATCAGTTCGGTAAGCCGGTGGAAGAAATCCACTTTCGTGTTCGAAAGATATCCGATTCTCGGAAGGTTGATGGTTACCACCCCGATAGACCCGGTAAACTCGTCGGAACCGAAGAGGCCGCCCCCCCGTTTCCGGAGTTCCCGCTTGTCCAGCTGCAGCCGGCAGCACATGGAGCGGACATCCCCGGGATTCAGGTCGCTGTTGACGAAATTCTGAAAGTAGGGTGTTCCGTACTTCGAGGTCATTTCAAACAGCAGTTTCGCGTTTTCCGAATCCCAGTTGAAATCGTCGGTAATGTTGTAGGTGGGTATAGGATATTGAAACCCCCGGCCGTTGGCGTCACCGTCAATCATAAGATGAATGAAAGCCTTGTTGATGAGGTCCATCTCCCGCTGACAGTCGCCGTAGGTAAAGTCAAGATCTTCACCCCCCACAATTGCCGGCCGTTCCTGCAGGTCGGAAGGAACATTCCAGTCCAGGGTAATGTTGGTGAACGGCGCCTGACTTCCCCAGCGGGACGGTGTATTAACACCGAAAATAAAACTCTGGATTGCCTGTTTTACCTGTTCGAAGCTTAAATCATCAATTTTTACAAAGGGGGCCAAGTAGGTGTCGAAACTCGAAAGCGCCTGCGCGCCGGCCCATTCGTTCTGCATAATCCCTAAAAAATTGACAATCTGCTGAATTAAGGTGTTTAAGTGCTTTGCCGGTTTCGACGTAATTTTATCGGGAACGCCGCCTAAGCCTTCCATAATCAGCTGACGCAGGGACCAGCCGGCGCAGTAGCCGGAAAACATTGACAGATCGTGGATATGAAAATCGGCATTCTGATGGGCCATGGAAACGTCCTCGGGATAGATGTTTTTAAGCCAGTAATTTGCCGTGATGGTACCCGAATTGTGAAGGACCAGCCCGCCTAATGAAAAATTAACGTTGGCGTTTTCGTTTACCCGCCAGTCGGACTGGCTTAAGTATCCGTCCATGGTTGAGCTGATGTCCAGTGTCAGCTTTCTGGTGTCCCTTATTATCTCATGTTTGGCCCGGTAGATAATATAGGCTTTTGCAATATCGAACTGCTTCCTTTCCATCAGGACCGTTTCCACTAAGTCCTGTATCTCCTCTATTGCCGGTACCGAGTTCGGATGCCGTGCGGACATTACCTTCCGCATCCGTTCCTCCACCTGACTTGTAAGCTCCTCTACAAAGTCGAGGTCTTCCTCTCCCCGGACTGCCCGGACCGCTTTCCCGACGGCCCCGGCAATTTTCCATCGGTCATACTTTTCCAATTTCCCGTTTCTTTTAATAACCTGCCGTATCACTGCCCCTGCAGCCGGCTTCTCGGAACTCTCTATGCCGAGAAACTCCTCCCAATAGCTGCGTCCTGTATGCTCCAATTGGTCCCCCTTCCCCTCATGACGATTTATTTGACAACTTTCCTATTTCATCGATAAATTGATCAACATTTTCAAACATCCGGTATACCGAGGCAAACCGGACATACCCCACCATATCAACGTCGAATAATTTTGAAAGCACCATTTCCCCTAATTTCCGCGAGGTAATCTCATGGGTGCTTTTTGCCTGCATGGCCGCTTCATCTTCCAATTCGTGAAGCATTTCTTCTACTTTCAGCTGGGGGACCGGCCGTTTTTCCAGGGAAATTTGAATACCCCGTTCGAGTTTGGTCAAATCGAACTGCTGCCGCCGGCCGTCACGCTTTACAACCATCAGCTTTTTTTCTTCAATGTGTTCGTAGGATGTGAATCGATACCCGCAGTGCAGACATTCCCTCCGCCGGCGTATGGACGTGCCGCTGGCGTTCTGTCTGGACTCGAGGACCCTGTCTTCGTGACTTTCACAAAGCGGGCATTTCACAACCTTCCCCCAATTAACGCGGCCGCCCAAAACCTCTATATATAGTGGAATTAGCCGCAACAATATCACTATATCACACCATATATTGTGTTGCAACACAATTCTAATATTTTTATCGACATTTCTTGCCAAACCCTAAACGGATGTGTGTAAAATTTTCGGTAACGGGTATATACTGATACCAATGACCACTGTAAGGAGATATGAATGAAACGGACCGTAATGCTGATTGCCCTTTTACTAGGCAGCATACTGCTTGTTTTTACCGGCTGCACCAGGGAGGAAGCCCCCGGGGCGAAACCTGCTACGGAGGAAAACACGGAGGAGATGAGTGAAAGCCAAAAAATCCAGCGGCAGCTGTATCAAGACGCGGCAATTAACGAGGACCTAGCCTCCTATGACATTACCTACTACGAGCCGGACTCGATACAAACGGTAGCGGCGCCGGTGAAGGAATCGGACGAACCGTTTCAAATTGTCGATTACGGTCCCGTCGAGGAGCTTCCCCCGGAGGTCGTTTATCCGTCGATGTATGTCGTTTTCTCCCAGCCGGTGGTGCCTCTGCGGCAGCTGGGAGAACCTATGCGTTCGTCTGACATTATGTCAATTGACCCGCCCATACAAGGTACCTTCCGATGGTACGGGACCAGGCTTTTGAGTTTTGACGCCGATGAAAAGGCCCTTCCCCAGCGGCGTTACACCGTTTCAATTTCGGATACCGCGCGGTCATTAGGCGGCAAAGAGCTGACGGGAGAGAAATCCTTCAGTTTTCATACCGAATATCTTTCGATTCGGGACTTTTTTACCGGTACAGCGGAGGGGGACTACAGCTTAGATGATGTGCCCCCAGACGAAGCAAAAACAATCCACATCGTATTTTCCCACAAGGTCAACCTCAATGTTATCAAAAATTATCTGTCCGTCGAAGCGGGAGGCCGCGGCTATAATTTTACCATTGCCCGTCCCGACGACCCGGAAAATCGGCTGTCCGAAGAAATCAAGGAACGGACGGCAGTCCTGCATGTGGAAGGTCTGTTCCCTGAAGATACCGATGTTACCGTAACAGTACGGAAAGGGGCGCGGAGTGAAGCCGATTTTATCGGTACGCCGGTGAACATAACACGGAGTTTTCATACCCTCAGGCCCTTCCGGTTTGTGGATTACGATACCTGTTCCTGGTCCTTTCCCCGGAGCAGGCAGGGCGAAGCAAATCCGGTATATCTAAAGTTCAGTCATTCCGTAAAAGCCGAGGACCTCACGGGTAAGGTCCGCACCAATCCGGCAATGGAAATAACGGAAGAGAATGTCGAGGTTTACCGGGACCGGGTCCGGATCAACAATCTGCCCGTTGCCCCCGAGTCGGTATACACTCTGTTTCTGGACGCCGGTATTACCGACGTGTACGGGAGAAAACTACAAAGGAGCGAACAGGTCCGAGTCGAGGTCCCTCCGGCGGAACGCTACGCCTATTTTCCGAATACCGGGCCCCGGATGCTGGAGGCCGCGTTCCCGAAGCGGATTATGTGGGAGCACCAGAATGTTTTCGAAGGCCTGTGGAAGGCGGATACCGTTTCCGACCCCTACGGGACGTTCAGTCATGAGGAGCTCAGGCCCTACAATTTCGGAGAAATCGAGAGGAATAAACGGTATTTTGAGGTCTACAATTTCAAGGACTATTTGAACAGTGAAGGATACGGCTGGGTCGGCTTCTCCTGGAACTTCGGGAAGAGGAACAACGACGGCACCATGCCGACATGGACGAAACGGGACCTTCGGCTGCAGGTTACCGATTTGGGCCTTACGGTCCGCCACGGTTACAATAAAATTATTACCCTTGTTACTTCCCTCGCGACAGGCGAGGCGGTAGAGGGTGCCGAGGTAAGCATTACGCGGAAACAGGCCGTTAAAAAGAGCACCGAAACGGATGCCGACGGCTTAGCGGTATTCGAGCTGGAAGAAGGGGAATACTTTGAATATTTCGGGGTCCCCGGACGGACCTATGAAAATGAACTGCGGATACGGGTCAAGTACGGAAACGACAAAATAGAATTTAAACCGAATTACAGTCACGATACGTGGCGTTCCAATATATACAACACCGCGGCGCCGACACAGATCGGGACCCCGAATATGGTCACCTATCTGTTTACCGACCGCAAACTGTACAAGCCGGGGGAAACGGTCACCTTCAGAGGTATCGACCGGAACCAGCAGTACGGTAAATACACGCCTTTTTCCGGCGGGTACGATATCGCCGTTCGTGAGTCCCGGTACCGCGGAAGAGAAATAACCCGTTTCCGCGGTGAAACAACCGGTTCCGGCGGGTTGTACGGGAGTTTTACCCTGCCGGAGGACGCGGAACCGGGGTGGTATGAAATTGCTTACAGCCGGGACGAAAAAACGGTCCGGGAGCTGTTCCAGGTGGCCCACTTCCGGCGGCTTCTCTTTTCCGTCGATATGTCGAGTCCCGACATTACCCATTATCAGGGGGACACGGTGAGTTTTACCGTTGCCTCGGAATATCTTGCAGGCGGGGCTCTCAGCCGGGGAAATTACGAGGTCTATTGGTCGAAACGTCCGGTTACCTACACGCCGCCGGGAGATGACTGGAAGGATTACCGGTTCGGACCGGAAGGGTACGACAGCAGACACAGCCTGGAAACTGCCGAAGGCAGCCTGCCGCCGACGGGTACTATCAATGTGAAGCAGAAAACATCACCCGAGGGCATCGAGGGGAGGGCCTATGTTTATGAAGCAGAAGCGCGAATCAGCGACGTCAGCAATCAGCTTGTAGCAAAGCGGGAGGGTGTAACGGTCCATCCCGCCGCTTTTTACATCGGCGCCCGGGTGAAGGACGCTGCCGGCTCCTGGTATACCTTTGTGGAAAAGGGAAAGGAGATGGAGTGTGAGGTCCGGCTGGTTACACCGGAAGGCGGCCTTGTAAAAGACGGAGAAAAAATCAGCCTTACAGGTGAATTGTATAAAATCGAGTGGAAACTGGCCCAGCAGCAGGGGGTGTATGATACCATCAACTCCCGCTGGGAGCGGGTGGAGACGAAAATCGCCGACGAGGAAATAACCCTAAGCAGCGGAAAGGGGACGGCGCGGTTTACCCCCGGGGAGAGCGGTTCGTATTATATCAAATTTACCGCCGAGGACGCCATGGAGCGGAAAGCGGTAACGGAACTGAGCTTGTACGCCACCGGCGGCGGGTGGGTCCGCTGGGGGTCCGGAGACGCGGACATGCTGGAGCTGAAACCGGACAAGCAGCTGTATAAGCCGGGAGATACGGCGAAAATCCTGCTGCAGTCTCCCATTCCCGAAGGGGACTACCTGATAACCGTCGAGCGGGAGGGAATTTTCAATGAGAGAAAAATCAGCGTGGAAGGATCGGCGAAGCTGATCGAGGTCCCGATTACGGAGGACTATCTGCCGGTTGTGTATGTCAGCGTTTCCTCCTATACGGTGAGGACCGGCAAACCGGAGCATACCTACTTCGAACCCGATTTAGACAAGCCGAAGGGACTCTACGGCGTTACGCCGCTGCGGGTTGAAACGGCGGCGAAATTGATCGATATCAGTATCGAACCGGCGGCACCTGCCTATTTGCCGGGGGCTGAGGCGGAAGTGGTCCTTACCGCGACACAAAACGGCAGGCCCGTGGAAAACGCGGAGCTTACCTTTTTGGCAGTCGACCGCGGGGTTTTAGACCTCATCAACTACCATATTACGGACCCGCTTGCATTTTTCTACAGTGAAGGACGGTTTCCCCTGGCCGTGGAGGGGGCGGATTCCCGGTCCCTCTTAATCGACCCGGTTACCTACGACGTGCCCGACCTGGCAGGGGGCGACGGGAAAGACGGAGAAGACGAGGGAGGCGCCGGTATGGGGATGAAAAGGCGGGAGGATTTTAACCCTACCGCGGTTTTCGAGCCGTTTCTCAGTACCGATGAAGAGGGCAGAGTAACGGTGCGCTTTACCCTTCCCGATACCCTTACAACGTACCGCTTAACCGCCGTTGCGGTACGGGACAACAGCTTCGGTATTCAGGAAAAAGAGCTGAAGGTCCAGAATCCCATCAACGTAAAAACCGCCTTTCCGCGGCGTCTCCGCTACCGGGACACCGCCGTCGGCAGCGTGCTGCTTACCAATTTAGACG
The DNA here is from genome assembly GCA_964440465.1 of uncultured Spirochaetales bacterium. GTDB lineage: Bacteria > Spirochaetota > Spirochaetia > SPDA01 > CAZSGZ01 > CAZSGZ01. The sequence goes on from CAYTSI010000005.1 coordinate 51,142, forward strand.
GCAAAGAGCACGAAGTTACCCTGAATATCGAATCGGACATTCTCGGTATCGGAGGAAAAAACTCCAAGACCGTTGCCATACCCGCGGCGTCCACCTTGGAAGTGCCGTTTCAGCTCTTAGCTGTTTCGCCGGGTACGGCGGAAATTACGGTCACCACGAAGTCCGAAGTCCTGGAAGAACAGCTTGTGGAAACACTAATTGTTGAAAAGCCCTACATTTTCGAAACATTTGCCACTATCGGGCAGGCGGAGGACTCCGCGGGAGAGGGGATTGTACTTCCTTCCTATGTCGACGACGATGAGGGGAGCCTTACCATTAACCTTTCCGGTTCCCGGGCCGCCTCGTTAGGAGAGGCAATCGACTATGTAATCGGATATCCGTACGGCTGCATGGAGCAGCGGGCGAGCAAACTCTTGCCGCTGGTGCTTTTAGAGGATTATGTCGACGATTTCGCTTTGGAAAATCCCGTCGGGGACATCAGGGGAACGGTGCAGGCCGACCTCGACTTGTGGGGAGCGTATCAGCGTTCCGACGGGGGGTTCCCCTTCTGGCCGGTCCGGGAAGGTGTATATTCATCCTACTATGCCACTGTCCGTGCCGGACACCTCCTGGCCCTCGCACGGGACCGGGGCTACACGATTCCGGACGGCCTCAGTGTTCCCGGGCTGCTCGACTATCTGGCCAATCCCCCCTCCTCCGCGCGGGGGAACAATTACCTCATGCTCTACGGGCTCTATGTCCGCTCCCTCCTCGGTGCCGGAGTTTCCGGGGAGGCGGCCCGCTATTTTGCCAGGGGTGATGAAATTGGTATTTCAGGATACGGATTTTTAGGGCTTATTTACCTGGACCAAAACCAGGACAATCAGGCGGAGCAGTGCCTGAACAGAATTAAGCAGTTTGTCCGGCCCGGTACCCGGTCCGTTGATCTAACGGAAACATACGAAAGCTCCTCGTTTTATAATTCCCAGGTTGAGCAGCTGGCGCTGTTTCTCATGCTTTACAGCCGGATCGACCCCGAAAGCGATATGGTAACCAGGATTACCAACACCCTCATGGACAGACAGAAGGGGGGAATCTGGAAAAATACCGCCGATACAAACTGGGCCATTCAGGCCTTTACCTCATTACTGCAAGCCGAAGGCGGGGGAGGGCCCGATTTTGCCGCGGAGGTGACAATCGACGGTGAGACAATCGCGGAAGCTGAAATCGATTCGATCGCGGAAATTTTCAACCGGAAGCTGCCCCTGTCGGGAAGCGTGCTTACGGGATTCGACCGGGACACCATGTATCCCCTTACATTTACAAAAGAGGGGGCGGGCCGCCTCTACTATACCGCGAGTCTGCGTTACGCAATTCCTTCGGAAATAAGCTACCCCCGGGACGAGGGGATAGGGATTGTCTATGAAATCAGCACCGTAGACGGGCAGAAGGTGGAGGGTGCTGCCCTTACCGTCGGTAAAACGTACCGTCTGAAAGCGGTAGTTTCCAGCCACCGCGGCCGGAGCTACGTAGCTGTCCGTCTGCCCGTGCCGTCGGGGGCGGAAATCCTCGATGCCGCTTTCGTTACCACACCGAAGTACGACGAATTTCAGGACCCGGACGTCGACTGGTCCCGGTATGTTCCATTCGGGTCGAAAATATTCGACAACGAAGTGCGCTATTTCTGGGACGAGTTCCCCCGGGGGCGGCAGGAGGTGAGTTTTCTCTTCCGGACGACCAGCGGCGGTGTTTTTCCCACGCCTCCGGCAACGGCGGAATGTATGTACGAACCGGAAATTTTCGGCCGGACCGGGGGGAGGATCTTTATTATCAAACGGGATGAGGAGTAGAAACAGCCGGTGATTAACCCGCTCGGAAATGAGCGGGTTAATTAAGTGACAAGGCCCCTCGCCCGCGGAGGGTTCCCGGCCCCGTCCTGCTACGTCTTCTGGCTGACGGTATGAAAAGTATGCGGATAGTCCTTCCCGCTCACGTGGCAGTGGACCAACCGCGTAGAAACCCTCCACCGAACACAGCAGCGCGTCTGCAGCGGAATTACACCGCAATTCCGTATAGCAGGACGGTTAGAAATCACCAACTGTCGGCAGTATACTATTCATCCGCCGGGAATGCAAGCAAAAATCCGGCTTGATCTTCCGGTATCCGGGGTTTATATTTGTATTAATGAAAAAGACAATAATTCTCCTGCTGGTCCTGATGTGCGCGGTCCCGGTTTTCGGACTGGAGAGTATTTCCGTATATGGACGCCTGGTCGATTACGCCTGGGCGCATTCCTCGGATGAATTGGCCCTGCTGCTTTTTCGGGGGAAGGGCATCCCGATGTATATTTTTACAACGGACCTGAGCTGCTTCTGCGGACCGATGTATATCCCGGCATCATTACACTTGTAGGCTGGGATGAAGGGTACGCGTACTGCATGTCCGATGTACTCCTCGATGCGGGGATGACACAGGGTGAACGGGAGGAGTCGTACCGGAGGAGCGGAGAGGCCGAAGATGGCATTTCCTTTCGGGATTCGAAGTATTTTGTTGATGAACGGCTCAGGCTGTACCGGATCGATCCGGAAACAGGGACGGCGGTAGAATCCGAGAAATATTACAAGGAGCTGATTAGCACTTCCTCCAGCGGTACCTACACTGTTGACTTTTCACAAATTACGCTTCCGGAGTCGGGATTCTCTCAGATTACCGTCAGCATTTTTTAAGCGGGCCGTATGGACCATCCCGGGCACGCCCGTCACCACCTTAAAATTGTTGAAGACCTGCCGCTGTCGCAAATAGAAGGGCTGAAAAGCGGCGCGAAGGAGATGCTCCACGATCGGCATTTGATTCCCCTTTAAAAAAGGCGTACATTGTTGGCATGAACGACAAAGAAAACCAATTTCAAAATCAATTTGACAAACTGCCCGGCTTTTCCGGCGGGGACAACGGCAACTTTTTCCGCAAATGGGGACCGCTGCTTCTCCTGCTCCTTCTGTTTACCATTCCCTGGATCGTGACCCTCTTTTCCGGAGGGGTAACCCGTACACAGGTAAGCTATTCCTTTTTTATTCAACAGCTGAACGAGGGAAATATCGAGTCCGTGCTGGTCCGCGGCGAAGAAATACAAGGAACGCTGAAGGAAAATGCCCTGACGCTGTCGACGGAAGGGGACGGCGGGGGGACGGAGGTGCGCCGGTTTACCACATTTTATCCGGCAAAGATCAGCAGTTCGCTCATTTCCGACCTCCAGGGCGGCAATGTTGTGGTATACACCCAGCCTGAAAGGGAGGGGGATTTTTTTACCGTTCTTCTGAATATTCTTCCGTTTCTTTTTATTTTCTGGATCATTTTTCGGCTTTCCAAACGGATGCGCGCCCAGGGCGGAGGGCTGTTCAATGTTGGCCGGAACAAAGCGAAAAAATATGAAAAGAAACGGCAGGAGGAAACCACCTTTGACGATGTGGCAGGGATAGAATCGGCGAAGGCCGAACTCAAGGAAATTGTCGATTTTTTAAAGAAGCCGGACAAGTACCGCAATTTCGGCGCGAAAACGCCGAAGGGAGTACTGTTAGTGGGTCCTCCGGGGACCGGAAAAACGCTCCTTGCCCGCGCGGTCGCGGGGGAGGCGGATGTGCCCTTTTTCAGCATCAGCGGTTCCGATTTTATGGAAATGTTTGTCGGTGTCGGCGCTTCACGGGTGAGAAATCTGTTTCGGGACGCAAAAAAGCAGCAGCCGAGTATTATTTTTATCGACGAACTCGACTCCATCGGCAGGAGCCGGGGCGCGGGTTTAGGGGGCGGACACGACGAGCGGGAACAGACCCTCAATCAGCTCCTTTCCGAACTGGACGGATTCGAGCAGGACGAAAGCACAATCGTTCTAGCCGCTACCAATCGGCCGGACATTCTCGACCCCGCTCTGCAGCGCCCGGGAAGGTTTGACCGGCAGATTACCACAAATCTGCCGCCGAAGAAGGACAGAACGTCTATTCTGCGAATCCACAGTAAAAACAAACCATTGGCGGAATCCGTGGACCTCGAGCGGCTTGCCTCGAGCACACCCGGGTTCAGCGGCGCGGATTTGGCAAACCTGCTGAACGAGGCGGCCTTGATCGCGGTAAAAAACGGGAAAAAGGAAATTGAACAGGAGGACCTTGATACGGCCAGGGACAAGGTGATACTTGGTCTTGAACGGAAAAGTGTCGTCATGAGCGACCGGGAAAAGGAGATTGTAGCGTATCACGAATCGGGGCATGCCTTAGTGGCGGCGCTCCTTCCCAATGCGGAGCCGGTCCACAAGGTCACCATTATCCCACGGGACCGTTCCATGGGGGCGACGCAGCAGCTTCCCGAAGAAGACAGGTATCTGTATGAACTCGCCTATCTGCAGGACCGGATTTCGGTAATGATGGGAGGCCGGGCGGCTGAAAAACTGAAAACCGGTACCCTGACAAGCGGCGCGGAAAACGACTTGAAGGAGGCACAGAAACTCGCGCGGAAAATGGTCCTTGACTGGGGAATGGCGGAACAATTCGAGAATATCGCCATGGGCAGCCAGCGGCAGAATGTTTTTTTAGGTGAACAGATCGCGGCTGAAAAAGAGTACAGCGAAGAGACAAACCGGCACATCGATGAAGCGGTGCAAAAACTGCTGACCGATGCTTTTAACCGGGCAACGGAAAACTTACAGGAGCAGGAGAAAGTCCTGGACGGTATTGCCGAAATACTGCTGCGGGAAGAGGAGATATCCGGGCGGCAGATTTATGAAATGCTCCACACACAGTGAAGTTGACCTGCATTTTTTCTTTTAGTATATTTACCGTATCAGTTTCGTAGAGGAGCTGAAAGAGGAGGAGACCTATGGCTACAATAGATTCAACAATAATAGAGCAGCTGCAGTCGATTATCACTTCGGGGGTGGACGACAGTGAGCAGAAGTGTAAAGCGGCGTTTAAGGAAGTAATGCCGGAAAATCTGCCCGCTGATAAAATGTTTAACGAAGCGGCGGAGAAATTTTCCGACGAAGAACTGGCGGAAGTGTGCGGAGAGGTTGCTTTAACGGTACACGCGGGATGCACCCGTGACGATTTTCACAATTGGAACTACGATCATCTCGAGTTTATCATTGACCTTTCGAACCGTTACGATTTTGATATACCGAAAAATTTTTTAAACGGGCTTCCCGAGCAGCTGATTATCCTGGTTGATTCGGACCATGTGAAAAAGCCCGAATGCGATGATTAGAAAACAGGCTTATTGAAAAGAAACGGTAACTATATACCGGTAATTGTCGCGGGAATAATTATTTTCCTGTTTGTTACCGGAGAAATTACACTGCGGCATCTCCCCTTTCCCGAACTTGAGGCGTTTCAGAACAGGGCGTACAGTACAATAGTAACCGACAGAAACGGCACAATTCTCAGAATTCTTCCTCTCGAAGGAGGATTGAGGCGGGAATACGTTCCCCTCGAAGAACTGCGCCCGGAGATTGTCCGGATTTTTATCGAAAGCGAAGACAAGCGGTTCTCTTTTCACCGCGGTGTGGACGGTTTTGCCGTGCTGCGCGGTTTTTTTCAAAACAGACGAGCGGGACGGACGGTTTCGGGGGCGTCCACCATCTCCATGCAGCTGGCGGGTCTTGTCCGCCCGCGAAAGCAGACCGTCGGGGGCAAGGTCCTTGAAGCCTGGGACGCCCTTCGCCTGGAGGCAAAACTCTCGAAACGGGAAATCCTCGAGCTGTGGCTAAACTCTCTCCCCTTCGGCAGGCAGGCGGAGGGTGTCGGGAGCGGCAGCAGGGCCTACTTCAATATATCCGCCGCGGACCTCTCAATTCCGGAGGCGGCCCTTCTTGCCGTTGTTCCGAGGCATCCGAAAAAGTACAGCCCCGTCGACAATCCAGAGGGCGCGTATGAAGGCGCGCTCCGCAATGCCGGGAGGCTTCGTACGGACATTTCCGCACAGGAGCTGCGGAAGGCCGCCCGGGCCGCGGAGCCGGGAAATTTTATCTACCACGCGCCCCATTTTCTTCGTCAAATAGGGACAGAGCTCGGCGGCAAGCAGGGCGGCAGGGTAACAACCACATTGGATCTGGAACTTCAGCAGCATTTTCACCGTCTTTTGTCCACCTATCAGCAGCGGTACGCCCAAAGCCGCATTACCAGCGCCGCCGGAATGCTCATCGACAATCATACGGGCGAAGTCCTTGCCTACGTCGGTTCACTCGACTTTTTCTCCGGCAGAGCGGGGGAGCAGCTGGACGGGGTAACCGTCCCGCGGCAGCCCGGGTCCTGTCTTAAACCCTTTCTTTACGCGGCGGCGCTGGAGGACGGGTGGTATCCGAACACACTGCTTCCCGACGTCCCGCTCAATTTCGGCGGGGGCGAGGTATATGTGCCTTCGAATTTCACAAATTCTTTTTCCGGTCCCGTCAGGCTTCGGGTTGCCCTCGGGTCGTCTCTGAACGTACCGGCGGTCTATCTGTTGGATGAGATCGGGTTGGAACGGTTCGGGGAGCTGCTGCGGGCGGCGGGTTTTCACGTCGGAGCGGGCGCGCTTGAGAAGGCGGGCCTCGGCGCCGCGTTGGGCAATCTGGATGTCTCCCTCCTGGAACTGACCCGGGGCTTCGCCCTTTTCCCCCGGCGTGGTGTGCCCCTGGAGCTTTCATGGACACTCCCCGAAGTTTTCGAAGGGCCCTCCCCCGCGGGACGGGCCGTTTCCGAATACACCGCCGATATTATCTGCGACATCCTCTCGGACCCGGCGGCGAGGGCCCGGGGGTTCGGGTACAATTCCGCTTTTACCCTTCCCTTTCCCGCCATGTTTAAAACCGGGACAACCGATCAGTTTCAGCACATCTGGGCCCTTGCCGCGACGCCGGATTATACCGTGGGCATATGGATGGGAAACAACACCGGGGAAACGGTAATCGGCCGGACCGGTTCCTCCGTCCCCGCGCGGATAGCGGCTGAAGTGCTTACCTTCGCGCGGAAGGGGAGGGCGGAATTCCCGGTCCCGGCGGGGGCGGTGCCGGTGGAGATCTGCACAGTATCCGGGCAGCGGGGGACGGAGCTCTGTCCCTCCGTTGTTACCGAATACCTGCCGGCGGCCGGCGGGGAAGGGGCTGTACCCGGTCCCTGTACATTTCATATACTGCGAAACGGTACGGTAACAACCGAGTATCCGGAAAAATATCATGCATGGCTGCGGGAGCTGGGCCGGTCGGGGGGATTTTCCTTCTCCGGCGGAGAAGGCCTTGAAATTATTCACCCCCGCGGCGGAGCGGTATTTTACTATGACCCGACAGTTTCCGCCGGAGTCCAGGCGCTGCGGGTCGAGGCAGCTGCCGGCAGGCCCGGGGCCTGCACACTCTATGTAAACGGCGAAAGGGCGGGTACTGTTTTCCATCCCCCCTATGTATGGTTTTTGCCGCTTCAGCGGGGAGCGTGGGAATTGACCGTATCGAATACCGGTTCCGAGGCGACGGTGCGCGTCGAAGTCCGCTAAATACAATGAAATGGCATGAAATAATACAGAAATACTTCGGTCTCATATTTTTCGCGGCGATGGCGGCGGGATTTCTTTTTTCGGATGTTTTCCGTCCTCTTTCGGAAATTACCTATATTGTTTTAGGGGTAATTATTACCATATCCTTTCTCACCCTCGATTACCGGCAGTTCGCCCATACGCTGAAGCGCTTTTATGTTCCCGTCGGGGTGTTCATTGTCTATAAACTGGTCATTCCCGCCGCCTTCTACTATATCATCTCTTTATGGGACAGAAATATCGCCCTTGCGGCACTCCTTCTGGCGGCCACACCCGTGGGGATGATTACTCCGGCCCTTTCACAGCTCATCGGGGCCGATAGGGAATTTGTTCTTTCCATTGTAGTTATCACCTCATTCGCGGCCCCCTTTTATCTGCCCTTTCTTATTAAGCTGGTTGCCGGGGCCCATATCAGTGTCGATCCCGTTTCCATGATGTTTTCGCTTATCAAACTGATCTTTATCCCCTTTGCTGTTTCCCTCGTTGTGAGAAAATGGGGGAAACGGTTTATCGATACAACAAAGCACTTTCACAGCGCCCTTTCCGTTCTTTTGCTGATTTTCGTGCTGCTTGGAATTGTGGCAAAAGGCGCTCCCCATATCCGTGATAATTGGACGGTGTCTGTCGGTTTTCTCGGGATGTCCGTTGTTTTTTGCGCCGCGCTTGCCGGTCTGGGGTTCGGTCTGTTTTGGTTTTTATCGAAAGAAAAGCGGTTCGGACTTGCCGTTTCGGTCCCGTATATGAATTTGGCCATGTCCATCGTAATCGCGGCCGTTTATTTCCGGCCGGATGTTCTCCTGTTCTGCATTATGTATGAAGTTCCGGTAAATCTCCTGCCGGTCATTCTTCGCGGAATCAAGCGGAAGCCGGCCGCGGAAAGCGCGGCTGACGGAGGGGACTAAGTGTGTTACAATCACTACAACAGAGAATAAAACGTGTTTCATATCGATAAAAACGACATTAAAAAGAAGCGGGTAGTTAAACTCTTTATAGAAGCCGCGTCGGATATTATCAGCAATGAAGGGATCGACGGAGTAACCATCCGAAAAGTTGCCGAACGTACCGGCTATAACAGTGCTTCCATCTATTCCTATTTTGATAATTTCCGGCAGCTGGTGTTCCTCGCCTCGGCGTCCTCGCTGCACGACTATGTTACCGCTATGCCGAAATATATTAAAAAGGGGAAAAACGCCCTGGATAAATTCCTGCTGATGTGGGAATGTTTCTGCCGGTATTCTTTTCAGAAGCCCCGGGATTATTACGCGGTATTTTCAGACGACATAGGGTCCGAGCCGGAGGCCCTGGTTGCCCATTATTATGAACTGTTTCCCGAAGAATTAGCGGAGGCCCCGAAGGACCTGCGTCCAATGCTTACAGAAACAGACCTGAAGCGCAGAAACATGATTGCAATCAGCGGCTGCACGGAGGCGGGATTTTTCTCAGAAGCTGATGAAGAAGTCGTGGAGGAATCGATCCGGTTGATCTATCAGGGGATGCTTACGCTGATGGTGAACCGCCGTGTGGAATATACGCCTGAAGAGGCGGTGAAACGGACAATGCGGAGCATTACAAAAATCGCGGAGAGTTATTCCCGGCGTTCCTGATAACCGGCTGCCGCGGGCTGCTGTGTATAGAAAAAACTCCAGCCGTAAACGGCAGGACAACTGCCGCCTGACCTGGCTGGAGAATTGGAAGGATTTTTACATAAACTTTTTTACATGTTCTTTTTTTTACTTACAAACCCTATAAGGTCTTTTTCCAGTTTTGGATCGATATCCGGTTTCTCCCATTCCTCAAGCCGCCGTTCGAGGATTTTTTCCGCGCGGTCAACCGCGAGGGGTTTACCGCTGCTTTCCCAGGAGGGGAAATCGGAAACAGTCATAATTTCAGGATCGAAAAATTCGCTTCTGCACCGCTCGATAGTTTTGTCCTGGGTCATAAACTCTCCGCCGATTCCCGCCTCCCGGAACGCGGCGACGTCAATTTCGTCACCTGAAATTACAGTCGGCGTAATCAGTTTCCTGATCATTCCGGCAAGTTCTTCGTCGGCAAGGTATTTTTCATAACTCATTGCCAGATAGGAACCGAGGATTCCGGCAGAATGGAGGATGAAATTGATGCCGCTTCGTATGGCCGTGGAAAGGGCCAGCGCGGACTGGGCACCGGCCTGGATGTCGGGGTAATTAGCATCCGTCAGTCCTCCGCCGCTCCGGGACGGCAGGTGGTAGTAGTGTGCCAACTGGGCGGTAAAGGAAACCAGCATGGAAAGTTCCGGCGCTCCGATGGAGAGGCCGCCGGTTTTCATGTCCATCGGTGCCGATGTGGAGCCGTAAATAACCGGCGCGCCGGGGCGAACGAGCTGGGCGAGGGTAAGCCCTGCCAGCACTTCCGCGTTCTGCTGCGCCAATACTCCCGGCAGTGTAATAGGCCCGGAGGACCCCGCCATAATAAGGCTTGCGATAACACAAGCCTGTCCGCCGCGGACCAAGGCAATCAGGCTCCCTGCCATCTCTTCCGAAAATCCCAGGGGAGACAGTGAATTGATCAGGGATACGGTGGCCGGGGCGCGTTCCATTTCCTCCTTTCCCCAGACAATTTCGAGCATTTCAGCGCACTCGTCCGCCCCCTGCCGTGAAACGGGGCTTCCCATAAACGGTTTATCACAGTGCAGTATATTAGCCAGCAGCATATCGAGGTGCGCGGTGGCGGCGGGAATACCCGACGGTTCGACCATCATAAAACCGTTCATATTGATGTGCCGGGATGTCTGCGCCAGTTTACAGAAGTTGTTGTAATCCTCCATGCTCGCTTCCCGCCGCGCCTTTTCCGCGGTAATAATGAATGGGGCCCCGTAGCCCGGTACAAGGGCAAAATCGTCTTTTCCAATGGGAACACTTTTTTCAGGGTCCCGTGCCGTAACAATAAAGGTTTCCGGCGCCGAATCGAGGGCTTTCCTGATGTCCGCCTCCGATAAATAAACGACATAACCGTCTGTTGTAACACCGTGTTTTTTAAATATCTCGATGGCCTCGTCTTCTTTAAACCGTATCCCGACCGAACTCAATATTTCCATCGAAGAAGAATGGATAAGTTCGAGGTCCGTTTTCGTCAATTCCTGTATTCGGTCATACATTGGCATTTACCCTCCTTATCTCCTTGGCTGAAATTCTACCATGGCTTTTTCCAGACGTCAATCAAGATTATTAATTAATCGCGATTATTTTGTTGTTATTTTTCATCTATACCTTTATACTGAATACAGAAGGGGGTATATAATGAAAGTAAAAAAACTGATGACGCCTGCACCGATAACCGCCGGAACGAACACAAGCTACAATGAAGCCGTAAAACTGTTGCAGGAGAACGAAATTCGGCATTTGCCGGTTATCGGTAAAAAAGGAAAGCTTGTTGGAATAGTCTCTCTCGAGGACTTGTTAAGTGCAAAGCCTTCGGGAGTTTCTACATTGAGCGTTTATGAAATTGCCTCTCTGCTTGAATCCGTGAAGCTTGAAAAGGTTATGACGTCTCCGGTATATGCCGTTAGTGAAGATTGCAGTCTGACGAACGCGGCACGTTTTATGATCGAAAAAAAGATCGGCTGTCTTCCTGTTGTGCAAGATGATAAACTGATCGGCATTATTACCGACACCGATATTTTCCGCAGCTTTGTTGAAATCTCCGGAGGAGGTCAGCCGGGGACCCGAATTGAAATCAAGATGCCCGATAAAAAAGGTGAACTGGCAAAAATTATCCAGGCTTTGGCAGACGCCGGAAGCTATATTGTTTCCGTTACTCTCACGTACGAGAAAGGTGAACCGGTCTGTATTGCCGATATCAAAGAGCGGGACGGCGACGAAAAAAACCTCCGGGAGGAACTCGAAAAACTCGAAGGGATGGAAATTACAACTTTCAGGCCCCACCGGGAGGATAAACTGCTGTCCTACTAAAACGGCACAGCGCTGCCTCATTAAACCGGGGGGGTAAATTGATCAGCGGGCTTTTTCGGATGCCGGTTCCGATTTAACATGATAAAAAGCGATACCCCTCCCACCACAAAGGTCGTGCCGATCCATTGGTAGAGGGTAAAGCTTTCCGAGAACAGCAGGGATGCATACAGAAATGCAACGGGAATTTCCGCCATGGAAAGTATTCCGGCAATGCTCACCTGTAGTTTCCGCAGTGTCGCGGTGTAAAGTGCAAACGGCAGAAGTGTTGAAATAATAACGAGCCCGCCAAGCCACAGGCAGGAAACCGCGGGAAAACTTGCCGGAGGCGGAACGAAGAACTGGATTGGAAGGAGTACCAGCGCCCCGAAACCGAAGCCGTAGGTAAGAATTGTAAAAGGATGATACTTGCCGGTAATTTTTTTTCCAAAGAGATTAAACAGAGCATAGGCTAGTGGAATAGAGAACCCGACAATGACACCGGTTATGTTTGCCGGCCCGGGACCGCCTCTAAGCAGTCCCGACAGAAAAACGGACCCGCTAAGAGTCAGCACGACGGCGATTATTTTCCTAAAATTAAACGCTTCTTTAAAAAAAAGCCGGGCCGCGACGGCAAGGATTATCGGCATAATCGCCTGCTGTACCGTGGAAACCGCTACACCGTTTATTCCCACGCCGAAATTCCACAGCAGGTGGAACACCCCGAGGCCGAGGCCGCCGAGTGCGGCAAGCCAGGGGATGTCCTTCCGGTCAACGCGAAGCAGGTCGCGCCTGAAGATGAGGAGAATAAACAAAAGACAGAAGAACGTTGCAAGATCTCGGTAGAAGGCCAGGGAGTATTCCGATATTTCCGCCGAGGACAATGTCAGCTTGATAAAAACGCCGGATGTCGCCCACATAACTGTGGTGGCGAAAACTCCGCCGTAATTCTTGGCTTCAGAGGTCTTTGTAGGAAACTTTGTTCCCCGTCGATTGCAGAAATTTTTTAAAATCATCTATGCTTATCGTTATAGTTGCCGTATTGACGTTCGGGTGAAACCCGATCCGTCCGCTTTTCAGAAGCTTGTTATCGACAATTACCTCGACTGCTTTCTTTTCGTCATTGATCAGCCCGAAAACAGATACGGCGCCTTTGGAGAGGCCGAGATGTTCTTGCAGCCTCCTGTCGGAGGCGAAACTCAGTGTTCCGGCTCCAATCTTGGATTGGAGGGACTTTATATCGAGGTTTTTCGCGCTGTCCAGAATAACAAGGAAATGACGGTTGCCTTTTTTGTTCCGAAAAAAAAGGTTTTTTGTATGGGACCCCTCGAGGGCCGCCCAGTGTTCATTTGCCTCCTCCACCGTAAAAACCGGAGGGTGGGTTATTTTTTCGTACTCTATTCCAAGATCATTAAGTACTTCATACACGTTTTCTTCCGACGCCATAGCTGCCTCCTGGATACTGTTGCTGAAAACAAGTATAGCAGAAGCATACGGGGGAGGCAAGGGAGTATCCGGCAAGGCAAACAGAAAACTGCAAAAAAGTAGTTAAATATTGTGTAAAATGGCAAAAAATGAGTGCAATATATAGAATATGCGTAAAAAATAAGAATTTTATTGTCAGATCGGACACTGCCGTGGTACAATCGATTAATGAACAACACTGCAAGGAGGGACAGGCAATGGGAAAATCAGGAAAATTTTATGTAGTAGGCGAAAACATACACTGCACCCGGGTGTATAAAATAGGCGGAAAATACGTCAGTGAAACCGGAGACGGCGGTGCCGTTATTAACTTTGCGGATGACGGTGTTGATAAGCAGCTGCGGATACCGGAGAAGTTTACGAAGAGTACGAGCTGGCAGAGCGGAAAGGTAAAACATACCGCTGTTGCGATATGGCAGGGGCTCTACGGTGACGATTCGGCCGGGGAAGCCGCACGGGAATTTATCCATTACATGGTCAAGCGGCAGGAAGCCCGCGATGCAAGTTTCTTAGATGTCAATGTGGATGAGTTCAGTACCGACCCGGAAGAATGCAAAGAAGCGATGGCCTGGGCCGTCGGCATGGTCCAGGAAGCGGCCGGCGTTCCCTTAAGCATCGATTCTTCCAATCCGGGCACCCTGGAGCTGGGCCTTTCGGCTGTAAAAAAAGTACTGGGAAAACCAATGGTCAATTCCGTTTCACTCGAAAGGACGGACACCTTTCAAATGGCAAAGGACGCCGGCGCGGTGGTCATTGCCAATGCCGCGGGGGAGGAGAAGCTGCCGGACACGAAGGAGGAGCGCATGGGCAACCTGCAGCGGATTTTGGAACTTCTCGGGAAAACAGGGTTTAACGATGAAGAAATATTTATCGACCCGCTGGTGTTTCCCGTTTCCGTTAATCCGAGCAACGGCACCGATGTGCTCGATGCAATTGAACAAATGA
>CAYTSI010000006.1:0-25118 GCA_964440465.1 uncultured Spirochaetales bacterium
CGGCAACGCAGTGGGGGAACTCTTCGGCGTATCGGAGCGGGGGGAGCTGTTTATCCTGCTCTTAACTGCCGCGGCGGTCCTGGTAGTGGTATCTGTGCACGGGCCCCGCGGTTTAACGAAAAGGCCGGGGAAGCGGCAATTGTAACCGTCGTACTTCGCTGTTCGATTTCAATTACGCGTCTGACGGCAGGGATTCCCAATACTGTTTAGCCTTTTGAAACATTTCCTCGAAGCTATGCAGCTTATTGTACAGGGTATTGAGGGTGTCCACCGTCTGTCGAACGCTTTCCGGATAATCGTGAGCCAGGTTGTTTCTGAGATTGCGGAAAAATTGCCAGTCATCGGCACTGCTGAGGACAGAAAGCTGTTCGAGCCTCCGCAGGATCGACAGAAAAGGTTTTGGTGTATCGTCCTTCTCTATGTGGGAATACAACGAAGGGAAAAGGCGGGTCCCCATGGAATCCTGAAGTTTTATAAAGCGGTAAATGAGCTGATCGATATGTTCGATTTTTTCCTCATTGAGTTTTTCAAATTGTTCAACAGACAACGGAAAAGTATCCTGAAGCAGCTTTTTAGAACGCTCAATTTTTTCTATATGACTTGTGCATTCCTTCAGTGACGACTGTATTGTGGCAGTATCCGTTCCGTTCACAGGGGTATCCCCTCCTTCTTTGCGTTTCGCACGATACAAGGCGTTTCTTCCGCGGTCTTTTTCGAATCCTCACCGGCAAACGGCGCGGTAACAATATCGATTTTCTGATCTCCAATGGCAAACTGAATGTCCGACATTGTCCGCAATTTTTTTGTAATAAGTTCCGTACCTTGAATATTCGGGTCATGTTCGACGAAAAGATCGATGTCTCCGCCCCGTTTTGCATCGTCTGTCCTCGAACCGAATAAAAACACCCGAGCGGTTTCACCGAAGTTTTTCTCCACCGCGCTTTTAACAGCATGTAGTTCCCGGTCGGTTAAGCGCATAACAGCAGTAAGTTTAGTCCAATCGTTGCTGTGAGGCAATAGGGGGATTACGCGTGAAGGATAAGGCTCGGACTTACAACGTAGTAGTTTTCCTGTCCGCCTAAGGAAAGGGCGTAGAGGTGGGGCTCGATTTCCCGGTTTTTTACAATTTGCCGCTCGAAAATTTCTTTTTCGAAGAGGACCTCGTCTACCAGAACAATGCCGCGTTTGTCCAGGTACTCCATCTCCACCGCGTATTTTTCGGCCGGGGCCGCGTCCGCCCGGGTTATACGGCCGTGTTCGGTAAAAACCGGCAAACCGCGGTACTCGAGCTTTCCCCCCGCTCCGGCGGCAAACTCTTCCTGATTGACCGGCTGGATGGAAACTATGTAATTTTTCTGAAAGCAGATCTGCCGGTCCGAATGCTTTGCCACCACAAGCTCCACATTGGTAAACCCGGCGGGGATGACGATGGTAAAAACCGTCCCGCTTCCGGGCCTGCCGCACATCCGCATTTCCGCGCGGGGAATTTCCCGCAGTCTTCCCGCGGCAATGTCCAGGCCGTAGCCGCGGCCGGAATCCCCCGTTGCCGTCCGCAGGGTGGTAAATCCCGGCCGTGTAAGGACCTCCAGCAGGTCCTGTTTCCCCTTCGACCCGCCGGAAATGCCCTGCTTTTCGGCCTGATCGCGAATTTCATCGGCAACAATTCCCTTTCCGTCGTCTAACACCTGGATAACCGCCCGGTCTCCGTGCTTGAACGCTGAAAGCACGAGCGTTCCCGTTTCCTCTTTTTGAAACATGCCGCGTTCCTTCGGCTCCTCGATGCCGTGGTCCACGGCGTTTCGAACGAGATGGACCAGCACGTCGGAAAGAATATCCACAAACCGGGTGTCTACTTCAAAATTTGCCCCGGTTATCGACACCTCGATTTTTTTCCCGAGTTTCGCCGCTAAATCTACGGCGAAAGTTTTCAGTGCCTCGAGCTCGTCACGGAGTGATATAAGATAAAGACGCTGCATTACCCGGCTGATATGCCCCGTCAGCTCTCCAATTTTGATAATGTTCGGATTGTCCCGAAACTCCGGGGCTTCCGTTCCGGCGGCAAGTTCCCGGGCAAAGAGCTCCACCTCTTCGATGCCGCTTTTCAGTTCTTCAAACTTCGCCGAATCCACCCGCAGTACCTGCGGTTCGGGATATTCCCGCTGCTCCTGTCCCGCCTGTTTCTGCTTTACCCGGAAAATTGAATTGTAGTTAAGCCGGGTCAGTTCGGTCCGTGCAATCTGGTCGATGGAGATAAGGCGGTAAATTTCCTTCTCATCTAACGCGCTTGAGAAAAAAATCTGAATGTCCTGGTCCGGTTCGATCTCCTCCGACAATTCCGGCACCGTTTTTATGACATTCACCTCCATCTCTAAGTTGCTGATAAGGAGAAAGAGCCGCGGATAGACCATTTTTTCCGACGGGTCTATTTCGCAGTAGAGCCGGTAGAGGTCCTCCCGCCGTTCCTTCGCCTCCCGGATCAGCTGCTGTTCGAAATCGTTAAATTGAAAGGTCAGGTTTTTGCCGCCCTCACGTTTCCCTTCCTCCTCGCGGGGCCTTCCCCGCTCTTTTTCCACTAACTCTTCGAGTGCTTCAATGCCGCGGCGGAGCCTGTCGTGGACCTCCGGGGTTAAGCTCCGGTCTTTGTAGCTTTCCAGCAAATTTTCGAGATTGTTGCACTCGTCGGCAATGCTCTGATACCGTAAATATGCCGATTCCGATTTAATTGAGTGGGCCGCCCGGAAGGCGTTATCGATAATGTCCTGCCGCTCCGGCGTTTCTTTCAGCATCTCCGCGAACGAGGAGAGCTCCCGAATAAACCGCCGTGCGTCCTCGAAAAACATGTCCGTTAACCGCGCCGTTTTACCCATCCGAAACCGCCTTGTCGGCGCCGGAAGTCATCCGCCGCGCCGTGCTTCTAATTGAAAAATCGGGGTCATGTTTCGCCGTCTCGACGATGTCCCGGAAGCCGCCGCGGGGGCCGATTTTTTCCACCGCCGCGAGGACCGATTCCCGTACCTCACGGCCGCCCCGGGAAAAGGTGGAAGCCAGCTCTCCGCAGCTCTGGCTTATTTTCAAGGTTCCGATTGCTTCCACGGCGGCCCTCACTACAAGGTCCGACGGGTCGTACAGGGCCTTCCGCAGAAAGGCGTAGGCGGTCCGTTTCCCCGTGTTGCCCAAGCTCCGTGCGGCAAATGCCCGCATACCTACGGTTCTTCCGTTTTCCAAAAGCTTGCCGAGGCTGAATATATCGGCCCGAGGTGCCGCGTCCCCGCGGTCCGCCGGCGCTGCCGTTTTCTTGCTGCCCGGAAAGTCGACTACATTTTTACTCCGGCTTGTTACAACAAGTGTTTTGTAGGCTTCGATGACCTTCGTCAGCCGCGGTCCGCTGCTGTTTGTCTTTGTTACATCGGGATGGTACATTTTTACCAGCCGGCGGTAGGCGTCTTTTATCTCCTCCACCGAAGCGCCGTACCGGACCCCTAAAATCCGGTACATTTCGATGGCAGTCATCCCGTTAACTCCTCTTCGATGTGGGCGATCGCGGTCAACTCCCCGATAATTGTCTCGAGTTCAATTTTCAGTTCCAAGAGTTTCTGCCGCTCCTTCCTGTACAGGGCGTTGTTTGTCTTTTTGATAACATCGTTAATTTCGCGCTGAAAATTCCGGTCGATACTTCGCTGTCCCCTGAACAGCAGGCCTTCGATCCTGCTCATGAGCGATTCGGTCCTGTTTTTCAGCTCGGCAAAACCGACGTCCGAATCGTCCTCCCCGCCGCCGCTTCCGAACCCGGCTGTCATGGAAATGTGCTGTTCCGACTTGGTATCGATGTCCCGGGCCTTTACGTGGAGTATTCCGTCGGCGTCGATATCAAAGTTTACCCGTATCCGCGGGTCTCCCCGTTTTCCCGTCCGAATACCCGAGAGGAGAAAGCGTCCGAGGGACGTGTTTTCTCTGCTTTGCAGGTCCTCCCCCTGCAGAACGTGGATCTCCACCGAAGACTGGTTGTCGCTTACGGTGGTAAACACTTTACAGGCCCTGGTCGGTATGGGAGTGTTTTTATCCAGGATCCTGTGGAACCTGCCCCCTTCGATTTCAAGACCCAAGGAGAAAGGGGTAATGTCTTGCAAGGCGATTTCATCCGCCTCTCCGGCGAGTATGGAAGCCTGGATCGCGGCCCCTAAGGCAACCACCTCCTCCGGGTTTATCTTTTTTTCCGCTTCGATATGAAACGCCCCCGCGAGCAGGTTTTTTACCAGAGGGATCCTGCTGGATCCGCCGGCTAAAATAAGGCTTCCCACGTCGGAAGGATTCGCGCCGGCGTCCCGTACCGTCAGCAGGGCCAGCTCGACGGTTTTTTCTATCCGTTCCTGGATAAGGGCCTCGAAATCGGCCCGGGTAACGGTGCAGCTTAAATGGACCGGTCCGCCGCTGCCGGCGATAAAAGGCATTGCAACGTGGGCGCTGTTCCTCGAGGAGAGTTCTATTTTCGCCCGCTCGACCTGTTCACGGAGCTGCTGCATAATAATTTTGTCCTTCTCCAAATCGATGCCCGCTTTTGCGGAAAAGTCCCGCAGGACCTTCCGCAGAAGGAGTTCGTCAAAATCGACACCCCCCAAATTGTTGTCCCCGCGGGTCGCCTTTACCGAAAATGTCTTCCCCTCTTTTACCAGGTAGGTAACGTCGAAGGTCCCTCCCCCTAAATCGTACACCAGGATATTGCTGTTTTCCTCGATCTCGTAGGCGTACGCGAGGGCGGCCGCTGTGGGTTCGTTGATAATCCGTTTTACCGTGAATCCCGCCAGTTTCCCGGCTTCCACCGTTGCCCTCCGCTGCTTCTCGGAAAAGTAGGCCGGTACGGTTATTACCGCCGTCGGGAGCTCCTCCCCAAGGTAGTTTTCCGCGTCTTGCTTCAATTTTTCCAAAATATAGGCGCTGATTTGTTCCGGGGTATAGTCGTTTTTGTTTATCGTGAAGGTCATCGAGGTCCCCATGTGCCGTTTCACCGACACAACGGTATTGTTCGCGTGGACCACCGCCTGGTTTTTCGCGGCCTCTCCAACCAGTAAATCGCCGTCGTTTAAGACCGCCACAATAGACGGCGTTATTCTGTTTCCCCGGTCGTTCGGGATAATTTTCGCCTCGCCGTTTTCCAAGAACGCCGCGGCTGAATTGGTTGTTCCTAAATCGATGCCGATTATCCTCTTCATTCTCTATCCTCGCCTGCTGCTTAACGAAATAATCAGTTCCACTTCAGCAACGGTAATACCTAACTCCTTGGAAATGGCTTCGGCCTCTTCACCCCGGTGAAACATGGCAAGCACCCGGTCCCTGGTGCCGCCTTTCGTCTCTGTCCGCGCCTCCCTTTGGGCGGCGGCGGGAGACGGTTTTATATGCAGATACGTTTCACGTTCCTTTTCCTTGTTCCGCACTTCTTTGTTCAGGAGCTTAATTTGTTTATCGGCCGAGGCGGTCACCTTTTTTAATTCATTGATCCGTTCTTCGATAATTGCTACGTTCCGGTCCGTCGTCCGGTTCAATTCGACAATTAACTGCTCAATTTCCTCCCGAATGGTCCTAACAACTTCTTCGGTGCGCAGCGATTTATCTATCCGCCGCTTAAAAAAGAAAAATACCCCGCAGAGGGCAATAATATTGATGCCGATAACAATTGCAATGCCCTTCACGTCTCTACCCGGAAATATCGATATGGTGCCCTAGGTCCGGGTCTTCTAAATATCTGCCTTTCCTGTTCTCCCCGTCTCCGTCGTGCTCCCGTTTTTTCTGTTCCGACTGCTCTTCTTTGCCCTTCCGTTTCCCGTCTTCATCGGTTTTTTCAGCCCCGTCGGGCAAATCGTCGGCTTTATTGACGCTGTGGTCCTTGTGTTCCGTTTCCTTTACAAACTCGCTTCCTTGAGCGGCCTGCTGCTGCGCCGCGATATTCCGCTGTTCCGCCTGTTCCTTACCAATTTGGCTCATTTTGAGAAACATGTTCTGTAAATCGATGGGCTGTATCGGCATTACTCGCTCCTGGAGTAGTCCTCCTCCGGTTCTTCGTATTTGGTCATCTTTACGTTGCCGTTCTCGTTGATAAACGCCGTTGCCTTGAATTCGTTCCGTACATTCAGAAAGGCCTCTTTAATGTAAATTTTTACCCCGGGATAGACCCGCTTTGAGGCTGATACCTTTCCAATCGACTTCAGAGACGCCAGATATTCCTGGATCTCCTTCATTTCACCGTCGATTTTCTCCATGGCATCGTCTTTTTCCTTCTTCGAGAGGAGTAGTTCCCGTAAGAATTTTTCTTTGTCTTCCGGGAGCTTCTTTCGTACCTTCTTCTGCTTTGCCAGGGTGTGGATATTCAGGTTCAGGTCTTCCAGCTCCTTCTCCATGGCCTCCTTTTCCTCCGCCAATTCCGCCATTCTGGCCTTGCTCTTCGGATCGTATCCTACTTCGATAACCGTTTCCGATCCCGACAATGAACCGAAGGTCTCCGCGATAACCTCTTCCGCGGCACGGATCCTTCCGCCGACAATTTTCGCCCGCTTGCCGTGGCTCATGCAGATAACCTTCTTGTTCGCGTCTACCTGGGAGTTGATAATGCCGTCGGTAACGACCACATTCTCCCCCACTTGCACGTTGGCGTTTTCAATAAACTTCGACCATACCGTCCTGCCGGAAAAAATCTCCCCTTCGCTCTTCCCGGTAATTCCCTGGTGCACAATGATGTTTCCCTCCGAGTCGAGCTTACACTTTCCAACAGTACCGTAAATTTCAATATTTCCGGAGGCCTTGAGAACAAAACCGTCCTCCACGTTCCCCTTGACGATGATGGTGCCTAAATGGGTGATGTTTCCCGTTTTCATGTTCACATCTCCCTGGACGATGTAAACGGGTTCCACATTGACTTTGCCGCCTAGTAGCAGTACCTGGCCGTTTGTAACGGCCACAATGGAAAGGCCGTCGTCGGAAAGTTTGACATTTTTTCCTATTCCCAGCACCTTGTCCGCGCCCGGTTTCGCGGGGAGCACTTTCCCCGTTACCGTCCGGCCGTCCTCACCGTCTTCGGCGGGGACCTTTTTCGCTAAAAGCTGCCCTTCCACAACGTTTTGTATTTTGTTCAGCTCCTTGAAATCGACCTTCCCGTCCGATTCCTTCAGCCGCACCTTGTCCGTGTCGGTTTCGAAATTGTAGATAATCTTCGCGTCGGCGCCGTTTTTCGGCTTCGTCCCCTCGGCCACGGTAACGGGAAAATTATATTTCGGATGGTCGACAAACTCGGCAATAACATCGTCTATATACCCGTGAATAACACTGTTGTTCTTCAGCGCGCCGATAATGGAATCCATCGAAAGGTCTGTCCCCCCGGGGCCCGGGGCCTGTGCGGTTATGGTGGCCTGCATTTCAAAATCGATAATATCCACCGTCATGGCAGCGTCGTTCATCGGGTTGTAATCGAACTCCGCCACTTTTATGTACTCCCCGTCGCTCTGCTTCACCACATTTTTGACCATTTCCTCGTCGATGGTAACAGCGTTACGGTTTTTCATAAGGGCCATGGCCTGTTTTACGCCGACCCGCTGCCCCCTTCCGATGGGGGGAGTTACCTTTAACAGCACTCCTTCCGGGGCCAGCCGGACCAGGGCCTCTCCGTCGATATCTTTCGGCTGCGACTCGAAGCTTTCTTCAAAGCTGAAATCTCCGCCGATGTCGCCGCCGAACTCCTCGACCTTCACTTCCTTCACGGCAATCCAGACAGTAAGCCGGCAGTTCCGCTGGCCGAGGCCGAAAGCGCCGGGGCTTCCGGAATCTTCAACCTCGTACTCGAGGCGTTTCACCGGCGCGCCGAGTTCTACCGACGCTTCCTTGAGGGCCTCTTCGATGGTTGGGGCGGAAACCGGGATTCGCCGGATAGACTTGTCCGTTTCCAGCTGCTTTTTCATGTATTCACGAATCTGTGAAATTTCCGGCATACCCCGCTCCCCTCTACATAATCCCTTTCTTGATGTTCGTTAATTTGGACCGAAGCCGCATTATCGCCTTGGTATGAAGCTGTGAAATCCGCGATTCCGTAACCTCTAAAACCTGTCCAATTTCCTTCAATGTAAGGTCTTCGTAATAGTACAATACCAGTACTTTTTTCTCCTTCTCCGGCAGCTCGCTTATCGCCTCGATAATTACCCGTTTCATTTCCTCTTTCTCGACAATGGTGTCCGGGTTCAGGCTGTTCGGCGACTCGATGCTGTCGACAATGGTCACCTTGTCGCTTTCATCGTCGTTATACCACACGTCATTTAACGACAGGATCGAAGTCCCGCTTACTTTCATCATCGTTTTCTGGAATTCGTCCATGTTCATGTTCATCTCTTTGGCAATTTCCTCGTCGCTTGCCGACCTGCCCAAAGACGATTCAAGGCTGTGGATGGTGTCTTCTATTTCTCTGCTCTTCTGCCGCACACTGCGGGGGACCCAGTCGATGGACCGGAGCTCGTCGAAAATCGCGCCGCGGATCCTCGTAACGGCGTATGTCTTGAATTTAACATGCTTCTCCGGGTCGAATTTTTCTATGGCGTCGAAAAGTCCGAATACACCGAATCCGACAAGATCGTCAAATTCAACATTGTGGGGCATTCCGATTGCCACTTTCCCCGCCACATACTTTACTAAGGGAGCGTACTGCCGTACAAATTTGTCCCGTATTTTCGGGTCCTTCGTTTTCTTATATTTTTTCCACAACTGCTGTTCGGTTTTTTCTTCTGAAAGCTTCTCGCCCATCGCCTATTCCCTCTTCAACATAGTTTGCACCGCTTTAACGACATTTTCCGGACTCTCTTCCTGCCCCAATATTTCAATGGGGGCGTTCCCCCCGGAGGAATAATCCATGGACTGCAGTGTATTGCCGCCGCCGTCTTCTCCGTCATACTCGCCCCCCGTGGAAAAAGAACCGGAAAAATCGCCGATATCGGGAAGGGAGTCGACCTCTCCGTCAACTTCCGCGGCCGCTGTACCGGCGCCATTTTCGTCTACTTCTTCCAGCTCTTCTACTTCTTCCGGCTCGTCCGCTTCGTCAGTTTCTTCTGCTTCTTCTCCGTTACCGTTTCTTAAAACCGCCGCTGATGAGCTTATCTCATCCGAAGAAACTTCCTCCACCTCTTCTACAAACGAAGCACCCTCTTCAATGGACTCGTCGGAATCGTCATCGGCGGAAAGCGCCGCGGCTTCCGCAACGGTCCGCGGGACCTCCTCTTCGATAACAATGTCCACTCCTCCCGTTTCATCCTCCTCTGCCTGCTCTCCTCCGGTTTCATCCCCTGTTAAGCCCGGCAAAAATTTACCGATAAGTACATTCAGGCCCAACCCGATCCCGCCGAAAAGCGCGGCGCTTATAACGCCCCGAAGCAGAACGGTACCGAAAGAGACGCCGCTGACGGCGCCTACCAGCAGGGAAAGAAAAAACCCAATTCCTCCAAAAACAGCAACTGTTTTCCAATGTATCTCCACGTACGTTCCTTCCCTTCCTATTAATATAGAGTATGGTAAAATATTACACCCGTCAAGTTATCTATTTTATCCATTTCTCCGCATTAGTTTCTTTAAAAAGCGGGAAACCCCGCTGCCTTCTTTATATTCCACGTTTTCCAGCCTGCTTACTAAGTGTTTTACACAAATTGCCGCCTTTCCCTTGGAATCGGTTACCAGAAACGGCCGCTGTTTTATTACCGCCTGCTGTACGCTCTGGTCGTCAAAAACGCACCCTAAATAATCAACTTTCAAATTTAAAAACTGGCTTGCAATGTTGATGACACGGGCAGCCACCTTTTTCCCTTCGGAAATGCTTTTTACCCGGTTAACAATCAATTTCAGGCCCAAATTGAGGTTGTTGATTTCCGTGGCGATAATTTTAATAATTCCGTAGGCGTCGGTAATGGCCGTCGGCTCGGGAGTGGTAATTATCAGCACGTCGTCCGCCGCCGCGACAAACGACAGGACGTTGCTGGAAACACCGGCCCCGGTATCCACAATCAGAATGTCGGCAGTTTCTAAGGCGGAAAGTTCCTCGATAAAGGTCTTCCGTTCCTCTTCACTTAAATTTGCAACCTTGGAAAATCCCGACGCACCGGCGACAATCTGAATTCCGTAATTGGTATCGAGGATAATTTCCTTCATTGTCTTCTGTTTCCGGATTAAATGGTACAGATTGTACTTAGGTATTACCCCCAGCACCACGTTAACGTTGGCAAGCCCCAAGTCGGCGTCCAGTACAATGACCTTCTTCCCCAATTCAGCGTAGGCAAGGGCCAAATTGATGGAGATGTTTGTCTTCCCTACCCCCCCCTTTCCCGAGGTGACGGCAATTACACGGGTGTTCTTTTTTTCCCCTCCGCCGTTGTTCCGTTCCTTCATCATTTCCCGCAGTTTTTCAGCTTGATCTGCCATTCGCCGCTCCTCACTTCACCTGAAATCCGGCTTCAAGTATTTCCGTGTCTTCCGCCGGAACGCCGAACCCTTCCAGATACTTCATCAGCCGGTCGGCGCCGGCCTTTTCAATGTCCTGCGGGACCCCCTGACCGAAGGTAAGGAAACTTAACGGTTTCTGTTTTTCCGCGAGCACGCTGATAAGGTTGCCGACGCGGGCCGTTTCGTCGAGTTTTGTCAAAATTACCGAAGAGTAGTGAAAAGGCTCGAACTGCCGCATAATTTCCTCCATGTCGGAATCCTTCGTTGTCGCGCTGATGGTAAGATGTATTTCCGCGGCGGACCCGCAGGCGTCCAGTATTTCCTGCATTTCCGCCAGCCCTTTGTGGTTCCTCGGGCTCTTCCCCGTCGTATCCACAAGGATGAGGTCCGCGTCGGAAAAAATGGCCAGTTTTTTCTTGAAGTCCTGATACGTCTCGATCCCCGCTACGGGTATTCCCATAATGTCGCCGTAGGTCTCCAGCTGTTTTTTCGCCCCGATCCGGTAATTGTCGGCGGTGAGCATCCGTACGCTCACCGGTTTTTCATCCTTTGTTCCGATACCGAAGACCGCCGCCAGTTTGGCAATGGTGGTGGTCTTTCCCACCCCGGTAGGGCCGACTAAAATGCTTACCTTCGGCTTTGTCTCCGTTTCTTCGGGGGAAAAGAGGGGAATGGACCCCTTAATCCAGGTAAAAACGTTCGATTCAACTTTTTCATAGTCGTCAAGCTGCTCTAAGGAGAAGTTCCGTCTGCATTTCGCCGTCATTTCCCGAATGTAGGAAGGGGTGAAATCATTTTTCTTAAGCAGGAGGGTAATTTTCCGCAGGTTCGGATGAAGGTTTTCTTCCGGCCCGCGCCCGGTCATTACGTTTTCCTTAATGACCTTTACTTCCGCTAACAGGGTCTCTAATACTTTATTGTCCCCTTTAATTGTTTCGAGGATTTTCCGTTTCTCCTCCTCCACATTGATGCCGTTTTTCCCGCCGGACTGGTCGGAAACAAAACCGGTAACCTCAACCCCCTCTTTCTGGAACATTCCTAAAAAACCCCCTAATTTTACCCTTCGGTGTGTCAAAATACGGGCCTGCTGTCCGAATTTTTCCTTAATACGTTCAATGGCCTCCCGGTGTGTCGGCGCCTGTTCGGTAAAATATTGCATACTTCCTTACTCCTTTCCTGTTTCGGTTACGTGTTCGGTTACCTGGATTTCTCCGAGGGAAACCACCTGTATTCCCGACGCGATTTCCGGCACCGATAGAACAACGAGGTCGGGTATCTCCCGAAGGGTGCTTGTCTTGACCAGCGGCCGCGCCGCTTCCGAACAGAGGATGACAGGATACTCCCATTCCCCCTGGACACTGTGGATGGTGTTGGTCAGTCCGTTTATCCATGCGCTCTGCAGCTCCGGTTCGAGGGCGGCAACGGTCCCGGAGGCGGTTTCCATCCGTGAATCGATCAGCCGCTGTTCAAAGGACGGATCGATGGTAATTACCTTCAGCTGTTTTGCCTTGTCGGCGTACTGCAGGCAAATTTGCCGCCCTAAGGCCTGCCGGCACTTCTCCACGAGGAAACCGATGTCCTTCGAAATTCCGGCGTAGTCGGAAATGGTTTCCAGAATGACCACAAGATTGCGGATGGAGACCCCTTCCCGGAGCAGGCCCTGCAGCACCTTCTGCGCCTCCCCCACGGAAATGATCTTATGCACCTCATCCACAACGGCGGGGTAGTCGTGCTTGAGGGTGTCCAGCATGGACTGCACTTCCTGCCGTCCGATTATTTCGGAGGCGTGCTTCTTGATAAGCTCCGTTAAGTGGGTTGCGATTATCGACGGACTGTCGACAACGGTGTAGCCGGCCTGCTCCGCCTTGTCCTTGTCTTCCCCGGAAATCCAGAGTGCCGGCAGGCCGAAGGCCGGATCGGTGGTTTTTTCACCCGTAACGTCTCCGTCGGCACTGCCGGGGTTAATTGCCAGGTAGTGGCCTATTTTCAAGGCCCCTCTGCCCACTTCAATACCCTTTATCTTAAAGCAGTACTCCGACGGCTCTAAACGCATATTGTCGATAATACGGATCCGCGGTACGACCAGCCCCAGCTCCAACGCCGTTTCCCGGCGGATCCTGGTAATGCGGTCCAAGAGTTCCGCTCCCTGTTCCTTGTCCACGAGGGGAATAAGGCCGTACCCAAGCTCGAGGGAAATTGGGTCGAGAGGGGCAACCGGGGATATTTCCGCCGGCGCCTCCCGGGCCTCTTCGGCCTCCTCCATCTGTTTCTCCCGCACCGCTTTCGCGGCCTGCTTTCGGCCGAGGCTGAAACCGACAAAGCCTAAAACCCCTGCCAGCGGCATGAGAATATACCAGGGGAAACCCGGCAATAAGCCCATTAAAAACAGAAAAATGGCGGCAATCCAGTAGACCCGCCCCTGGCGGGAGAACTGTTCCGTCGCGTCGCTCCCGAACGTCCCGTCTGAAACGGCCCTTGTAACAATTAAACCGGTACTCGTAGCCACTAAAAGCATGGGGAACTGTGTAACCAGTCCGTCGCCGATGGTAAGGGAAATATAGGTGTCCACTGCAACGTTCAACGGCTCGCCGTGGATCGTAATGCCGACAATCATTCCCCCGATAACGTTTACAAGCGTTATAACGATGCCGACGATAACGTTCCCGGATATAAACTTCGAGGCTCCGTCCATGGCCCCGTAGAAATCGGCCTCCCGCTGCAGGTCCCGCTTCCGCCGGGTCGCCTCCTCTTCGGTAATGGCGCCGGAATTGTACTCCGCTTCAATGGCCATCTGCTTCCCCGGCAGCCCGTCCAACGTAAACCGCGCGGCCACTTCGGCAACCCGTGTAGCGCCTTTGGTAATAACGATAAACTGCACCGCTACGAGGATAACGAAGATAATGATACCGATAACCAGCCCCTCCGTACCGGAGGTGCCGACGACAAACTCGCCGAAGGCCCGGACAATCTTCCCGTTAAAATCGGCCCCCCTGGACAGGATAAGCCGGGTGGAGCTGACGTTCAAGGCAAGTCCGAAAACGGTGGTTACCAGCAGAAGGGTGGGGAAAATAGAAAACTCCAAGGCCCGCTTCGTGTACAGGACTATTAAAATGATAATGAGGCTTAAAACAAGGTTTATGGACATTAAAAAGTCGAGTAAAAACGTGGGCAGCGGAATAATCAGCATCGCCACCACGATAATAACGCCTAAAGCGACAAAGAGGTCGCTCTTGTTTTGAAACAGCGATCCTTGTAATATTTTCCGTACATCACTCATCTTCTATGTCCTTTTCTCATGAGACCGCCTCCGCGCCGCGGCCCTGCATCTTGTATACCTGCGCGAGGACGCCGGCCATTACTTCGTAGTATTTTTCCGGAATAACGTCCCCTAATTCCACTTCCGCGTAGAGCGCCCTGGCAAGGGGTTTATTTTCAATAATCGGTACGTCATGATCCCCCGCTATTTCCTTCATCCGCTGGGCCAGGTGGTCCTGCCCCTTCGCCGTTACCATCGGCGCCGTCATGCTCAGGCGGTCCCACTCGAGGGCAACGGCGTAGTGGGTCGGGTTTGTTATGACAACGTCCGCTTCGGGCACGCTTTTCATAATGTTTCTCGAAAGAATTTCCCGCATCCGCTCCCGCAGGCGGTTCTGCACCAGCGGGTCCCCTTCGTGCATCTTCCGTTCCTCTTTAACCTCGTGCTTCGTCATTTTCAAACTGTCCCGGTACTGTTTCCGCTGAAACAAATAGTCGGGCAGACCCAGAGCGAGCATCGCCAAGGCCGCCTCAACTACAATCCGAAAGGCAATTTTCGAAATGGTAACGAGGTTGATCCACACCGGGTTTGTATAAAAGTGGGCGATTTTATCGAGGTCCATCCGGACGTTGAGAAAGGCGATTATCCCGATAATAATTATCTTGACAATCGATTTTGCCAAATTGAACAGCGCCTCGGAGGAAAAGAGCACCCGTTTAATAAACTTGCTGAAATTCGGAGTTATTTTTTTCAAGTCCGGTTTCAGCACCTTCGTTGTAAAGAGAAAGCCGACCTGCATCAGGTTGCCGAGTATCGCGGAAACAAACGCGACCGCGCCCACCGGCAGGGTCAGTTTAATGAGATACTGCATGAAGACACGGAGGGTCCCCTTCTCCATGGTAATGTCAATTTCCGTGGCAATGCTGATAAAATACCGTATCATCTCTATTGCCGTGTTGATGATGTTCGGTGCCAGGAGTCCGAAGGCGACAATGGGAAAGAGCAGCACGATGGCGGAGGAAAGCTCCATCGACTTTGCCACCTTCCCCTCTTCCCGGGCCTTCTTGATTTTGTATTCCGTCGGGTCTTCGGTACGGCCTTCGTCCTCGGCGGCAAACCACTGCAGGTGCATCGAACGGAAGGGGGACTCTTCGGTATAATAATTGTCGAAGTATCTCACGGGGCCGCCCCCCGCAGGTTGGAGAGAAGCTCGGCGATTGTGTAAAAGCCGCCGTCGATGACCGTGCCTAAGGCTTCAACCAAAAATGGAAGGGTAAGAAACAGTATGACAAAGGCCACGCCGATTGCCACGGGAAACCCCATCATCAGCAGGTTCATCTGCGGGGCGGCCTTTGCGAGAAGGCCCATGGTAACGTTTACCAGAAAGAGGGTGCCTAAAATCGGAAAAGCTATTAAAAGCGCCTGCTTGAAGAGCTCTCCCAAACTCCCGATAAAGAGCTGAAAAATACTCTCCCTGCCGGCAATAAAATCGAAAACACGCACATTTTCGAAGGAACGGTGCACACCGATAATGAAAATCCGCTGAAATCCTCCGATAAGAACAAACACCAGCATGGCGATGGTATTGATAAACTGACCCATAATGGGGATTTGAATTTGCGCTAAGGGGTCGAACACCTGGGAGGCCCCGAAACCCATCTGCAGCGAGAAGTACTGTCCCGCTAAGAGAAAGGCGGCGTACACCACCACCAGAATGAATCCCATAATAAGGCCTACTAAAACCTCCCCGACAAGGATGCCCGCGTACAGCAGCCCGGACTCCGGAATCGGGTAGCCTATTGCCTGTACCGAAGGAAAGACCGCGACGGCCGCGAAAAGCGCGAGTCCGATTTTTGCAATTTGTGGAATACTCGACGAGCTTGTAAGGGGCGCGATCTGAATTAACGCGATAATCCGTACAAAAATGAGGAGAAAAAGCTGTGAATTTTCCGCTATGGTGTCAAAAAACATCCTCTTTCCTTATATCTTACCGTACAAATTCCGGAATCCGCTCCATCAGATTGGTTGTAAACTGCATCATCGAATTGATAATCCAGGGGCCGAAAATAATAATCGACCCTAAAATTGCCGCTATCTTTGGAATAAACGTCAGCGTCTGTTCCTGGATCGATGTAGTGGCCTGGAGAATACTGATAATAAGCCCCACCCCGAGTCCGACAATCAGCATCGGCGCCGCCATCATCAGGATCTGCAGCACCCCGCTTCTAAGAATTACAATCGCGTCACCTACTCCCATACATACCTCCTCCTATTCAGCTTCCATTACAGAAAGCTCCGCACAATTTGCCGGGTCAACAGCCCCCAGCCGTCTACCAGCACAAACAGCATTATTTTAAATGGCAATGAAATCATAACCGGCGGCAGCATAATCATTCCCATGGACATGAGGGTGGACGCGACCACCATATCGATGATGATAAAAGGAATGAACAGCAGAATCCCGATTTTGAAGGCCACCGTTAGTTCGTGAAGAACAAATGCCGGGATGAGCACAAAGGTGGGGACCTCGCCCAAGTTGTTCGGCCGGGGCAGGTTCCGCATATTCATGAACAGCCGTATATTGTCCGCGTCACCCTGCATCTGCCGGTACATAAAAATTCTAATCGGTTTCTCCGCCCGTTCGTACATCTCTTCGATACCGATTTCGTTGTCCGCGAATGGGCGGTAGGCTTCTTCGTAAATTTCCTGAAAGGAGGGCCACATAACGAATAAGGTAAGAAAGAGGGCTATCCCCATCAGCACCTGGTTCGGCGGCACCTGCTGCAGGGAAAGGGCCCGCTTGATAAAATCGAAAACGATGGCAATACGCAAAAACGACGTCATCAGCAGGACAATTGAGGGCGCTAACGTAATGACCGCTAACAACAGCAGCACCTGAATGGAAAGAGCAACTTCCCGGTTGTCTTCCGGAGAACGCACCGTAATGTCTACAAAGGGGATATTCGCTCCGGTGTCCTCGGCGGCGGGTCCTTCGATGCCGGGACCTTCACCGCCTGCCTCCTGGGCGGCGAGTATGCCCCCGGGAATTACACCGAGTACGGCTGCGGCAAATAGAATAGCAAAACGTTTTTTCATTCCCCCCCCAGATCTTATATATTACATACGCCGTAACTTGTCCCGCTGTTTATGCAGAAAGTCAGTGTTCGAATTTACACTGCCGTCCAACCTGCCGGACCCCTGGCCGAACAACCCCGAAAAAATATTTCTAAAATTTTTCTTCTCCCCGCTCTTCGCGTTGGAGAGTTTCAGCCGTATTTCATCGATGGTTTCCTTGTCGTGTATTTCACTTATCAAATTGACCGACTGCTCCCCCGCCCCGATGAGGAAAAACTGGTTCCCCACTTGGACGAGGTGCACCGTCCGGTTGTTTGAAATGGCCTGTGTCGAGATAATGTCGAATAGTTCGTTGTTCTGCAGCCTCGGGGAACCCCGCTTTTTTATAAAATAAAAGAGCAGATAGATAAGTCCGATAATGACACCTAAAATTAGTATCATCCGGAGGAAATCCCAGAACGTTATGCTGCCGATCGGTTCGGCCGTTCCTTCCTCACCGGGAGCTTCCGCTTGGGTGTCCCCCCCGGTTTCCCCGGCATCTTCCCCGGGGCCGTCTAAGAGCAGTTCCGATTCGTCGATATCCCGGGCGCGCTGCTGCGCCGGCAGAGACGTTACAAGTGATATAAATAGTATGCAATAAACGAGAACAATTGCGTTTTTTCTCAAGTCCCCCTCCCATTTACGGACTTAATTAGCTATGTAAAATATCTATGTTAAATCTTTCATTCTTTCTACCGGCGATACAATCTCCGTTACACGTACTCCGAAATTTTCATCAATAACGACAACTTCCCCGGTAGCAATCAGCTTATGGTTGACAAGAATGTCCACCGGTTCGCCGGCGAGCTTATCCAGCTCGATTATCGTTCCTTCCCCCATGCCGAGAATTTCCTTGATCGGCTTTTTCGTCCTGCCGAGCTCAACAGTCATCTCCATGTATACGTCCATAAGAAGACTGATGTTGCCCGATTCGCCGGCGCCGGAAGCTTGCTGATTAAAACCCGGAAACTGCACCGACTGCACGTTCGGCTGGGACTGTCCCGGCATCATCATTCCGCCCATGCCTCCGAAGTCCTGCTGCTGCTGTCCGGCCTGACCTCCACCGGCGCCTTGTCCGCCTCCTCCTAAAAGGGCGTCCATGTCTCCCATGTCGATTCCGGCGCCGCCCGCTCCGGCGGCCGGTGCCGGCTGGGGAGCTTCTTCCTCCGTTCCGGTAAGGGTGTTGATAATATTCGCGTCGAATATTTCCAGCAGCTGTATCGGGTCCTCTCCTTCTACGGTAACGCTGTAGTTCGCCCGTCCGAAGGCCTCCCCGGGCAGGTCGAGCCCCTCCTTTCCGTTCTGCACGGCTTCGGCGGGGGACGGCATAATTGTTCCGCCTACCGCGTCTCCGAATGTATTCAGCGCCACGCCGGTGATGGTACTCAAGGCTTCTTTCAGCGCCTCCAGGGCCATTTCGCCCATTTCCACCTGGTCCTGCCCGACAATAAAACCGGCAAACTTCGCCGCGTCGCTGCTGGACATAATGTAGGAGTGGGTGCCCTCAACGGCTTCCCCGTAATTGATTGTTATCTGCACCAGGCTGTCGTCCAGCTCGTCCCGCAGTCCTTCTTCATCGATGCCGGCCACATCCGGATTGCCGATGGTAACTGTTTTGTCCCCCATCAGCCCCGATAAATTGGAAGACTGACCGCCTACAACGCTTTCGAGGAGGGACGAGAATTTCCCGATAGCCTCATCGCTTATTCCACCGCCGGAAGAAGCACCGCCGCCGCCGGGGGCGCCGGGATCTCCTCCCCCTCCGCCTTGCAGCAGAGCATCAATTTCATCTTGTGATAGAGACCCGTCGCTCATACCTATTCCTCTCCTTCAACGGCTAGTTCTTCAAATTCTTCTTTGTTCACGTCTTCCAGTCTGCTTAAAATCATAACCGCCAGTTTGTTGCCCACCTTTCCGGGCCGGCATAAAAATTTCGGTTTATTCCCTACTTTCAGGACCATTTGGTCGGTAATTCTCGTGTTGCTCAATCGGATAACGTCCCCCCGCTTCAGAGAAAGGATGTCCCGCACGGTCAAATCCATCTTCCCGATTTCCGCCGCCACGTTTACCTCAATTGTGGACAGCCTGTCCCGGAGAATGTTCAGGTTCTCCGTCGTCGTTCCCCGTCGTACCGAGGAGTACCAGTACTGGGCCGAAAGTTTTGAAATAATCGGTTCGATGGTTAGATAGGGGATACAGAAATTCATCATACCCTCCACCTCGCCTACCTTTGTTTCCAGCGTAACAAGGACGACCATTTCAGTCGGGGGGACGATTTGGGCAAACTGCGGATTGGTTTCAATCTGCCCTAAGCGGGGGCGCAGATCAATTACCTGGCTCCAGGCTTCCCGCATGTTTCCCAGGATCCGGACAATTATCCCCTCCATAACCGACTGTTCAATGTCCGAAAGGTCACGGGACACCTTTGTCCCCTCCCCTTTGCCGCCGAAAAGCCGGTCGATAATGGAAAAGGTAACGGAAGGGTCAATTTCCAGGACCGCCGACCCCTTTAACGGGTCCATATTGATGACCGCTAAGGTGGTAGGGTTCGGA
Source organism: uncultured Spirochaetales bacterium (assembly GCA_964440465.1). Lineage (GTDB taxonomy): Bacteria > Spirochaetota > Spirochaetia > SPDA01 > CAZSGZ01 > CAZSGZ01. Next base: position 19,379 of record CAYTSI010000006.1, read on the forward strand.
ATGGACCTGATAAACTCTTCGTAGGTAAGCTGGTCTACCGACGCGACATGGACGTTTACCAGGCTCCTGAGGTTCGCGCTCAACGAGGTGGTTGTCAGCCGGGCAAAGGTCTCGTGCATAATGGACACGGTGCGGATCTGTTCTTTGGAGAACTTGTCAGGCCGCTTAAAGTCGTAAATTTTTATTTTACGCTGGTCCGTTTGCTGAGCAACTTCCTCTGTTTCGATGTCCCCCGATGAAATTGCAGTTAATAACTGGTCTATTTCGTCCTGGGACAGTACCTCATTCATGTGAACCGTTCCTTTTTAAAACTCCATTATATTGAAATCGAGGAAAATAACCTCTTTCACCCTTCCTTCATCCAACATAAAATTGATTTTTTCCTTCAGCTCCGTTTTGAGTTCCTCTTCATGCTCCGGCGTAAGCTGCGACGCCGTTTTCTGGGCGAAAAACTGCCGTATCATGTCCTGTATCCTCGGCGTCCGCTGGATAAGTTCCGTCTGCAGCACCTTGTCCTCCATCTCGTAGCCTACGTTTACCTTTACAATAACGGTAACCGAGTTCTGGTCCGATGTACGGGTGCGGATTTCCGGGACATTGTCGTACCACTGCAGCTTTTCCGGTCTCGCCTCATATGCTTCGCTTACCACAGGATAACTCTGGGATTCCGCCCCCCTGTTCAATATCCGCATGGTGATAATAACGACGGTAACGATAAAAATAATCGCGCCGATTCCCATCGCGGCAAATTTGAGGATTTTAAGGAGCGCGCCTCCGACAAATCCGCCTTTTTTCTCTTCCCCGCCCGGGGTTTCAATACCGGCTACATCTTCTCCGTCAAACCCGGCATCAAAGGCTTGATCATCATCACCCATCTATCTACTCTCCTCTGTCAGACTGGTAAATTCTACCATAAAAGTAAAGCTTTGTTAATGTTAAATTCATGTTTAAAGATGTCCCTCCGTTAAAATGATAACATCAACCCTCCGGTTATAGGCCCGCCCCTCCGGCGTGTCGTTGGAAGCCAGGGGAACGGTGTCGGCAAAGCCCGCGACCTGAAACTGCTGTTCGTTTACCCCGTAGTCCACCAGATAATGAAGCACGTTAGTTGCCCTCGCGGTGGACAGTTCCCAGTTCGTTTCCCATTCCCCCCCGGGGTCGGTGGGAACATCATCCGTGTGCCCTTCGATCCTGAACTTGTTTTCCGAAAGTTCTTCGGAACTTAATAGCCTCGAGATCCGCTGCAGCAGCGTCCGGGTTTCCTCGATGTTTACCTCCGCCGCCGCCGGCTCGAAAAAGGCGTCTGAAGCGAGGGATATAACTAATCCCCGCTCGTCCTCCTTTATCCGCACCTTCTGTGATTTAATTTCAGGCTGAAACTGGGATATCGCCTTTCTTCTGGCGTTATCAAGGGCCCTTCCCTTGGACATTGACGGGAGTGCCATAATAGTGTTTCCAAGCTCGGCGAGCTGCCCCGCCGTTAAGGTATTTCCGCCTTCATACATACCGAGCCCCGGAAACGCGGATAAAATCAGTTTCAGTTTTTGACCGTCCACGGTAGCGGAGGTCAGCAGCATAACAAAAAATGTAAGCAAGAGGGTTACCATGTCCCCGTAGGTAAGCATATATTCGGGGACGCCCTCGTCGCATTTGGGACACTTTTTTTTCGGCTGCGCCATGTTCGTTCCCCTCCTATTCGCTGGACGTTTCGGCCAATACTGCCTCACGCTGGTCCGGCGGCAGAAACGATACCAGTTTTTGTTCCAAGATCCGCGGGTTGTCGCCGGACTGTATGGAAAGAATTCCTTCAATCATGATCTCTTTTACCACACTTTCCGCGTTGTCCCTGTCCTGAAGTTTATTCTGTACCGGAATAAATAACAAGTTAGCAAAAATTGAACCGTACATCGTGGTAATGAGTGCCAGGGCCATCCCGCTTCCGATGGCCGATGTGTCCTGCATGTTCGCGAGCATTGCTATAAGCCCCGCTAACGTTCCGATCATCCCGAAGGCCGGCGACAGCGACCCCCACAATTTAAAAATATTGATCCCGATCTGGTGCCGTTCCTGCATCTGGTTCAAATCGTTGTATAAAATCGATTTAATGACCTCCGGATCGGTACCGTCGACTACTAACTGTATTCCCTTCCGTAAAAACTCTTCCTCCACTTCTTCCAGGTCGTCTTCCAAAGCCAAAAGCCCCTCCCGGCGGGCCTTTTCGGAAAACGAGACGAGGCTGGCGATCATTTTCGCCTCCTCGTAGTTCGGCATGTTCAGGGCAATTTTAAAATATTTTACAAACCCGAGCATCCTGCTCAATGGGTTTGCCACCAGCATTGCCGTAAAGGAACCGCCTAAGACCATAATGAGGGACGGAATGTTGACATACGAGCCGATGGCCCCTCCGCTGGTGAGTATTCCGAAAAAGATCATCGCGAAACCGCCGCCGATGCCGGCTATTGTCCCAAGGTCCATACTATCTACTCCTCGTTTTTAAAACCGCCGATTTCCCGCCGGTACTCAACTATTCTAGCGAATACAGACTGATAGTCCTCCCGGACTACCAGCCTTTTCCCAGAGAGCATTGTAAGAGTTGTGTCCGGATTGGCTTCTATGTATTCTATCTGATGCGGGTTTACATAGTACACCACCCCGTTTAAGCGTGTAACTTCAATCATTCACCACGTACATCTCCCTTACCTGCTATTTACCGTTTCAGAGTAAGAAGTTCCTGCAGCATCTGGTCCGAAGTGGTAATCGACTTCGAATTGGCCTGGAACCCTCTCTGGGTTACTATCATATCAGTAAACTGCTCCGCTAAGTCAACATTGCTCATCTCTAATGCGCCGGCTATCAGTTTTCCCTTTCCGGCTACGCCCGAGGGGCCCACATCGGGGTTGCCCGAGTTGTTCGAAACAACGTAGGTGCTTTCGCCGGCCTTTTCAAGTCCGCCGGGGTTGGTAAAGCTTGCCAGGGCAACCTGCCCGAGCATTCTGTTTGTCCCGTTGGAATAGACCCCGGTAATAACACCGGACTGGTCGATTTTAAAGTTCTCCAGATACCCCATGGGATATCCGTTCTGCTCGTACACCTTGGTAGAGCTTTTTTCCGCGAACTGGGTAACCGTCCGCACGGCGCTTCCGACGGTGCCTAAGTTTAAATTGAAGGTCTGACGGACCGCCGCTTCCCCTTCCGGCACCCGCGCCGCGGGTACGTCGAAGGCCACCGGTACCTGGACCTGTCCTTCGGTAATCGCGTCGCCCTGCTCGTCTTCCACTCCTAAGAGGGTCCCTAGGTTGCTGAAATCGATAAAAAAGGTGTTCGTGGCGTTGTTCTCATCCCCCACCTCGACAAGGGTATTCGTTCCTTCTTCGGCTTCCGGGTCGACGGTCACTTCCGCCTGCCACCTATTCTGCAGCCCCTCTACTCGGGTAAAGTTAAGCTGCAGCGTATGGACTTCCCCGAAGGTGTCGTATACATCGAAAGTCGCCGTCCAGGTGCCGTTTAAGGTCTCCGCCGCCCCCGCCCCGGGAGGAATTATCGGCGTCCGCTTGTCCAGGTTACATGCCAGATATACTTCGCCGGTCGCCGCCGCGGGGTCCTTTCCGCCGATGGGAATAACAAGGTCATCCACCGCCGCGGCGGTATTAATCATGGTCTGCCCTTCTATCGTTTCCGCCTGCCAGCCCTGGACACGCATCCCGTTGGCCGGGTTGACCAGTGTACCCTCTTCATCCAGGCCGAAGGCCCCGGCCCGGGTGTAGAAGTTTTTCTCCCCCGAAGCCATGACGAAAAATCCGTTCCCCTGAATGGCAATATCGGTCATCTGCCCGGTGGTCTGCAGAGACCCCTGGGTGTGGATGGTATCGATGGAGGCCACATTCATACCCAAACCGACCTGCTTCGGGTTGACCCCCCCGATTTCATCGGTAGGCCGGGCGGCCCCGGACATCGTCTGGGACAGCATGTCCTGAAAATTGACTCTGCCCTTTTTAAACCCTATAGTGTTAATGTTGGATACGTTGTTTCCAACGACATCCATCCTTGTCTGATGATTTTGTAACCCCGAAACACCGGAGTATAGTGATCGCATCATACGCGGCCTCCTCCTATTCCTTAATCGATGTTACCCTGGCGTAATCGTAAAACGATCCCCCCACAAGTAACTGCGGAAAATCTCCGCCGGTAATTTCTTCTACAACTCCGGTAACCGTATGATTCCCCTCCGATATGTCAACAGTTTTACCAAGAAGTCCTAACGCGTTGTTCGCCGAAAGCACGCGGGCAAGTTTTTCAAACTCGCTGCTCATATTCGTCATTTGTTCCAAGGTGGAAAATTGGGCCATCTGGGCGATAAATTCCTTATCTTCCATCGGCCTTGTTGGATCCTGATGAGTTAATTGGGTAATTAGGATTTGAAGAAAGTCGTCCTTGTTCAGCTCCGACTTTGCCTCTCTTCCCTGGTTGACGGTTTTATTGAAGGTGTCCACCTGCATCTGTACGTTCTGTTTCTCAATGTCGCTCATCATAAAAGATAGATCCACTTCGATTTTCCTCCTTATATAACTAGATCAATTAATGTATCGGCAGATTTCCCGCCGCCGGATAGGGGAATCTGCTCCTCCAGCACCCGGACATGGTGCAGCGCGGGTCCCGTATATTCGCGGTCCCGCTCCTGTTTATGGCCGCTCTTTCCGCCGCCCACCTCGACATCGAGGCGCGCGTTGTCAAATCCGGACTCTTTAAAGGCCTTGTACAGGTCCTCCATATTCTGTTCGAATGCCGTTTTTACGGCGCTGTTGTCGACTATTATTTTTCCCGTTATGGTATTGTCCTGCATCTGCAGCTGTACGCGGACATTGCCGAGACTTTCCGGCTTCAGGACCAGCCGTATTTCTCCGGAATTGTTATCTTTTAACAGTATTCCGCTTTGCCGGACAATTTGCCGGTTTCCCTGCTCCGCTAAGTGCCGCTGGAGTACCGCCGACTGTGTATGCTTCTGTCCGAAGGAATCGGTCTGCTCCCGCACCGTCTGCCGGCCTTGGAGTTCCGCCGTTACTTTGACAAATTTTTCACTGGAATCGAGCAGCTCCTCTTTCACGGTCTTCGGCTCTCCGCCTTTTTCAACACCCGCGTCTTTTTGGAAACGCGGGTTTTCCCCCGACTTTCCGCTCTTTTCGCTTTTTTCCGCGGCAGTTTTCAGGAGGGTGCCGGTCCCCTCTTTGCCGGCTGATTTTTTTGGTTGTTTCTCGGTCTTTCCGCTGCCGGCGCTCCGTTTATCGATAAAGAAAAACTGTTTTTCCGTTTTTTCCGTGTTCATTTCCAGGGTAACCGCCGCCGGTTTCCCGCTGCCGCCGCTTGTTTCTTTTTCTAAGGCTTTTACCGCGTCGTTGTCATGGGAGTTCGGCTTTAGTTCCTTCTCTCCGGCAAGGGCGGCTTCGCGAACAACTGCTGTCGGGTCATCCGGGACTTTCTTCTCAGCCTTCTCAGCTTTTTCTGCTGCGCCGTGTTTCCCTGTTTTCATGTTGATAATTTTCGGGTCCCGTTTTACCTCCGGGGCCGCTTTCCTTTCCCCTTTTCCCGCGGTGCCGGACTTTCCGTTTTTTCCTTCGGGCTGGTTTTCCCCGCTGCTTTTCTCCCCGAGGTTTTCCGCTTCCCGGGAAGCGGCCTTTTCACCGTCTGCCGCGCCGTCCGATTTCTCCGCCGTGTCTGCCGCGGCTGCTTTCGCGTCTTTTCCTTT
>CAYTSI010000006.1:25218-62281 GCA_964440465.1 uncultured Spirochaetales bacterium
GCCGCGTTCACCGGCGCCGCTCCCGCCGGCCTCACGGGCCGCCGCGTCGCTTAACAGGGCGGTAAAACTTCCCGGCCCTTCGTACATCCCGGCGGCGTCCTTCACCCCCGTTCCGTAACCGCCGGCCTCGGGCGCGGGGTATGGGCTTGAGGTTTTGGATAAAAGTATAGGCGCTGCTTCCAACATCTTCTCCTGTTTCAGGACTCCGCCGGCTTTAAGGCCATTTTCCGCTGCCACTGCGCGGCCTTCGCGGCGTCCTGCTCCGCGATCAATGAAAGCCAGAAAGAAACAACCGAATCTTCTCCGGCCTCCCGGGCAATTTCCTCGGTGGCCCGTAAATGGTCGATTGCCACCTGGTCTTCCATGTTCATCAGTATCTCCACCGCGCTTTGCGGCGGCATTCCCGTTAAATAGAGGGAATTTTGTCGTATGTTCGCTCTTTTATTGTCGTATAGATTTACCCGGACGTTAAACGATTTTTCTCGATCTTCCAGCGCTTTTTCCCGTTCCTGCAGCGTTTCCATCATTTCCTGCAGTTCCTGCTCCGCTAACGCGATCTCCTCCTCCCGTTTATCCAGTTCTTCCCCCCGAATATCCAAGGCTTCCCACTGTTTTCCAAGCCGTCTCTCCTCTAAAAGGGTTTTTGAATCCACTTCCTCGATTTTTTCCCGTTTTCGCTTGGTAAATATCGACAAAACCGGCTGAATTGTCTCCTTCGCGTCGATAAAACCGAGATAATCGAACCACAAAACCCCGCCGAAGGCGAGGGCCAATACGAGAAGCAGAAGAAGGATTATTCGCGGTCCCGTGCGTACACCTGCCATATCAACCTCCCTGCCGGATTTCCTGCTTTCTTCCATACATGGAATTATTCATATCGTCCGTCGTTTTCATCTCTTCCGTCCGCTGTTTTTTATAAAAACTGCCTTCCTGACGCTCTTTCAGCTTGTCCAATACTTTCCGCTGCTTCGAAGCCTCGAGGTATCCCTTCTGAATGGTGTTCCGCTCCGCTTCCTTCCGCGTCAGTTCCTCCCGGAGCCGTTCGTTGCTCCAGGTAAGGCGCCTCGTGTACAGTTCCGAATACATGAGGGCATGCAGCGGAAGGGTCCCCCTTGTCTGCCGGTTTTTCAGGGTCCGCGCCTTTTCGTAGATGTTCCGCTCCATCGTGTTTTCTATCCGTATACACTCTCCCGCCGCCCGGGCGAGTTTCAGCTCCCACTCTTTTTCGTTATATTTTTTAATGGCAAGGAGCTTTTCAAGGCGAAAATGGAACCGTTTCATGACAGCGGTTTCTCCTCCTCAGGTATTTCAACACCCGTGATTCGGCCGCCGAAGTCGAAGGTTTCCCGTAAGGCGGACCGGTCGTCGATGTTTTGGATAAGAAAATCTTTTATTTCCGGCATTTTGTCGACGGCAGCGTCGATGGCGGGATTGCTTCCCTTCGCGTATGCCCCGACATTGATCAGGTCCTCCGCCTCGGCATACACCGCTAAGTGCCGTCTCATGGCAGCGGCGGCCTTCTGTGTCTGTTTTCCGGTAACGGCCAATGCCAGCCGCGAAATGCTCTTTAAGGGGTCCACCGCCGGATAATGGTACTTTTCCGCCAAGTCCCTGGAAAGGACGATGTGGCCGTCTAAAATACCCCGTACCGCGTCGGAAATAGGTTCGTCCATGTCGTCGGCGTCTACGAGGATTGAGTAAAACCCTGTTATGGTGCCGTTTTCCGAGGTGCCGCAGCGTTCGAGGAGCTTCGGCAGGGTTGAAAAAACCGAAGGCGTATACCCCCTGGTGGCGGGAGGTTCGCCGATGGCAAGGCCGATTTCACGCTGCGCCCGGGCGAACCTGGTAACACTGTCGAAGAGCAGCATGACATTGTTCCCCCGGTCCCGGAAATACTCAGCTACCGTTGTGGCAACGTATGCCGCCCTGATCCGGGCTATCGGCGGCGTATTGGATGTGCTCACAACCACAATGGAGCGCTTCAGGCCCTCCTTCCCTAAATCGTTTTCGATAAACTCCCGCACTTCCCGTCCCCGTTCGCCGATAAGGGCAATGACATTGATGTCCGCCGACGTGTTCCGGGCTATCATCCCTAAGAGTGTCGATTTCCCGACACCGCTTCCGGAAAATATCCCGATCCGCTGTCCCTCCCCGACGGAGAGAAGAAAGTCGATGGAGCGCACCCCCGTCTCGACCTGGGTGGTAATCCGTTTTCTGCGCAGAACATCGGGCGGGTCGCCGAAAATGTCCCTCCATTCGGTGGCGGCGACACTTCCCATCCCGTCTAAGGGTCGTCCTCTGCTGCCGATGACCCTTCCCAGCAGTCCGTCGGAAACCGGCACCTCCAGGGTCTCGCCGGAGGCAATGACGGTACAGCCCACTTCAATGCCGTCCATCTCTTCGTATGCCATCAGCTGCACAATCTCGCCGGCTAAGCCCACCACTTCGGCCCAGATAACCGACTTCTTTTTCGGGAGAAGGACCTGGCACAGTTCTCCTACAATTACCTGCGGTCCCCGGCTTTCTAGTAACAGCCCGCGCACCCGTGTTACGGTGCCGGTAAATTTTATGGGGTCCGTCTTGTCCACTACAACCTGATACTTGTCTAACAGTTCCATATCCTATCCCTACTCCTGCCGTACCTTGATCGGCGCCATCTCGAGGACTTTCTGCTGAATTTCATTCAGCTGCGAAGCAATTCTGGCATCGATTTCTCCAAAATCGGTTTCGATAATGCATCCGCCCTTGTCTACCGACGAGTCCTCCACCACGGTAATGGACTTGACGTTTTCCACCATCCGCATAAAATCTTTAATCCGTTCGGAGGCGATATCCACGTCGTCTAAGTTGACCCGGACAATAACATCGTTCCTGGTCTTTAGTTTCCGAAGGGCCTGAATAACGTTGTTGACCACTACGTTTTTCTGGTTTTCCGAGATGACCTTAATTACCTTTTGGGAGATCTGCAGCACTAAGGAAATGAGCTGCGTTTCCGTTTCGTCGATAATTTCGTTCCTCCGCTCCACCGCGGAGCTGATTACTTTGTGCAGCTGTTCGACTAAACGCTCCACCTCCTGCTGTCCCTCCAGGTATCCCGCTTCGTTCCCCTCTTTCGAGCCCCGTTCGCGGGCCTCCTTCTCAATTTCCGCGACCCTGTCTTCCGCCTCCTTTACCATCGTTTCGGCTTTTTGCCGGGCCTCGGCTACTTGCCGTTCCGCTTCGTCTTCCGCCTGCTGTTTTATCTTGTAGGACTCGTTGGTCTTTTTTTCAACTTCATCGAAGGCCTTCTGTTCGGCCTCCCGGACAATCCTGTCGGCCTCCGCGCGGGCCTCTTCCTTCATCCGCTCTTTTTCCTGCTCCCACTGCTCCTTGAAAGCTTCGGCTTCCCGGCGGAGATCATCGGCGGTGGGGCCCGTGTATTCTTCCGGAAGCTGCTCGAATTCCTCGAGTTCCTCCGAAGGCAGGACAGGCGGTTCGATAGAGACTTGTCCGCTGCTGATTCTTACCTCATCGGCCCTGAAAACATTCTTCGCCATATCAACTTCTCCTTACGCCTTACACAACCATTTCATCCTCTCCGGACCGGGCAACGACAATTTCGCCCTGCTCCTCCAGTTTCCGGATGATGGAAACGATTTTCTGCTGGGCCTCTTCAACGTCCTTCAGCCGCACAGGCCCCATAAACTCCATGTCCTCCTTTAAGAGGGTCGCGGCCCGCTTCGACATGTTCCGGTAAATTTTGTCCTGCACTTCCGAATCGACCGCCTTCAGCGCCTTCGCCAGTTCGTTCGTATCCACTTCCCGCAGGACCTTCTGAATGGCCCGGTCGTCTAAGAGCACGATATCTTCGAATACGAACATCCGCTTCTTGATATCTTCCGCCAATTCGGGGTCCTCTTCTTCCAAGGACTCGATAATACCTTTTTCGGTGGACCTGTCGACGAGGTTCAGGATGTCGACAATACTCTCGACACCTCCGGCGGCGGTATAGTCCTCCGACGAGAGGGTGGAAAGTTTCTTCTCTAAGACCCGCTCAACCTCCCGCAAGACCTCCGGGGAGGTCCGGTCCATGGTGGCGATCCGCTTCGCGACATCGGACTGCACCTCATGCGGGAGGCTGCCTAAAATAATCGATGCCTTCTGCGGTTCAAGATACGCCAAAATAAGGGCGATTGTCTGCGGATGCTCCTGCTGAATAAAGTTCAGTAGATGGGTCGGATCGGTCCGTCTGATAAAATCGAAGGGCCGTACCTGCAGTGAACTGGTAAGCCGGTTGATAATGTCTACCGCCTTCTGAGAGCCTAAAGACTTTTCCAAGAGCTCCCTGGCGTAATCGATACCGCCGGACGTAATAAAGTCCTGGGCCATCATCAATTCTTGAAATTCCTGCAGGACGGCGTCCCTCTCTTCCGAATCCACGCTGTCTAAACGGGCAATTTCAAAGGTAAGGGTCTCGATTTCATCCTCCCGGAGATGCTTGAATATCTCCGAAGAAATCTCGGACCCCAGGGTCACGAGAAAAATCGCCGCCTTCTGCCTTCCCGTAAGCTGCTTTTTTACGCCGCCTTTCTTGCCCGCGGCCGCCTGTTCTCCTCCGCCCGGTTTCTTAGCCATCCTATTCCTCCATCAGCCAGGTGCGGATAAGCTGCGCGACGTCTTCGGGATGTTCTCTGGCCATATTGATAGCGTTTTCCTGCATTTCCAGCCGTGCCCGGTCCTCCACGGACATCTCCACGTCGAGTCCGTCCTCTTCGGCGCTCCGGAGGGCCGCTTCCCGCATGGCCTGGTGCTGCCGGGCAAGTTCCTCCTCCCGAAGTTTCCGCTTCCGCTCGATCTCCCGTGAGATAAACCGGAACACCAAAAAGCCGATGACAAGAACGCCGAGGGCAATCAATCCGTAAAGCAGCATCTGACGTATCCGCGCCTGCCGTCTGAATATATCGTCCTCCACTTCGAACTGGGCGGTCCTGTCAAACTGAAGGTGCTGGACGGTGACCGTGTCCCCCCTGTCGCGGTTATATCCGATCGCGTGTTCAACTAAGGTCTGGGCTTTCCGCAGTTCTTCATCTTCCACAGGCGTATATTCACGCTGAATGCTTCCGTCGGGATTGAGAAGGACCTCCCCCTTCTCATCATACTGCCATCTCCAAATACCATCAATTGCCACGGCAACGCTTATCCGCTCGATTATCCAGGGGCTCTTTTCCTCGTACATATTCCGTGTATTCACCACTTCGTTCCGGGTCTGCCGTTCGTTGGAATACTCACCCACAAGCCCTTCCAGGTCCTTGTAGGCCGGCGGCGTCTGTCCCTCCTGTCCCGGGGGGCCTTCGGGGTTGAATCCGGTCCCTCTAAACCGCTCGTTCACCGTATTCTCGGAAATGGTAATCGATTTAATTACCTCCTCCTCGCTGTAGGGGGTGCTCGGATTGTCTTTTACCATGGTGATGGGAAAGTGCTCCTCGGTTTCCACCGTTTTCTTCCCCATGTCCAGGGTGATGTCCACGTTGATCAGTTTTACCCGTTTTTCCCCGTAAATCGCCTTTAATTCGTCTAAAACTTCTTTTTTATACCGCTTCTCCAGGTCCTGTTTCGTTGCCATTTCCCGTCTCGCAAGCTCCAAGCGGTCCACATCCGCGAGCCCCTCGAAATCGTTTAAGGTAGTGCCGTTATGGTCGGTTATAACGATGTTCTCCTCCCGCAGCCCTTCAACGGCAAACCGTACAAGCTTGACAATTCCCTCGATCTTGTTCCGGCTCTCCGCGATGTCCGAACCGGGACGGGGGGTGATAATAATGGAAGCGGTTACGGGGTTCTGGTCCTCCGTGAAAAGCGTGTCCTCCGGCAGTACCACCGTAACCTCGGCACTGTCAACGTCGTCTAAGGCTTCGATGTGCAGTTCCAGATTTTTCGTAATTGCCTGACGCAGATTGACGTTCCGTTCGAAGTCCGTCAGGGTCCAGCGGTCCATCTTGAACACGTCCCACGGGGAGGCTTCCGGAGGAATAAGGTCCTCCCTTGCCAAAACGGCAACCATCCGCTGGGCCGTTTTTTTGTCGTCTACCATTACTCTGCCGTCCACCGTTATTTCATGGGGAACATTTTCTTCGTCCAGCCTCATGGAAATACGGGACAGCATATTTTCATCGGTAATCGGCGTGGTAATTAACGGAGTCATACTCGGAGACGCACTGAAGGCAATAAGCAGAATAAGACCGAGGACTACCGCCGCGATAATTCCGAAAAATACGACCTTCTGAACTCCGGACCACTTCGACCAGAGATTTTTAATCCGTTCAATTGTTTTCTTTAACCATTCGTTCATGTTCCCCTCCCAGTTGGAACAGCATTTTGTTTCCGGCAGCGCCTAGCTATAACCCCACGGCAGCCCTCACCGAATACTGATAATTTCCCGATAGGCCTTGAGGGCGCTGTCGAGGATCGTTTTCGTCATCTGCAGGGACGTATTTGCCTTTGCCATGGCGATGGTTACATCGTGGGGGTCGACACTGTCGGGATTGATAATCATCTGCTCCGCGAGATCGGTGCTTTGGTTCTGCAGATCGTTTACCCCGTTTAAGGCCTGTGTAAAGGCATAGCTGAAACCGGTCCCCCCCTCATTTCTCTCTCCGGGTACGTTCCCGCTTTCATCGAGGTGCCGGGGATCGGTCCGTTTCATCCGTACAACGTCCCCCGCGACATCCTTCGGTCCTAAAAAATCCATCTACTACCTCCCTATCTCCATGGCGCGCATAAACATCGATTTTGAACCGTTAATAACGGCAACATTCGCCTCATAGGAACGGCTCGCGCTGATCATGTCCACCATCTCGTTGACAATATTTACATTAGGATACTCTACGTACCCCTCCCGCGGCCCCGTTTTTATCGCGTCGGGGTGTGTCGGGTCGTATACCAGCCGAAGGTCGGCATCGTAATCCTTCCCGATTTCCGAAATACGCACACCTTTGCCGATTCCGTTGTCCAGATAACCCGGCAGAAAGGGGCTTTTCCAATAGGGCTGCGACACCCGCGGCCGGAAAACGACCCTGCTCCTCCGAAAAGGTCCCCCTTCGGGTGTACGGGTGGTGTTCGCGTTCGCGATGTTGTTGGAAATAACGTCTAACCGTGTCCGCTGGGCGCTTAAGCCCGAGGAAGCCGTGTTAATGCTCGAATACAGTCCCATTTCTTACCCCCTTACCGTAAAACCATATTGATTTTGGTAAATTCGTTGGAAACAACTCTGGTCATCAGATCGTAACTGAGCTGGTTATGCAGGGCGTTCATCATTTCCTCTTCAATATCCACATTGTTTCCGTTGTTGTCGGTACTGCTCAAATAGTCGAGCACTTTCCGCGGCTTCACCGTCCGGTAATCCACCGGCCGGTGGAAGGGGATGTGCTTTTCGTGGGTCATGGCGGCAGGAAAAGCCTTTACATCCTCACTCTCGATGGCCCGCTTTAAGGAAGACTCGAAGTTCAGCGTGCTCCGCTTGAAATTCGGGGTGTCCGCGTTTGCAATATTGTCTGATATGATGTCCCTCCTCATAAGGGTCACATCCATGCCGCGGTGCAGTATATCGACGGTCCGCCCAAAACTGTTATGTAAAAACATTTATCTCTCCAAATTTTTCCAGTATCATTAATTTTTCGGCAAAAAACATCCGCAACTGTACAGTACCTCCATTATTACAGGATATACCTGCTCAAATCCTGGTCGTCTACCACATCTTTCATCCGTTCATCCACGTATTTCGGTGTAATTTCTATTGTTTGTCCGGTTAAATCGGTTGCATTGAAGGAAACTTCCTCTAAAAGGAGCTCCATCATGGTGTGCAGCCGCCGGGCCCCGATATTTTCGGTCCTTGAATTCACTTCCTCCGCTATCTCGCTTAAGCGGGTAATTGCCTCGGGAGTAAAATCGAGGATTACCTCCTCCGTCTTTAAAAGCTCCTGATACTGCCTGATAAGGGCGTTTTTCGGCTGGGTAAGGATCTTGTTGAACTCCTCCTTTCCCAGGGCTTCCAGCTCCACCCGCAAGGGAAACCGCCCCTGCAGCTCCGGTATTAAATCGGAGGGCTTACTCATGTGAAACGCCCCGGCGGCGATAAACAGAATATGGGACGTATCGATCATCCCGTAGCGGGTGTTCACCTGGGACCCTTCGACGATGGGCAGAATGTCCCGCTGCACCCCTTCCCGGGATATATCGGTATTGCCCTTTGTTTCCTTGGCGGCAATTTTATCGATTTCATCGATAAAGATAATTCCCATCTGCTCCACCCGGTCCTTGGCAATTTCAGCGGCCCTGTCGTTGTCGATAAGCTTGTCCAGCTCCTGCGCGAAGAGGATTTCCCGGGCCTGCTTGATTGTTACGACCTTCTTTTTCTTCTTGCCGCCGCCGAGCATATTGTTGATATTTCCAAAATTGATACCCATCTCTTCGAAACTGGTCCCGGAAAAGATTTCGATGGAAGGCATGTTGCTTTGGGTTACATCGATTTCCACCTTCTTCTCTTCCAGTTTTCCGTCCTGAAGCATTTTTCTGAACTTTTCCCGGGTGTCCGGCTTGGCACTGCCTTCCGCGGGGACAACACTTCCGGCTGCCGCGGCCGCGGTGTCGGCGCCGTCTCCCGTCAGGACCTCAGCCGAAGCCGGGGCTGAGGTAAACAATCCGCCCTGTCCGGACCTTCCTTTCCTGCCGCCTTCATCCTCTTTTTTCACTCCCGGCAGAAGCAGGTCCAGGAGGGCCTCCTCGGTACGGCTTTGGGCCTCATCTTCGACGCCCTGGCGCATTTCCTCTTTTACCAGACTAATTGCCATGGACATCAGGTCCCGCACCATCGATTCCACGTCTCTGCCGACGTAGCCGACTTCGGTATATTTGGTGGCCTCCACCTTCACAAAGGGGGCGCCGCAGAGCCGGGACAGCCGCCGGGCAATTTCAGTTTTTCCGACACCCGTCGGACCGATCATGATTATGTTTTTCGGCGCGATTTCATCCCGCAGCTCATCCGGGAGCCTTCGGCGGCGCACCCTGTTCCGCAGGGCGATCGCGACAATCTTCTTTGCCTTGTCCTGGCCGATGATATATTTATCGAGTTCCGCTACAATTTCTTTTGGTGACAGTTCATCTATGTTCATTTTCATTCCGAAAGCTCCTCTACTACAAACTGATCGTTGGTATAAATGCAGATTTTCGCCGCAACGGTCATCGCTTTCTCTACAATTTCTTTCGCGCTCAATTTCTCGTTTTCCATATACGCTAACGCCGCGGCATAAGCGTAGTTCCCCCCCGACCCGATGGCGATTACCCCTTCTTCGGGCTCCACTACATCGCCGGTACCGGAAATAACGAGGATTTTTTTCAAATCGGCCACGAGGAGCATCGCTTCTAAACGCCGGAGCATCCTGTCGGTCCGCCACTCCTTCGCGAGCTCGACAGCGGCCCGGGTCAGATCGCCGCCGTATTCCTTTATCTTTCCTTCAAACCTGTCGAAGAGGGTAAAGGCGTCGGCAGTGGCGCCGGCAAACCCGACTAAAATTTTATCATCGTAAATACTGCGCACTTTCCGCGCGTTTCCCTTCATAACGGTATCGCCTAAGGTAACCTGGCCGTCTCCGGCCATGGCAACCGTCCCGTTTTTCCGGACCCCTAATATGGTGGTCCCTCTCATTTTTTCCGACGTATTAGACATCTTGTTTTTCCTCTCTTTTTGTAGTTTTCCTCTTTGCGTGCGGATGCGCGTCGGAATAAATCTTCTTCAGTCTGGCAACACCCATGTGCGTATAAATTTGGGTTGTGGAAAGACTCGCGTGACCAAGCATTTCCTGCACCATTCGTATGTCCGCGCCGCGATTTATCAGGTGGGTGGCAAAGGTGTGACGGAATGTATGGGGGCTGATATGTTTTTCAATACCCAGCTCCCGGACATACTTTCCGATAATATCGAAAACTCCCCGCTGCGAAATCCGCCTGCCCTTATAATTTATGAATAAAGCAGCCGCGGCATCAACCGTATCTTTATCGATATAGCTGTTTTTTTTGGATAAATACTCCCGAAGAGCATTCATCGCCCCGCCGCCTAAGAAAACAAAGCGTTCT
This sequence comes from uncultured Spirochaetales bacterium, assembly GCA_964440465.1. Taxonomy (GTDB): domain Bacteria; phylum Spirochaetota; class Spirochaetia; order SPDA01; family CAZSGZ01; genus CAZSGZ01. The sequence goes on from CAYTSI010000006.1 coordinate 35,323, forward strand.
TTCTCCCCTTTCCCCGTAACCCGGATCGATTTATCGGAAAAAGAGATGTCCGTAATATCGATACCGACGAGTTCGCCGATCCTGCATCCGGTACTGTACAGCAGCTCCAGAATAGTCAGGTCCCTGCTTCCCCAAAAGTCGACGCCGGGGAGTTTCAGAAGGTTTTCGATTTCACTTTCAAAGAAAAAATCGGGCAGGGTCCTGGGGTTTTTCAGACTTTTAATTGCCGAAAAGGGGTTTATTTCCCGGCCGCCGTAGCGCAGTTCCCAGGAAAAAAACCGCTTCAGGGAAGAGAGACTCCGGTTGATCGTAGCGGGGGTCTTGCCTTCCTTCGAGAGCTCCGCCATAAAACCCCGGGCCGTTTTCTCGCTTATTTCCCCTTCCGGGACCCCCCGTTCCAAAACGTAGCTGAAAAAACGGTTCACGTCCCGGTCATACGCCTGCAGCGTATGCTCGGAAAGCCCGCGCACGCCGCGGCAATAATCGAGAAAGCGCCGGATGTCGGTCTGTTTTTCAGTTGTCGTTACCATACCTTACACCGTTACCCAATATTCACCCATCCGGGAAAACTGTTTTCCCGCGAGCTCCTCTTCAAGACACCGCGCCAGCCGCGCCCCCGACCCGGGGGCCGCGGCCGTTACCCGCCGGGGTACGGGAAATCCCCATTCCGGCAGAAAATCGGCCGCGGAGCCGATAATCTCGGCGCCCTCTTCCGCGAGCTTCCGGCCGCCGGCGCCGGTTAGGCCGTCAAGCCCCTGCCGGTGCACAAACAGGTCCCGCCCCTGCTCCAGGGCGTAGTCCGCCGTAATAAGGGCCCCGGACTTCGGCGGCGCCTGAACAACAATAACGGCCCTGGCCAGTCCGCTGATAATCCTGTTCCGTTCGGGAAAATGGTAGCGCGCCGGCGCGGTCCCGGGGGCGTACTCGCTTAAGATCCCCCCGCCGCTTTCGAGGATTCCCTCGGCCAGCCGTTTATGCTCCGCCGGGTAGACCCGGTCGATACCGCAGCCTAAAACGGCAATTGTTATCCCGCCGCCGTCGATACTTCCCCGGTGCACCGCCTTGTCAATTCCCCGGGCCAGTCCCGAAACGGTGCCGATGCCGTTGATGCCCAGTTCCAGGCCGCACCGGTACGCCGCCTTGACCGCCTTTCCGGAAGGCCTTCTTGTCCCCACGGCGGCGGCCAGGGGTCGGTCCCCCCCGGGAAGCCGCCCGCGGTAAAACAGGAGTACCGGCGGGTCGTAAATCTCCCGAAGCAGCGGAGGATAGTCCCGGTCCCAGTAGCAGCACAGACCGATACCCCTCCCCTCGGCAAAGCGCAGGTCCCTCTCCCCCTGCCGAAGCACCGCCGCGGCGTCCCAGCTCCGTATCTGAAGCTTTCTGCCGGCCAAGCGGCACAATCCTTCCGGCGTAAGGGCCGAAAATTTCTTTTCGTCGTCTATGCAGTCCGCGATAAGCAGTTTCTCCGGGGCCTTGAGAAAGCGGAGCCGGCTTAAACTAACGAGTATCAGCTTATTCATAGGCCCCCTCCAGGAGTTTTTCCTTGTTGTCCCGGGCCCGCTCTTTTTCCTCCCGTGACTGTGCCTCGTCTATTATCGCGTCGTACACCGCCGCGGCTTCTTCAATCCTGCCCTGATGGACGTATACCCGCGCCAGCAGAAACATCGCGGATGTGTTTTTCGTTTCCTTCTCTAAAAGCCGGTTTACATAGGGCTCCGCGTCTGAAATACGGTCGAGCTCAAAAATGTACAGCACCGAAATGCCGTAGAGGGCCTGGCTGAAATTATTGTCCAGTTCAATTGCCCGGAGATAATAATTTTCAGCCTCTGTAAACAGCCGCTCCTGTTCCGCGGGCCTGTTGACTTTTGCCTTTGCAAGCCGGGCACTTGAAGCGGCGCAGAGATAGAAAATCACTTCGTTCTCGGGATAGTATTCCAGGGCCTTTTCCAAATATTTCAGCGCTTCGCCGTACATATCTCTCCTGACAAATTCGATTCCAAGCATCTTGTAGTGCTCCCCCAGCTGGGCGCTTGCTTCCACCCTCCGGCTTACAATTTCCTCATACTGTTTAATCGCCTGGTTCAGCTCCCGTATCCGCTCCTCCGAAAGCTCCTCCCCCTCGTACCGCTGGGTTTCGAAAACTTTCAGGTCCTTCAGCATGTCCCTATCGCCGTCCCCGCAGGCCGCGAGCAGTACAATAAGCAGCGTAATAAAAATGGCCCCTAGTATGTATACAGGCAAAACTCGATTGCTGATTTTAATTTTCGCCATTTTTTTACCCCCTGGGGTGAAATTCCCGGTGATTTTTCTTCAAATCCTCCCGCGTAAGGTGGGTATAGATTTGCGTCGTACTGATGTCCGCGTGGCCTAACAGTTCCTGCACCGCCCGGAGGTTTGCCCCTCCCTGCAGCAGATGGGTTGCAAAACTGTGGCGCAGCGTATGCACCTTGGCATCAATCCCCGATACCGTACTTACCGCTTTGAAACGCTTCCACACGCTCTTCCGGGATATTTTTTTGCCCCGCTGACTGACAAACACCGCGTCGGTACGCGTCCCCGGCTTCAGAAGCTTCGGTCTGCCGTCCTTGAAATACTTTGAAAGCCAGTACACCCCCTCCTCACCTAAAGGAACGAGACGCTCTTTCCCTCCCTTTCCGCTGACGCGGACCATCTTTTCCTCCATAAACAGCTGTCCCGCGGTAAGGTCTACCGCCTCGGAAACCCGGAGGCCGCAGGAGTAAATGAGCTCGAACAGCGCCCGGTCCCGCAGCCCCGTCGATTTGCCGCAGTCGAAACCCTCTAAAAACCGGTCCACCTCCTCCCGGGAAATGACCGCGGGGAGGGCCTTCCGGGTTTTCGGGTTTTCAATTTCCTCCGCCGGATTGTCCCCCCGCACCCCTTCGGCGATGCAGAATATGAAAAACGACCGAAGGGCGCTTAAGACTTTCGCGATGGTCCGCTTGTCCGCCCCGCCGGCCTCCCGGGCACTTCCGCCGGTCTGTTTATAAATGCAAAAATCTATAATGTCTCCCGGGCCCGCCTCCGCGGCCCGCGTTCCCCGCTCCCCGGCAAACCGAACGAAGGAAGCTGCTTCCCGGGAATAGGTTTCCACGGTCTGTTCCGCGTGCCGGAGTTCGATACGGAGGTAATCTTCATACTGCCGCAGGAGCATTGCGTCTTCAGTCATCAGCCGTTGTTACCCGATACCTTCGAATCCCGTAAAATTGTCGGGATCCCCAAATCTTCTTCCGAAGGGTTTCTGCCGGTAAGGAAATTGCCGGTCCGCCGGCTTATCCCCTCTTTCATCCGTATCCAATCGGGGTATTTGATAATTTCACCCTCCTCTTCGCTTTCCGCCGCCTCTTCGTCCATCACCGCCGCCTCGATATCGAAACCCGTGGCAATAACGGTCACCTTGATCCTGTCCTCCATGGTTTCATCGATGGAGGTGCCGGAGATGATGAGGGCGTCGCTGTCGGCATTAGAGGTAATAATGTTGATAATTTCCTCGTATTCCGTGAGAGAAAAATCCTCCCCGCCGGTCACACTGACTAAGATGCCCTTTGCCCCTTCCATGTTCGCGTCCTCTAACAGGGGATTGTTGATGGCATTTGTTGCCGCGTCCACCGCCCGGTTATCGCCCGTCCCGAGCCCTATCCCCATAAGGGCGTCTCCCCGCCCCTTCATAATGGTCCGGACATCGGCAAAGTCGATATTAATGTCCCCGGAAACGGTTATCAGGTCCGAAATGCCCTGCACCCCCTGCCGGAGTACGTCGTCCGCCATGAGAAAGGCCTGCCGAATCGGGGTCTTCCGTTCGACAATTTTTAAAAGATACTGGTTCGGAATGATAATAAGGGTGTCCACGGCTTCCCGCAGCTTGTCGATCCCCTCTTCCGCGAGGGTCATCTTTTTCCGGCCCTCAAAATCGAAGGGCTTGGTAACAACGGCCACCGTCAGTGCCCCGACTTCCCGTGCCACCTCAGCCACAATGGGCGCCGCCCCCGTTCCGGTACCGCCCCCCATTCCGGCGGTAATGAAAATCATGTCGGCGCCTTTCAGGACTTGCTGGATCTGTTCCCTCTCCTCGGCGGCGGCTTTTTCACCAATTTCCGGCACACCGCCGGCGCCGAGGCCCGAAGTAAGCTTCGTGCCTAAGGCCAGTTTCTGCTCCGCCCGCGCCTTATCCAGGGCCTGAACGTCCGTGTTCATGGCAATAAACTGTACGTTCCGAAGCCCCTGGGCTATCATCCTGTTGACGGCATTGCTGCCCCCCCCGCCGACACCGACGACCTTAATAACCGTTGGATTCAATTGATTGTTATCTAATAGTTCTATCTGCATGGCCCCCTCCCAAGAGCAAGTGATTCCGGTACTAAAAAAATTCGCCGAACACTTCACGCATCCGGTCGATAAACCGGCGCTGTTTTGGTTTTTTCACCGGTTTGTCATATATTCCTTCTCCAAAAGCTTCCGCGCCGTACTCCACCAGCCCGACGGCGGCGGCGTAGGCCGGGTTTCGGTATTCCTCCACCAGCCCCCCCACATCGAGGGGGTAGCCGGTCCGGGCGGGAACGCCGAACATTTCCTTAGCCAGTTCGGCCGCGCCGTCCAAGAGCGCTCCGCCGCCGGTAAGGACAACGCCGCCGCCTAAATGCTGAAGATACCCTTTTTTCTCCACCTGGTCCCGCACCATGGAAAAGGTCTCCGCCATCCGGGACTGGACAATTTTACACATCTCCTTCCGGGGTATCGACGCCGCCGGCCACCCGCCCACGCCGGGGATGACCACTTCCTCCTCCGAATCGACTAAGGGAAGGTAGCAGCAGCCCGCGTCCACTTTAATTTTCTCCGCCGCCTCGATGGGCGTTTTTAAAAGGATGGAAAGGTCGTTGGTTACCTGGGCCCCGCCGATTGAAATGACGTTGGTATGATAGGGGGACCCGTCCAAATGGACCAAAACGTCCGTCGTCCCGCCTCCCAAATCGACCAGCAGCACTCCCAGCTCCTTCTCGTCCTCCGTCAGTACCGCCTTCGCGGCGGCGATGGAATCGAGGGCAATATCGCTTACCCTGAACCCCGCCCTGTTAATGCATTTAATAAGGTTCTGGGCGGAGGTCACGGAACCGGTAATAATATGTACTTCCGCTTCAAGGCGCACACCGATCATGTCCAGGGGGTTTTTAATTCCCCCCTGTTCGTCGACAATGTATTCCTGGGGAATTACATGAAACACTTCCCGGTCCATGGGGATGACCACCGCCTTTGCCGCTTCGATAACACGGTCAATATCGGATTCGGTAATTTCCCGGCCCTTTCCGGTTACCGCCACAACCCCCCTGGAATTGATTCCGTCGATATGCCCCCCGGCAATTCCGGCTATAACGCCGTTCACTTCCCGGCCCGACATCATTTCCGCGGCTTCCACCGCGTCGATGACCGATTTCAAAGTAGCCTCTATATTGATAACCACGCCCCGCCGCAGACCTCTGGACTGACTAACTCCCACACCGACAATTTCTACTTCACCGTGTTCGTTCAGCTCGCCGATAACAGCGCAGACTTTCGTTGTACCGATGTCGAGGCCAACGATTACGTTCTCACTCGCCACTTAGGACCTCCTTCACTTTGTAAACGACCTCTCCGCTCCGCAAGTCCAGTTCCCGGACCCGTTTTTTCAGGTCCTCTATGGTCACTACATCGAGTACCATGAGAATATACTTCAATTCCGTTTCATCTATCGACATCCCGGTCCGTACGGGCATCTGATACCCCGTAAAGTAGAGCACCGCCTCGTACCGGCTGCTGCTCCGTTTAACGATTTTCACTTCCGAGAGAAGTGAAAACAGGCGGGGCGATTCGGTTTTCAGCGTGTACAGGTCCCGAAGCAGTCCGCGGACCTCCTCGGGAAGTTTCATCCCCAGGCGGATGTTCCTGAACACAATGCCGGATACAACGAGATTGTCCATATCGGCAACGGATTCGCCGATCTGAAAAACGACCCCCTCTTGGTCGAACACAATGGGAACGGCCCCGTCGCCGGTGTCTAGGATACTTACCCCGAGGGGTTCCCTGCCGGTTATATCGATGTGCAGGGAATCGGGGAATTTTTTCTCCACTTCCGCTTTTTGAATAAGGGGATAGGAACCCAGCAGCTTTGAAATTTTCTCAGGATCGACATTGAAATAAAACAGGTCCCTGTCGATTTCAGCCAGGCGCAGGACTTCCCGGTCCGTAAGGGGCAGGGCCTGTTTCGTTGTAACGACTATTTTCCGGATCATCAGTTTCGGAGAGATGAGAAAATGAAACACCAGCTCTCCAGCGAGCACAAGTACGAGAAAAAGGATGACAACGACGAAGGCCCTCTCCAGCTTCCGCCCTTCCCGTCTGTTCCGGGGGACCGTTTCCACGGCCTTTACCCGCTCCGGCCTTTTTTCATCTTTATACATGTGGACTTCGGGAAACAGCTTCAGTTTTCCCCGAACACTCCCGGCGTTTTCAGCGGGTTTTCCGTACAGCGCGTCACTCATAGCTCCGCTCCCTCGATACATTCATAATAAGCCCGCACATAATGAGGGTCACGACGATTGAGGAACCGCCGGATGAGAAAAAGGGCAGCGGGACCCCGGTTGCCGGGACCAGCCCCGAAACAACGGCAATATTTAAAAGGGCCTGGTAGAGAATTGACGTCGTAAGGCCGAAGGCCAGGTAGTAGCCGAACCTCGACCCGCTTTTCAGCGCGGCGGTGTATCCCCGAAAGGCAAAGGCGATAAATACGGCAATGACAAAAACAACACCGAAAAAGCCCATCTCTTCACCGAGGACCGCGAAAATAAAATCGGAATGCGCCTCCGGAAGACCTCCCAGTTTCTTTCCCCCTTCTCCAAGGCCCCTCCCCCAAAGCCCGCCGCTCATCAGGGCCGACCTCGAGGCGTTTACCTGAAATCCCGCGCCGACGGGGTCCTTCATGGGGTCTAAAAACGCCATCAGCCGCTGCACCCGGTGTTCTTTGGTAAACAGCAGAATAACCGCCAGGGGGATTCCCACTACCGCGAGGAGGAGAAAATACACAAAACGGATTTTCGCGATAAAAAACATAATGAGAATGAGGAAAAATATAAAAAAGGCTGTTGAAAAGTCGTTCTGCAGATACACAAGAATAACAAAGGCGGAACAGATGACCAGCGGAGGCAAAACGGATTTCGCGAATTCTTCCATTCTGTCCTCTTTTTTGCTGAAAATATGGGCCAAATAGAGAATTACCGTCAATTTTGCCAACTCCGAAGGCTGGAAGGAATACCCAAAAATATAAATCCACCGTTTCGCGCCCATCGTCGTTCTGCCGAGGCCCGGAATGAAGGTAAGGGCGGTAAGGATGAGGGAAGAAATTACCAAAGCCGGCACCAGCCGCCTGATGAAATCGAGGGACACCCTGGAAATAAAAAAACCGAGGAACACACCCAGGACAACCAGGACAAGCTGCCGTTTTAAAAAATAGAGCGGGTCTCCGAACCGTGTTTCCCCCCAGTAAAAGGAGGAGGAAAACAGCGCCGCGAGGCCCAAACCGACAAGCAGTACCAGCAGCCCCAGGAGAATGTAGTCGCCCCGCTCTTTCGTCAGCTTTTCAGCCGAAAAACTTGTTTCCATCATTGTAACTTCAGGGTCGATAAACTGACAATTGCAAACAGTCCGCCTAAAATCCACAACCGCATCACAACCTTGCTCTCCGCCCATCCTTTCAGTTCAAAATGATGATGAAGCGGTGCCATCTTGAAAACCCGTTTCCCCCTTAATTTAAATGATACAACCTGAATTATTACCGACAGCGCTTCCAGAACAAACACGCCGCCGATGATAATCAGTAGAATTTCCTTTTTTAACATCAGCGCGATAACGCCGATTATTCCGCCCAAACTCAAACTGCCGGTATCCCCAAGCATAATTTCCGCGGGATGGGCGTTAAACCAGAGAAACCCGACGACCGAACCGATTAAACTGAAACACAAGACCGTCAGCTCCCCGGCATTTTCCAGAAAGGGGATCTGCAGATACGCCGAATAGTCCGCCCTTCCGGTAAGGTAGGCCAGAATGGCAAAGGTAAGCCCGACAATGATTAACAGGCCCGATGCCAGACCGTCGAGTCCGTCGGTCAAATTAACGGCATTGGAAAACCCCACAATGATCAGCATTCCGAAGGGTATGTAGAAGAGAGACAAATCGAGGACCGGAAATTTAACGAAAGGAATGTAGAGGAGCGTTGTTTCCGGATTACTGGCGACATAGAGAAAGGTCACGATTCCGGCGGCCAAAATAGTCTGTGCTATAAACTTAAACCGGGCGTGAAGCCCGTCGGCGTTTTTCTTGAACACTTTCAGATAATCGTCGATAAATCCGATGGTGCCGAAACCAAGAATACACGCCACCACAATCCACGTGTAGGGGTTCCGGATGTCCTGCCACATAAGGACCGAAATAACCATGGCAATATTTACCAGGATCCCGCCCATTGTCGGTGTTCCCGACTTTACCAAATGGGTCCGCGGCCCGTCTTCGCGTATTTCCTGACCGACCCGCCGCTTTTTTAGAAACGCAATCAGCTTCGGCATAAAAATGAAGCAGATCAGCAGGGCCGTTACCGCGGCGTAGGCGGACCGGAAGGTTATATACTGAAAAATATTGAAAAAGGTAAAGTGTTTTGTCAGGGGGAACAGCAGTTCCTTCAGCATAGAGACTTCTCCTTTTTTCTTAAATAATGCAGGACCCGCTCCAGCTCGATGCTCCGGGAGCCTTTCAGCAGCAGCAGGTCCCCGGGAGAAAGCATTTCTTCCGCTTCCCGGCCTAGTACGTCAATATCTTCGGTGTGAAAGAAGCGCGGTTTGCCCCCCGGCACCCCCAGGGCGGCATCGTATGCTCCCCGCATTCCGGGACCGTAAAAATAGACACAGTCGAGATCGAGCAAGGCGGCGTATCGGCCCAAATCGGCATGAAACTCCGGTGAACGCGCCCCAAGCTCGGCCATGTCTCCGATAATTGCCGTCTTTCCCCCTTCCCGGCCGATACCGGCAAGGAGCGACAGGGCCTCCCGCATGGAGTCGTAATTAGCATTGTAGCAGTCGAGGATGACCGTTACTTCACCTTCAATAATCTGTCCCCTTCCGAAAAGGGGGCGCGCCGATTCCAGGGCCTCCTTTATACCGGTAAAAGGGACCCCGAGATGTCTTCCCACAGCGTAGGCGGCATACATATTTCTTCTGTTAAAGCCGCCGATAAGGGGAAACCGAACGGTCCCTTCGGGGAAAATGATTTCACTCCCGGCAAGCCCCTTGTCTTGCTCGATTATCCGCTTTCCCGCCGATTTTTTTCCATAGGGAAGAACGGTCCCCCGCACTTCCTCGGCAAGAAAATGGTAAAACGGTTCATCCTCGTGAATAAATCCCGTCTCATCCCCGCTGAACCGGGAAAAGATCTTCTTCTTTTCCGCCGCTATTCCCTCCACACTGCCGATCAGCCCGATGTGGGCTGTCCCGATGTTAGTAATAACTCCGTAATCGGGCCGCGTAATTTCCGCGAGGATGTCCATCTCCCCCCGCCGGTTCATTCCCATTTCAAAAACGGCGTGCGTTTCATCGCCGGAAAACCGAAGGACCTCCTGACAGAGGCCGATTTCGGAGTTCAAATTTCCCTTATTGACAAATACGGGGCCTTTCACCGATAGTACGGCCCCGATCAGTTCCTTTGTGGTTGTCTTTCCGTTGCTGCCGGTTACACCTATCCGGACGACCTTCTTCCCGTGTTCCTTCATCTTCCGCCGCGCCATCCGCTGCAGCGCGCCTAAAGTATCGGTAACAATGCCCGCGGCCTTTTCCGGAATGCTTTGCAGATATTCCCGGAGCTCCCGGTGCTCCCGGTAAAAATTTTCGGCAACAATGACCCCCGCCGCGCCCTGTTCGAAGGCTTCCCGGATAAACAGATGACCGTCGGTCCGCTCGCCGGCAAGGGGGATAAACAGGTCGCCCTCCCGCACCGCCTTAGAATCTACCGCGGCCTCCCGGAAGAAGGGCACGCCGCCCGGATTATTGATAATTGTTACGCACTCGGCGGCAAAGGTGTCCCAGCTAACCATCGGGAGCTTCCTTATCCGCCTCTTTCTCCCCTTCCGGTGTACGGATCCTGATCAGTCTGCCGGGGCCGAGTTTTTCGAGTTCCAGCTCTTCCACCGCCAATTTTTCAAGTCGCTGCGGCGACTGCAGCACGCTGATGCCCGCGATGAGGCGCTTGTTCTTTTCAATAAGTTCCTGCTGCCGGTCTTCTAACGCGGCAATGCTCTTTTCCAGCTCCCGGTAGCGGAACACCTGCCATACGTTGAGAAAGGCCGCGAGGGGCAAAAGAACGGCAATCAGCAGAACATACCACCGCTTCATCCTACTACACCTCGTCCTCGATTTTTTCCAAGACCCGCAGTTTCGCGCTTCTCCCCCGGGGATTTTCCGCTGTTTCATCTTCATCTGCCGTCACCGGTTTCTTGGTGAGTATCCGGGCGCGCTGGATCCGGCCGCATTCACACCGGGGCAGTTCGGGCGGACAGGTGCAGCTTCTGCTTTTTTCCTTAAAAAAATGCTTGACGATACGGTCCTCTAACGAATGGAAAGAAATAACGGCCAGACGTCCGCCGGGTTTCAGGACCTGAAGGGAGTCGCGGAGAGCTGAACTGAGACGCACCAGTTCGCCGTTGACGGCAATCCGCAGGGCTTGAAATGTTTTGGTTGCCGCGTGGATCTTCCCGCGGCGGTATTCCGGCGGCACGGCCCTTTCGACAATACCCCGGAGTTCCGATGTTTTTTCGATGCTCTTTTTCCCGCGGGCGGCGGTTATCGCCGCCGCGATTTTTCGGGAATACCGTTCCTCCCCGTATTCGTACAGAATATTTGCCAGTTCCGTTTCCGGATAATTGTTTACAATATCGAAAGCGGATGTCTCAAGCTCTCCGCCGATCCGCATGTCCAAATACTCGTCCCGGCTGAAAGAAAAACCACGGCTGCTGCTCTCGTAGTGAAAGGAGGAAATTCCTAAATCGAAGAGGATTTTGTCCGGCCGTTCGCCCCGCAGAGGATATTCCCGGAAAAACACATTAAACCAGATATTGAAAAACCGGACCCTGTCGTTGTAGGGCCCCAGCCGCCGCTTCGCTACCTCAAGAATCGAGGAATCGGCGTCGATCCCGACGGCCTTCAGGTCCTTCGCCCGGGACAAAAACAGTTCCGTATGCCCGCCTTCACCAAGGGTGGCGTCGATAAAGAGCTCCCCCGGTGAAGCGGGCCGCAGGAACCGCCACACTTTCTCGGGTAAAACGGATGTGTGATCATGCTGTATCAACGTAATAGCTCCCCTCCCAGTTTGCTATAAAAACCTTATTCTAAATCGGAAGCAGTTTGCTTAATTCCTTCGCGGCCTCCTGAAAGGCCTCTTCCGAATCCTCCTGATATTTTTTGTAATTCGGCTCGGCCCATATTTCAATGTAGTTCTCGATCCCTAAAATAACACATTCCTTTTCGAGCCCCGCGGCTTCCCGCAGGGAATGGGAAATATTGATCCTTCCGGATTTATCTATCTCCGTTTCCTGTGCCGGCGCTATTATCTGCCGCCGGATCAGCCGTGCTTTCGGATCGAACAGTGAAGTGGACTGCATGAGGTTCTCGGAAATCCGCCTCCATTCCTCAGGCGGAAAAAGCCAAAGGCAGCGGTCAATTCCCTTTGTAACAATCAGGACATTTCCCGCTATCTCCGCCCGAAGGCGGGAGGGAATCAAAATTCTGCCTTTTTCGTCGAGGTTGTTCCTGGATTCTCCAGTAATCACCTAAAACCCCCACATTTTGGTAATTCCTACCACTTTTTACCACCACAATACCCAGTATACCCTGTCTCGGAGATTTAGCAACAAGCTTTAGAAACAATTACACCGTTTTGGTCTTTTTTTTTGCATCTATACTAAACATAAATATAGTATTTGGCTTTTTTCCGCGGTAATTGTATAGTAGGGCCATGTCTGTTTACAAGGTACATTTTAAATGGAAGGAGAAAGAGATCTTCCTTACGGCGAAAAGCCTCGACATGACCCATCCCTATTTTGTTTCTATAAAAGATCTTATTTTTTCCTCGAAGAAAAAAATTATTATCGATCCGACGGAAGACGAGGTAAAAAACCGCTTTGGCGAGGTGGAACATATCATGATACCCTTCCAGGCGGTAACATTTATAGAAGAATATTCGGACGAGGAAAAACTGGAAAAGGTCCGCCCGTTCACGATTGTGGAGGAAAAGAACAAAAAGAGCGATGACACTTGAAACCCGGCTTCTCGTATATCCCGAAGGGGACACCCAGGAAATTCCGCATACGCTCCGGTTTAACCAGGTCGTCGATATAAACGGAAGGCCCCTTCGGCTGCCGCTGCCGACGGTCAAAATGATCGCCTACCGGGTAGGGAAAATTTCCACGAAAGAGGAACGTGGGGAACGGACCGTCTCCTACCATCTCAATCTGCTCCGGAGAAACGATATGATCGAGATTTCAGGGTAAGCAGTGTCAGAGGGCGAAGGACCGGTAGTCGATATCGGGAAAGATGTTGTTCTTCTTCTCCACCTTCGTAAGCCATTCGGTGTTGACGGTATTTTTACACAAATTCTCATAGATAAGGTTAAAATTGCAGATGTGCTCCCGCACCCGCTTTGTGGCGTAGGGGACCGTTGTTCCGGTTTTCATGATAAAAGGCCAGTCCGAAGCCTGGCTTAAGAGTACTTCCCGGGCGGCTTGATTCAGCACCCGCTCCTTGAGCCCCGATTCGTCGGGAAAACGCTGGGCAAGTTCCCGCATCCGCTCAATTGCCGTATGGGTATGCCGGTAAATCCAGTCGTTTGTTCCGTTCAGCCATACTTCAGAGTATCCTTTGGTGCCCCAGCTCGAGAACGAAGGGGCGGTCTGCTGGTTCACGCCGTGCCGGTCCAGATAATCGCCGGGAGTAATCATTTCGAGCTGCTTTCCCTCGGTGTGGAGCATGCGGATTACATGCTCTATCCACCGCGGCCCCTCAAACCACCAGTGTCCGAACAGCTCCGCGTCGTAGGGACTGACGATAATCGGCGGCCGGTCCATCAGCCGGTTCAGTTTTTTAACCTGCTTGAGCCGGTTGTACAGGAAATTTTCCGCGTGTTCCTCGACCTTCCGCTCCGCCTCCTCTTTGCTGTAGATCAGCTTCTCATTGGTCTTTCCGGTAATTTTATAGTACTTGTACCCCGTATTGATCCGGATGCCGCCGTCATGAATATAGGGACCGATGTATTCCAAAGGCAGATCGTAGCCGATGTCCCGGTAAAATTCCCGGTAGGAAAAGTCTCCGGGATATCCCTCTTCGGAAGACCATACCGCGTGGGAGGAAGCTAAGTCCCTGGCAAATACGGCAACACCGTTGGAACAGGTAATCGGGGCGTAAACCCCGTATTTCGGCTTTTCCTCCGCTAACAGCACACCGTGGGCGGCGGATATGAAATAGGGCAGATTGTTTACCTTGACGTATTTTTCCAGCCCCGGATAATAACCGCACTCCGGTATCCACAGGCCCTTCGGCGCGGACCCTAAAATCCGGCCGTGGTTAATAACGGCGGTCTGGATCTGCATATTGATGTTCTCGGGATACTCCTGATACAGGGGCAGATAGGAATGGGTCGCGGCGGTGGTAATTAAATCGAGATGCCCGCCGCGCTGCAGTTCTTTAAATCCTTTAAGAATGTTCCTTCTATACTTACTGGTAAAATCGACAAAATTCCGCTCAAACAGCTCCTTGTACATGGAAGCCAAGGCGTGTTCCGGCTTTCCTTCCGTCCGGACAAGCTCCTTGTTTCCCAAATCAATCAGGTGTTCTACATGCTTAATGTACCGTTCCTGCAGAAGTTCGTCCCTCAGCATCGAAGCGAGGGTCGGAGAAATGGACATGGTAATCCGGTAGGGTATTTTCTCCCGCGCGAGCCTGTTAAAAACCCGCAGGAGGGGGAGGTATGTTTCTGAAATTGCCTCATACAGCCAATTTTCCTCTAAAAACCGGTCATATTCGGGATGTCGTACAAAGGGAAGATGGGCATGCAGTATCAGGGCAAGATAACCTTTTTCCATGTAACTAGTTCCTTTCAGGACTTGAAATTGAAATTATTCGCGTTAATAAATTGGATAATCCGCTGCGGGATCTGCTCGCTTCCCGACGGACCTTCTAAACCGAGGATCCCCGTCAAGACCAGGGTCGAGTCGGAAACTTCCGATATATTTTCTTCGGAAAAACTCTCGACTATCGTTTTTTTCGGGCTCCGCACCCTATTCGAGGCGCAGAGGATTTTCTCGGACCCATTCACCTTTCCCACCAGCTCGATGTAGTATTCCCGTCCGCTTTCAGGTAAATTGATATACCATTTTGAATCGCTTATTTTTACCGGAATATCGTAGGAATCGGAAGGTTTGACCATGTGCACACGCAGTACCAGTCCCCGAAGCCGTTTCTTTTTCAAGTCGATAAGGTCCGAATCCTTGATTTCCCAGTATGCAAAGGCCCAAAACGGGTCCCGGAGGAGCAGATGTATCCGTGTTTCCGGGTATTTGTCCGGAATACAGTACGTCCTTTTTTCCTGCGCTTCCAGTTCCTCATCCTGGATGATGTCGTATTTCTTTTCTCCAATCCGGACCGCTTCGTTATTGGACTGCTCCCGCTCGAGACGTTCTTCCGCCATTGCTTCCAGGATGAGTTCCACCAGTTCTTCCCTCGGTAATTCCTTTGCTTCCTTTATTCCTTCATTCGCGGCAATCCGGAGCAGGGAGGGAAGTGAGAGTTTTTGAAGCCGCTCTTTTGTCACACGTTGCTCCTCTCGGATATAGTACAGGTATCGTAGGAACAATTGTATTTTTTTGTCAACCCTGAAAAAGCCTTACGACAGAGCATGTTCTATCTTCTCCAGCGCCGTTGTAACATGTTCCCTGCCGTTAAAAGCACTAATCCTAATATGCCCTTCTCCGCACTTGCCGAAACCGTCCCCGGGAGTACACACGACCCCGGCCTTTTCAAGGAGGTCATCGAAAAATGTCCAGGAATCTTTTCCCGTATATATCCAGATATAGGGAGAATTGACCCCTCCGGTGCAGGAAAAACCGAGACCCATGAATTTCTCACGGACGAGCCGCGCGTTTTCCAGATAGTAATCGGCAAGCTGCCGTACCTGCTCCCGTCCGGCGGCGGAATACACTGCCTCGGCAGCCCGCTGTACGGGATAGGAGACACCGTTAAACTTTGTCGACTGCCGTCTGTTCCAGAGCGGATGCAGGGGGTGTTGTTTACCGGCAGCATCGTACACCCTCGCTTTTTCCGGCACCACCGTGTAGGCGCAGCGGGTGCCGGTGAATCCGGCTGTTTTCGAGAAGCTTCGAAACTCAACCGCCACTTCTTCCGCCCCGTCAACTTCAAATATCGACCGCGGAAGGGAATTGTCCCGGATAAACGCGGTATATGCCGCGTCGTAGAGGATAAAGGCCTTGTTTTCCGCCGCGTAGTGTACCCAGGAAGCCAGATACTCACGGGTACAGTGGGTCCCGGTGGGATTGTTCGGAAAGCAGAGATAGATAAGGTCCGCCTTTTCCTTCGGCAGGTCCGGCAGGTATCCGTTGTCCATTGTCGACTCAAGATATACAAGCCCTTCATACCTCCCGCCGGCGAAGGCCCCGGTCCTTCCCGCCATTACATTCGTATCGACATAAACCGGATACACCGGGTCCGGCACCGCGACGACCGTGTCCGCCGCGAACAGTTCCTGAATATTAGCGGTGTCGCATTTCGCGCCGTCGCTTACAAACACCTCATCCGCGGATATGCCGCAGCCCCGGGAGGCGTAGTCGTTTTCGGCAATTTTCGACCGAAGGAAGCCGTACCCCTGCTCCGGTCCGTAGCCGCGGAAGGTGTCGTCCGATGCCATTTCATCCACCGCCGAACGAAATGCCTGAACGCACGCACGAGGAAGACCCTGTGTAACATCACCGATACCCATTTTTATTATTTCCCTGTCCGGGTGCTGTTCCTGATACTCTTTTACCTTTTTTGAAATAGTTGAAAATAAATACGAGGACTGCAGTTTTCCGTAATGTTCGTTTATCCGTATCATTTCGAACTGTCTCCTTCTTTTATTCTGAAATTGTATAAACTTCTCCCTTTTTCCGCAAGAAGCCTTCCCCCCGCAGCTCTTCTAGGGCCTTTTCCACCGGTCCCTCGGCACACGTAAAAAAAACGGCAAGTCCGGACACTGTAATTTCCCTGCTCTCCGCCGCCATTCCGAGTATTTTTCCCCGCATCTGCCGGTTCGATCCTTCAAAGGGTTTCTGCTTCGTATAATGCCTGCTCTTTTTCGCGAGGTCCGGGTAGAGGGTTTTCAGCATCGCGCCGTAGTCCATAAGGGCGTAGTACCACTCCCGGGGCCCCTTCCTGTCTAAGGTGTATTCCACATAGGGCAGGATCTCACTGTCGGGGACTTCATTCCTGTTTGGAAAAAAAAAGTGGATATATACGCGCCGGATATTCACTTCTACAAAAACTGTTGGTATATTATACGCGAAAGCAGCAATGGAGGCGGCGGTGGCGGGACCGATGCCGGGAAATGTCCGCAGGACAGCGGGGTCGCTCGGCAGTTCTCCCTTGTACCTGGTAACGACAATAGCGGCCGTTTCCCGGAGGGCCTTTGCCCGACGGTTGTAGCCGAGTCCCTTCCACAGGGTAAGAAGGGGCCCGAGTTCCGCCCTCATAAGGCTTTCAAAATCCGGATACCGGCGGATAAATTCTTCATACTTCGGCACGACCCGGGCGGTCTGGGTTTGCTGAAGCATAATTTCCGATACCAGTATCCGATAAGGGTCTGTGGTTTCCCGAAAGGGAAACTCCCGTTTAGCGGTTGTATAATATGAATATATTATGTCCCTGAATTCATTTCTTTTCATGATTTCGGGATATATTAATAAATAAGGCGGATTAATGATAGCAGTATTTGCCGCGATGGAAATGGAACTCAAATCTCTTCTCCGGGAGGCTTCGATTAAAGGCCAGGAGAAGTGGAAGGACGTCAAGATCTACCGCGCTTCCTTTGAAGGTTCGGACGTGCTGTTTGCCGTTACAGGTGTGGGCAAAGTCCTTACCGCGGCGGCGGCGCAGAAACTGTTGTCCGAAAACAGCTGCGGGGCCTGTCTGTTCATCGGTATCGCGGGGGCAATAAATCCCGCCTACCAAATAGGCGATATGATCATTGCCGAAGACTTAGCCCAGTGGGACATCGATGCTACCCCATTTTCTTTCCAGCGGGGCCAGGTCCCCTACACAAAACACAGAATTATTCCCACCGACGAGGGGCTTCGGCAAATTGCCCTTACCTACACTCCCTCCGAGTCGGCAATACACGTGGGAAGAATACTAACGGGGGACACCTTTCTTACGCGGGTGGATAAGCAGCAGCGGGAATACCTCCGTACCGACTTGCGGGGAGACGCCGCCGACATGGAATCGGCAAGCGCCGCCTTTGTGGCGCGGCTGCAGGAGGTCCCCTTTCTTGCCTATAAAATAATTTCAGACCAGGTAGACGGGGAAGTACCGAAAAATTTCTCCCGCTTTATCCGGATCGCATCCAACAAGCTCCTCGAAGCAAGCCGGCATATTATCGGGACGCTAAGCGGATAAGCCCCGCGCTGTTTTCAGCCGCAAGCGCTGCCGGCAGGCTGTCCGCCGCGCTTTTTCTTTACCTCTTCCGCTTTTCTGCTGATCCTGTTCCACACCGCGCCGATGCCCATGCTCTTTTTCATGGCCTTCAGCGTTTCCCGGGCAACTTCCCGCATCCGCAGCGTTCCGTCATACACCACCTCGTCCACAAAGCCCTTCCGTTCCGCGAATTCCTGCCGCCTGTCCCGGATAGGATCGAGAAAAATATTTACCGCTTTCTGCAGTTTTTCCTTTACCTCTACGTCCCCCACCCTGCCGGCGCGGTAACGCTCTTTCAGCTCCTCGACTTCGGCCTTATCGGTATTGAATATCTCGTGATAGATAAACACCGGATTTCCCTCCACCTTTCCCGGCACGTCAGCCCGTATCCGGTTCGGGTCGGTGTACATGCTGAACACTTTAGTCCGGACGGCCTTCGCGTCGTCGGAAAGGAGGACCGCGTTTCCTAAAGACTTCGACATCTTCGCGCTTCCGTCGGTCCCCACCAGGGTCGGCACTTCCCCCACAAGAACATCCGGAAGGGGGAACACCTCTCCGTACATAGTGTTGAAGCGGCGCGCGATTTCCCGGGTCATCTCCACATGCGCCTCGTTGTCCTTTCCCACCGGCACCAGATGCGCCCGGGGCATGAGAATGTCGGCCGCCTGCAGCACCGGATAGCCGAGGAGGCCGAAGGGCATTTCCGCGAGATTGGCATTTTTCGCCATGTCTTTCAGACTTGGAAGGCGCTGCAGCCTGGGAACGGTAACGAGCATCTCAAAAAAGAGGTTCATTTCATAAACTTCATGGACAGCCGACTGCAGATAAATAACTGATTTCGAGGGGTCGATACCGCAGGCGAGATAATCGAGGACCATCTCCCGCGTGTTTCCCGCCAGACCGTCGATATTCTCTTTCTCCGGCAGGGTGGTGAGGGTGTGCAAATCGGCTATAATAAAGAAGCATTGGTACTTGTCCTGTAACCGCACACGGTTAACAAGGGAACCGACGTAATGCCCGAGATGCAGCTTTCCCGTCGGCCTGTCGCCGGTAAGTATCCGTTTTTTCTCCATGAAGCATTTCCTCCGGCGGATACAGTAGCATAGACGAGTAAGCTCTGCCTACCCGGTTCTCAATCTTTCTTTTCCCGCGCCGCCGCCTGCTTCCCGCGCCGCCGCCCGATCGACGAATAGCCCCCCCCCATCATCACGCCCACCGGCTTGAGGGAAGGAATATTCATACAAACGATCCGCATGGTAGCGACAATGGGAACGGCCAGAAAGGCACCGGCAATACCCCACAGCCAGCCCCAGAGGAGAAGAGAAAAGAGAATGACCACCGGGCTCAAGTTCAGCTGCTCCCCCTGCAGAAGCGGATCGATAAGGTTCCCGAGCGTTACCTGAATAACGATAACAGAAATAGCGACGGCAACAATACTGCCGACGGAAGGATAGAACTGGATAATCCCTACAAGGATCGTAAGGACCGCTGAAACCAGGGAGCCGATGTTGGGAATGTAGTTAAAGAAAAAGGCAACGGCGGCCCAAATGAGGGCAAAATCCATACCGATAATTGTTAAGGCAGCGTAAATCAGCACTCCGGTACCCGCGCTTATCATCGTCTTAATGCCGAGATACCGGCTTATCTGCCGGGTAATGTGCTCCAAAACAATACCGATTCTCCTGCCGGTGTGAACGGGGAAGGCCTTCTTTAGTTTTTTCTTGAACAGGGGTGTTTCCCGGAACAGAAAAAACAGGAAGAGGATGATGACCGCGAGGATCGAAAGAAACCTGAAAAAAGAGCCGGACCAGTTGATAATGGTCTGTTTCAGCGTGTCCGCCCAGTCGATGTTGCGAATAAAATCGTTGGGAATACTGAGGCGGGAAAGGTACTTTGTGTTGATTTCGGTAAAGACCTGCTGAAATTTTGATATATAGTTGGAATACTCCCGCATGAAGGACTGTACGCTGTTGATGAAAAAGAGCCCGATTAAAAATATAATACCGAAAATAATGAGAATGACCAGCACCACCGCCGCGGGCCGGGGCACTCTGATCTTTGTCAAAAGTCTGACTAACGGCTCTAAGACAAAAACCATAATAATCGATATAACGATGGGCAAAACGACACTTCGGGCAATATAAAAAACCGCGGCCGCGGCGATGGCGGCAATAAGCCCCAGCGTAACGGCCATAAACCTGTGTTCTTTCATATACAAAAGATACACAAAAAATATATAATTGTGTAGACTGGTATACGCGAGAGTACCTTATGGACGAAAACTGGATAATTGAAGAGACCTCCTATGTGCCGGAGGCAGTTCCACAATATGAAACACTTTTTGCCTTGGGAAACGGGTTTGTAGGGGTCCGCGGCTCCTTTGAAGAACACAGCGGGGTATATAAACCGGGGACGTTCATTAACGGGTTTTACGAGACCGAACCGATAACCTACGGCGAACATGCCTACGGGTACGCGAAAAACAGGCAGCGGATGGTCCCTGTTACAGACGGGACACGTATTATCATACGGATTGACGGGGAACCCTTTAGCCTCGAAACAGGCACTGTTCACCGCCATTACCGGTTTTTAGACATGCGCGCCGGCATATTGACCCGGGAGGCAGAGTGGGAGTCTCCCCGGGGGAAGCGTTTGTCCGTTATCTTTCGCCGCGTAATTTCTTCAGACCATTACCATACCGCCGCCGTAACCTGTACGGTAACTCCCGTTTCAAAATGCGGCAGCCTCAGCATTTCCTCGGGCCTCCATACCCCCCGCCGATTTACCGCCCCGGGGGGAGACCCCCGGGTAGGCGGAATACTTCAACAGGACCCGCTTCTGTTGGTACGGAAAAGTATCGATTCCGAAATCGGCACGATGCTCTACAGGACCCGGAACAGCGGACTTTCCTACATCTGTTCCATGGTCCATACCGTCCGCGGCGGGGAGGATTTTCGGTGTGTACGGGAAACGGAAGAGCATGACGTAGTCCACCGGTTTGAGTTTACTCCGGAGAAGGACCGGCCGGTGGTACTGGAAAAGTTCATCAGTTATTTCACCACCCTGGAAACGCCCCGGGAGGACCTGGCCCGGTCCGCCGCTGAAGAGGCTTCACGGGCGCTGGAAACCGGCTTCGATACCCTTGCGGCCGAAAAACGGGAATATCTGCGCCGTTTCTGGCAGGGGGCGGACATCGATATCGAAAGCGGGAACAACCTCCGGGAAAGTATCCGCTTCAATATGTTTCACCTTCTGCAGGCCGCCGGCAAACGGGGTAACGGGAACATTCCCGCGAAGGGCCTGACCGGGGAAGGCTACGAGGGGCACTACTTCTGGGACACGGAAATTTATATGCTGCCTTTTTTCCTCTACACCGTGCCGGAGGTTGCCCGGAGCCTGCTCATGTACCGCTTCAAAATACTGCCGGCGGCCCGGCGGCGGGCGGAGGAGCTGCATCATAAAGGGGCCCTCTATCCGTGGCGCACCATCAACGGCGAGGAAGCCTCTCCCTACTATCCCGCCGGCACCGCGCAGTACCACATCAACGCCGACATCGCCTACGCCTGCAGAAAATATTGGAAAATAAGCGGCGACGATGAGTTCCTTTTAGACGGCGGCGGAGAAATACTTTTTGAGACCGCCCGGTTCTGGCACGACTTTGCCGATTTCATTCCCGGAAAAGGCCTTTGTTTTAACTGTGTTACCGGCCCCGACGAGTATACCGCTTTGGTAAACAACAACGCCTATACCAACTATATGGCGAAAATGAACCTGACCTATGCCGCCGAAATTGCCGTTTTTCTGCGGGAACACTACCCGGACCGTTTCGAAGAATTGTCCCGGCGGATCGGACTCGGCGGCGATGAAATCGACGGCTGGCACAAGGCGGCCGCGGAAGTATACCTGCCCTATGACAGGGAACGGGGCCTCATTCCCCAGGACGATTCCTTTTTCGACAAGGCGGTTTGGGATTTCAAATCGACGCCCGCGGAGCATTATCCCCTGCTGCTGCACTACCATCCCCTTACCATCTACCGCTACCAGGTACTGAAGCAGCCGGACCTGCTCCTTGCCTTTCTCCTGTTAAGCAGCGCCTTTACCGATGAAGAAAAACAGCGCAATTTTGCGTATTACGATCCCCTCACAACGGGCGATTCCTCCCTCACCTCCTGCATTCAGAGCATTATTGCAACGGAAATTGGAAAAACAGCCGAAGGAGAACACTATTTCCTGCAAACCGCGCGAATGGACCTGGACGACATCAATAAAAACGTTAAAGACGGGATCCACGCCGCGGCAATGGGGGGGGCCTGGCTTACCCTTATCTACGGTTTCGCGGGACTGCGGGACGACGGGGAGTTCCTCTCCTTCAAGCCGTCGCTTCCCCCTTCTATGAGCAAACTTTCATTTGCTCTCCGGGTCCGGGGACAAATCCTCTCATTGTCCATTACCGCAAACGAAGCAGTCTACACCCTCTCCGGAGAGGGTACAATGACCATTCTCCATTACGGAAAAAAGGCGGAACTGACCGCGGAAGGGCCCCTTGTTCTGCACATTTATGCACATTAATTGATATTTTTCCTTGACAGATACCGGAACACCCCCTACACTGTATATATGCAATGCACACGTTTGCATTATCAGGAGCGTACGGGAGCAGGGAATGACCATTAAAGACCTTGCAAATATCGCGGGGGTCAGCCATTCCACTGTTTCACGGAGCTTGAACGACAGCCCCTTAATTTCGGAAAAAACAAAAACCAGAATAAAAGAACTGGCGAAAGAATACAATTTTGAACTGAACGCCAGCGCCCGGAGCCTAAGCACCCGTATTACCGGAACAATCGGTATTATCTGTCCCGAATTCTACGATGAGCAGCGCTATTCTTTCTATATCGCCGGGCTGCTCGACACCGTACGGTATAAACTTGAAGAGGCAAGCTACGACAGCATCATCACCTTTCCGCAAAACGAGACCACCGGCAGCAGCAATATCAAACGTCTGATAACCCAGAAAAAAATTGACGGTCTCCTCCTTATCGTTCCGGAATTAGAAGACGAAGACCGTGAAATGATCCACAAATACAGCACACCCCATATTTTCCTTCATTTCAAACATGACCATCCCGAAGACAGGAGCGCCGAATACATCTACACCGACCATTTCAAAGGCGGATATCTCGCCGGCGTTTATATGACGCGGACGGGACGCGGCAAATTCTGTGTGTTAACCGAAAATTTACTAACATCGGAATACAGAGAGCGGACCGAAGGGTTTCAGGCCGCCCTCCGGGACAACGGCATTCAGCAGGAACAAACCACCCTTTTTACCGGTTCCTGTTCTTTTGAATACGGATACAGGACCGTTCACGACCATTTTTCCGCCGTACAAGAATGTGAAGGGATTTTCGCCCACGCGGACATGGTGGCCCTCGGCGCGATCGAGGCGCTTAGGGAACAGGGCGTGCGGGTCCCCGAGGACATCGGTGTTGTCGGGTACGACGACATTATCCTCGGCAATTATTTCCGGCCGAAACTGACCACAATACACCAGCCGAAAGAAACCCAAGTCGAAAAGGGGACGAAGCGGCTGTTTGACATTATCAACAGGACGGAAGGGTCCTTCCCGCTGCGGGATGTTGTAGAACCGATACTCATAGAGCGGGAGTCCTGCCGCGGGGGCGGGAAATAGCAATCGGCAGAAACGGTACGTTGTACCGGATAGATATATCGTAGGAGGTATTACATGAAGAAATTAGTATTTTTGCTGCTGGCCGTTGTGCTGGCGGCCGGATTCGCCTTTGCCGGCGGGAAACAGGAGGAGAAAGCCGGAGCGGGCGAAACAGAAACCGGGAAGGCGGAAGAGCAGAAGGTAGTGAAGATTATGGGCGCCTTCCGCGACCAGGAAGCGCAGCGCTTCGAAGAATGTATTGCCGTTTTTGAAAAACAAACCGGCATTGAAGTGCAGTACGAAGGTTCGCCGGAATTTGAAGTGCAGATATTTGTACAGGCCGAAGCGGGCAATCCGCCGGACATCGCCGGTCTGCCCCAGCCCGGCTTGATGAAAGAGTTTGCCGAACGGGACTTCCTCACTCCCCTCTGGCCCGGCATTGTTAAAAAAATTGAAGGCAACTACACACCGGCCTGGAAAGACTTAGGGTCCTACAACGGCAAGGTGTACGGTGTTTACCACCGGGTAAACGCGAAGAGCTTCGTCTGGTATCCGAAAAAAGCCTGGGACGCGGCGGGATACACAATTCCTAAGACCTGGGACGAACTTCTCGACCTCTGCGACCAAATTGTCGCCGACGGCGGCGTTCCCTGGTCTATCGGCATGGAAAGCGGCGCGGCCACCGGCTGGGTCGCCACCGACTGGATGGAGGACGTTATGCTTCGGACCGCGGGACCCGACGTCTATGACAAGTGGGTAAACCACGAAATCCCCTTCAACGATCCCGCGGTAAAAAGGGCGCTGGATAAAGTTGGAGAAATCTGGAAAAACGACGATTACGTGTTAGGCGGGTCCACAACCATTCTCACCACCTACTTCGGCGATGCCGTAAAACCCCTCTTCGAAGACCCGCCCCAGGCGTGGCTCCACAGACAGGGCAACTTTATTACCGGCTTCATGCCGGACGACATCCAGGCGGACCTTCCGGCAGAAGTCGGCGTATTCGCCCTTCCCGAAATTAATTCGAAATGGGGCACCCCTGTTTTAGGCGGCGGCGACCAGTTTGTCGTATTCAACGACAGGCCCGAGGTACGGGAGTTTATGGAA
The DNA here is from genome assembly GCA_964440465.1 of uncultured Spirochaetales bacterium. Lineage (GTDB taxonomy): Bacteria > Spirochaetota > Spirochaetia > SPDA01 > CAZSGZ01 > CAZSGZ01. Next base: position 59,860 of record CAYTSI010000006.1, read on the forward strand.
TTCCTTACCACATGGGACTCGGGAAAATCATGGGCCCAGGCAGGGGGAGCTATTTTCCCCTATCAGGACCAGGACTTTAGCGACTACGCGAACCCCATCGAACGGAAACTTGCTGAAATCCTCGTTAACGCCGAGGTGTTCAGGTTCGACGCGTCGGACCTCATGCCCGCGGAAGTGGGTGCCGGCACCTTTTGGACCGGTATGACCGACTGGGTAAGCGGTATAGACGGCGGCGAAACCCTCGAAATGATCGAAGAGAGCTGGCCCTAAAATACGTATGCACAGAGCGGAGCACTCCGGTGCTCCGCCTTCTGTTTTTTTACCGCGTCTTCGGCTGGAGCGCGGGAAGGTCCGGTGAAAAAACAGAAACTGAGGAAAACGAAGGAGGAGACACACATGGCAGATATCAAAACCGAAGGGGGAAAATACGGTATCCTGCAGCGGGTTATTGCCGCCGCGGGCAGAATACTGTTTTCTATTTTCGTTCCCGCGGCGACCTTTGTGGTACTGTATATCGGGTTTCGGTTTCTGCGGGACAGCGGCGCGCCGCAGATCGTTATTACCATCATTGCGATTTTCTGGGGTGTCGGCGGAGTTGCCGCCCTCTACCTGGTTGCAAACTGGCTTATTCAGCGGCTGCCGAGAGTGTGGAGGGAGCGGTTTACTCCCTTCCTGTTCGTCGGCCCCGCCCTGATTATCATCGGCTGGTATTTGTTCATCCCGACAATCCGTACCCTCTACTTGAGTTTTTTCGACAAACTCTCCAACAATTTCATCGCGTTTGAAAATTACAAGTATATCTTTACCAACAAGGCGATGCTCATCGCCATGAGAAACAACCTCCTCTGGCTGTTTCTGGGGACCGGTCTGTGCGTTATTTTCGGACTTGCCATTGCCCTGCTGACGGACAGGTCGAAAATAGAGCGGGCCGCGAAATCCCTCATCTTTCTCCCTATGGCGATATCTTTCGTCGGTGCTTCGGTTATCTGGAAGTTCGTTTACGCCTATAAGCCGGCGGGGATAGAACAGGTTGGACTGTTAAATGCCATTGTCGTCGGCTTAGGCGGTGAACCGGTCGGGTGGATTACCATCCGCCCCTGGAACACCATCTTTCTCATCATTATTTTAGTATGGCTGCAGACGGGGTTTGCCATGGTTATCCTCTCGGCGGCCGTGAAAGGGGTGCCGAAGGAGCTCCTTGAGGCCGCGAGGATCGACGGAGCAAAGGAGATGAAGATAATTTTCCGTGTTATCATCCCGTATATCAAGAGCACCATCGTGACCGTGTCGACAACGATCCTGCTTCTTACACTAAAAGTGTTCGATATTGTCTACGCGATGACTAACGGACTCTACGGAACGGAGGTGCTGGCAAGTCAGCAGTACAAACAGATGTTCAAATTCCTCCATTACGGCCGAGGGTCGGCCATTGCCATGATTATCCTGGTGGCGGTAATACCCGTCATCTGGTACAACCTGAAACAGTTCAACAAACGGGAGGTGTTCTAATGGCTTCCGCGAGTCTGCATCGGAAAAAAATAGCGTCCTCAGCGGTGGTACACACCCTGCTGATTGTTCTCTGCGTCGTCTGGTCTCTCCCGACCATCGGGGTCCTCTTTACTTCCTTCCGGCCGAGTGACGAGGTAACACGCACCGGCTGGTGGAAAATCTTTACGGAAGAGGGCGGGGGCACCACCCTGGACAACTACAAACAGGTGTTGGCGGGAAAAGACTACACTTTTACCAACGCCGAGGGGAAGGAGATACGGGCCACCGGAGACAGTCTGCTGGGCGCGTTCCTGAACAGCCTGACGGTTACCGTACCGGCGATGGTTATTCCGATCCTCATTGCCGCGTTTGCCGCCTACGGCTTTGCCTGGCTGAAGTTTCCCGGACGAAGAATATTGTTTACCGGTATTGTGGCCATCCTCGTCGTTCCCCTGCACATTTCCCTTATCCCGATCCTTAGGGACTATCAGGCGCTGCAGTTGAACGGCACCTTTTTAGGGATTTGGCTGGCCCACACCGGCTTCGGCCTCCCCTTGGCTACCTATCTCCTGTTCAACTATGTCAGCACCATCCCGAGGAGCATTATGGAATCGGCATTCATCGACGGGGCCACCCATTTTAAGACATTTATCCGGCTTATCCTGCCGCTTTCCATGCCGGCGCTGGCCTCCTTTGCGATATTTCAGTTTATCTGGGTGTGGAACGACCTTATCGTGGCCCTGGTTTTCATGGGAGCGGGCGCTCAAAACGCGGTCATTACGCAGCGGCTTCTGAACATGGCGGGTACGCGGGGGCAGGACTGGCACCTGCTGACGTCGGGAGCGTTCGTCAGCATGATCCTGCCGCTGATTGTCTTCTTCGCCCTGCAGCGCTATTTCGTACGCGGCCTGATGGCCGGGTCGGTTAAGGGGTA
>CAYTSI010000007.1:0-59101 GCA_964440465.1 uncultured Spirochaetales bacterium
GTAGCATGAAATAAGCGGTACTGCAAATGTTTTGTGAAACTATAATAACACCCGCACACCGTAGTCTTTAAATCTGGAATCCGCCGTTACCACGGTAAGATTATTGAGGACGGCCGTGGCGATAATAATTCGGTCCGCCGGGTCGGAATGGATATGCGGCAATGAAACGGAACGGAGGAGAATGTCGTCACTTACTCCGATGATGTCGAGGTGATGGTGTGCGACTGTTTTTTCCCACCATTCTTCTACCGGCAGCGGAAGTTCCAATTTACCCTTCGCCGTTTTTACCGCGATTTCAAAAGCTGAAATTGCGGAAACCGAAACGACGGGTGCTGAATCAATTTTTTCTACTACCGAAGAACTTAATCGGGACTGGTCTCCAGCGAGCCACAGAAGGGCGCATGTATCTAAAAGCATCTAATCCATCTCTGCCCATTCATCAGACTGCAGTTCTTCAGTCGGGTCGTAATTGATAGTTATTTTAGAAAGGACGGGGTCTACAGCGGTCCGTTCAGCCTGCTTGTATTGTGTAAGCTGCGCTACCGGTTTGCCGTTTTTACAGATGATGTATTGTTCGCCCTGGATTAATTCCCGTAATATTTGGGACAGCCGCGTTTTTGCCTCGTGAATATTGACGCTTTTCATGGCTAGAGCCCCGGATAGTCTAAGGTGGCGAAGTAGTCCGCCGGTGTTTCGGCGCGGCGGATTTGCTGCACCGAACCGTCGGGTTTCAGGAGCAGTTCCGCCGAGCGGAGCTTGCCGTTGTAGTTGAACCCCATAGCATGCCCGTGGGCGCCGGTGTTGTGGATAACGAAAATGTCGCCGATTTCCACCTCCGGGAGATAGCGGTCGACTGCAAACTTATCGTTATTTTCACAGAGGGAACCGGTAACATCGTAGGTGTCGGAAACGGGAGCGTTTTCTTTTCCTAAGATGCTGATATGGTGGTAGGCGCCGTAGAGGGCGGGGCGCATTAAATGGGCCATGCAGGAATCCAAACCGATGAAATTTTTGTAGGTATCTTTTTTATGGATTACCTTCGTTACCAGGCAGCCGTAGGGGCCGGTCACCATTCTGCCGCATTCCATAACGATCCGTACATCGGGCATACCCGAATTGACGATAATCGATTCATACACATCCTGTATTCCTTCGGAACAATACTCCAGGTCCATCGGTTTTTCCTCGAGGTTGTAGGGAATACCGATGCCGCCGCCCAAATTGATCATTTCAATAACGACGCCGGTCGATTTCCGGACATCCACGGCAAGCTGAAACAGGAGCTGGGCCGTTTCGATAAAGTAGTCCGGGTCCAGTTCGTTAGACGCGACCATGGCATGCAGGCCGAAACGTTTCGCTCCCTTCTCTTTCAGGATACGGTATCCTTCAATAATCTGGTCCCGGGTAAGCCCGTATTTTGCCTCTTCGGGACGGCCGATTATTGCGTTTCCTCCCTTTTGGGGGCCCGGATTATACCGCATGCAGATGAAATCCGGTATTCCCGCGTGTTCCTCTACAAAGGGGATATGGCTGATGTCGTCCAGGTTGATAACCGCGCCAAGTTCCTTCGCTTTTTTGTATTCCTCCGCCGGGGTGTCGTTCGAGGTAAACATGATCTCCTCCCCCTTCAATCCGGCGGCATTTGCCAAGAGGAGCTCCGGAAGGGAGGAACAGTCGGCCCCCATTCCTTCTTCTTTCAATATTTCGAGAATAAACGGGTTCGGCAGCGCCTTTACCGCGAAAAAATTGGTAAATCCGCCGGGGACCCAGTCGAAGGCCTTATACAGGGCCCGGACCTTTTCCCGTATTGCCTGTTCGTTATAGATGTGAAACGGGGTGGGATATTGTTCGATTATCTGTTCCATCTCGCTTTTGGAAAACGGAAGGTGTGTCTGTTCCATATCGGTCCTCTCCTCTTTTTACACGCCCCTACAGCTTATCCAATGGAAGGCGGTGTGGTCAAGGCGCAATATTTCTGGTACCCTCCGGAAAGGAGCTGTTGGATGCGGGACGAAGAAGATACTGCGGAATTCTGGCAGGAGTTGGAAGAGGAAATTGGAGAGAAAGTCCTCTGGTATTCCCTGGGCGAACTGCTGGTACCTTTCGGCGGGGCGGCCAAACATACGGTGGGGATGTTTTTTCTTACATCAAAATTGTTCTATTTTCAGACATTTCCCCGGAATGATATTGTCCGGGTGCTGGCGAACAGTTTCCGCAAAAAGAAAAAGGGGGGAGACCGGATCCAAAAGGGTTATTCCCTCGGCGGTCTGTTGTCGGCGGAGCTGGAACGGCCCCGCGGCATTTTAGGGCGGCTGGCGGCGGGAACGATGCCGGTAGCCGTGCTCCGCTTTGACGAAGAAACCGCCGGTTCGGAAAAGAGAGTCATGCGGTTTACCCTCCTGGATAAACAGGCGGGGGAGGAACTGATACGGAGCATCGGAACAGGAAAAAGCCATGGCTCCGATACTTGAGTGGAAAAATGTGCAAGCCGGATTTGACGGTGTGACGATATTGTCCGGCTTTTCTCTGCAAGCGGAAGCGGGAGAGCAGGTCCTGCTGTACGGTCCCTCGGGAATCGGCAAGTCCAGCGTTCTTAAAACCGTACTGGGGTTTGTTCCGGTACAGGCAGGCGAAATATGCTGCTGCGGCGTCCCCCTGGAGAAAAAATCTATATGGGAAATTCGGAAAAAAATCGCCTACGTTCCTCAGAACCCGGATATCGGTGAGGGGCCGGTAACTTCTATCATCGATACTATTTTTTCCTATAAATGCAACGGCAGCCGGCCGTCCGGCGAACGGGTCCGGGGACTCTTTGATACATTTCAGCTGCCCTTGGAGTATTTGGAAAAAGAGTTCCTGCAGCTCTCCGGCGGGGAACAGCAGCGGGTGGCCGTCCTTATCGCCCTGCTATTAGGCCGGGACATCTTTTTTTTAGATGAAATTACCGCCTCCCTCGACGGAGAGCTGAAAAAGACAATGATTAAGTATTTTAGCGGCCTCGAGGGAACGACCCAGTTTATCGTTTCCCACGATCCCGAGTGGACGAAAGTACAAGACATCCGGATAGTAGAGCTGGAGAAGCAGCTATGAACGGCGCGGCAGACATTGGCTATTTGGCTTTGAGTTTCAGCGCCCTTCTCCTCATTTTTCCCATCGGCATCAGTCTTATTTTTAAACTGGGAATGGTAAAATCCTGGCTCTACTCGGCGGCGAGAATGGCGGTACAGCTGCTGTTAATCGGGTTTTTTCTCGAGTTTATTTTTGATATGAACCGGCCCGCCGTCAACATCGGGTGGTTTCTGGTTATGGTTGCCGCCGCTACGGGGACGATTATCTACCGCAGCAATCTGCGGGTGTCCATGCTGCTCGTCCCGGCATTTGTGTCTACGCTGGCGGTCGCCGGCGGGCTTCTTTTGTATTTCAATATAGTTATTATCCGTCTCGACAGCATATTTGACGCGAAATATTTTATTGCAATCGGCGGAATGCTCCTGGGCAACTCGCTGCGGGGGAATGTGGTGGGCCTTACCTCCTTTTACAAGCAGATTAAACGGAACGAAACCCGGTTTCAGTACGCTCTCGGAAACGGCGCGACACGTATGGAAGCTGTCGTCCCCTACCTTCGGGACAGTCTGAAGCAGGCCTTTTCCCCTCTTATCGCGACGATGGTTACCACGGGCATTGTGGCCCTCCCGGGAATGATGACGGGGCAGATTTTAGGCGGCTCGAGTCCGGTGGTGGCGGTGAAATATCAAATTGCCATTATGATTACCATCGGGGTGGCGCTGACCTTGAGTACCGCGTTGACTATTTTAATGACCATCGGCATCGCTTTTTCCGATTTAGGGGTCTTACGGACGGTAATTTTCAGAAAAAACAAAAAAAATAAAAAAAAGTAGCTTTTTTCCCCGAAATTTTGAATCAGCATTTGAGTTTTCCCCGTATGCCTATATGAGGCCTCAAAAACAATACGGAGGAATTTATGAACAATCTAAATTCAATTTTAATTGAAGGAAATCTCACCAAAGATCCCAAACTGTCGGAAACACCGAAGGGGACGGCTGTCTGTATGTTCAGCTTAGCTTCGAACCGGTACTACAAACAGGATGACGAACCGCAGAATGAAGTCTCCTTTTTTGATGTGGAGGTTTGGGCAAAACTCGCGACCACCTGCGCGGAGTATCTATCGAAAGGGCGCGGGGTCCGGGTCGTCGGACGGCTGAAACAGGACCGCTGGAACGACCGGGAAGGAAATCCCCGGTCGAGGATTAAAATTGTCGCCGAACATGTGGAGTTCAAGCCCGACTTTAAAGGAAAGGCGGACAGTGATAACAGCGAGATGATTGAAAAAGAACTGGAACTGCATGAGGACGCGAAGAACCCGGAGGAAAAAGAGGAGGCCCTTGTGTAAACAGTGAAATACGCTCTTGACAAACTGGTTTGGAATAGGTAATCTCTCACCAGGTGTTTCTATATATAGAAACACCTGGTTGTATTTTTCCAATTTACGGAAAGACTATTTCCGGAAAGAGAGTTGCCTATGCGGAATGACGGAGTTATGAAAGCGGTACACGGAGAGCGGTTCACCCCCTACGGGCTTGCCCGAAAATTGAACGCCCGGGTCATCCTGGAATCATCATCCTTTAAAAAAGGGCGGGAGCGGTATTCCATTCTCCTCGTCCGGGAGGCGTTTCGGGTATCTCAGCAGACCGGCGGTGTTTTCCTCAGTATCGGCGGAAAAGAACGGGAACTGCCCCGGGAAGGGGGCGACATCCTCGACCGGCTGCGGTATTTCGCGGGGCAGCATCATCCCCTCCACTTAGACCTTCCTTTGCCGGCAGGGGGGATCGGCTATCTTTCCTACGAGTTTGCTTCGTTCTGCGATACCATTCGAATCCGGGACCGCGAAGACGAGCTTGGCCTGCCCTTCGGGGTTTTTCTTTTCGGTCATGTATTTATCATCTTCGACCATTACACCGACATCCTCTATATTATCGGACTGAATTACGACGAACACGAAATCGACCTGAACGCCGCAATCGAGGAAACGGAACAGCGCATTAACGATCTCGATTTCAACTATCTCGCGCGGCAGCAGCGGAATTATTCCGCGGAAATTCTTCACGCGGCGGGGGAGGAGGAAGCGTTTTTGCAGGGTGTCGAAACGGTCCGGGAGGAAATTATGCAAGGCAACCTGCTGCAGGGGGTGCTGTCGAGGCGGGTTCGCGTAAAAACCGACCTTCCTCCTTTAGACGCCTATAAAAATCTGCGGTCGGTTAATCCCTCGCCCTATCTCTTCTACATCGATTTTACCTCCTTTCAGTTATTCGGCGCGTCGCCGGAGGTACTCGTCAAAGTAAAGGACGGAAAGGCGGTTATCCGCCCGATTGCCGGGACCCGCCGGCGGGGAGCAGACCCGGAAGAAGACGCCGCCCTGGGAAAAGAACTTTTGGAAGATGAAAAAGAACGGGCCGAGCACCTCATGCTTGTCGATCTGGCCCGGAACGACCTGGGCAGGGTGTGTTCAGCCGGAACGGTCCGGATGACTGAATTTATGGGGATTGAGCACTATTCCCATGTCATGCATATTGTATCTCAGGCGGAAGGAACGGTAGGGGACGGGAAAAGCGGGGCCGATGTTGTCCGGGCCTCCTTTCCCGCGGGGACGGTGTCCGGCGCGCCGAAAATCCGGGCGGTTGAAACCATCGACGGACTGGAACGGTTCCCCCGGAGTTTTTACGCCGGGCTGGTAGGATATATGGAGCCGGAAGGAAACTTGGATACCTGCATTACCATCCGCAGCGCCTGTAAAAAGGACGGAATTATCTATCTGCAGGCAGGCGCGGGCATTGTATATGATTCCGAACCGCGGCGTGAGCTGGAAGAAACGGGTGAAAAATTGCGGGCCCTCGGTGCTGCCGTCGGGGTGGAGGTCTAAGATGTATGTACTAATTGATAATTACGATTCCTTTACCTATAATATTTATCAGTACCTCCTTGAGCTGACCGATGAGGCCGTGGAGGTTGTCCGGAGCGACGCGCTTACCTTCGACGACATCGACAGGATGTCTCCCCGGGGAATAATTATATCTCCCGGTCCGGGACGGCCGGAGGACGCCGGGATGTCGGTTGCAATTGTCAAACGCTATGCCGCTTCCATTCCGATTCTCGGGGTCTGTCTCGGCCACCAGGCCATCGGCTGCGCGTTCGGGGCTGAAATTGTTCAGGCAAAGCATATTGTTCACGGAAAGGCGGGGAAGGTCTTTCACGACGGACAGGGAATGTTCCGCTCCATCCCTTCTCCCGGAATATTTACCCGCTACCATTCCCTGGTTATTAAACAAGGCACCCTGCCGGAAGATATTGAAGTTACCGCCGCAAGTGAAGATCGGGAGATTATGGGAATACGCCACCGGAACTACCCGGTGGAGGGTGTCCAGTTTCATCCCGAATCGATGGCTTCGGAATATGGAATGCGGCTGTTAAAAAATTTCCTGGTATACAAGCGGCAGGCATTTGCCTTCGGTATAAACCTGGAAAAGATCATGAAGGGAGAAGATCTGTCCGCGGGGGAGGCCGGCGAGTTTATGGAGGAACTTACCGAGGGCAATTTGACACCGGCCCAGGTTGCCGGTTATCTTACCGCCTTCAACGGAAAAGGGATTACTCCGGAGGAAATAGCCGGCTGCGCGGGGGTGCTGCAGCGGAAGCGGCTGCCGGTGAACGTGTCGAAACCCCTTCTGGATACCTGCGGGACCGGAGGAGACGGCCTCGGCACCTTCAATATTTCGTCCATGGCCGCCATGGCTGCTTCGGCCTGCGGGGCGGTAGTGGCGAAACACGGGAACAGGGCTGTCAGCTCCGTCAGCGGCAGCGCCGATTTTTACCGTGCCTTGGGAATCGCGGTGGACCTGCCGCCGGAAAAAACGGCGCGTCTTATCGAGGCCGCCGGATTCGGGTTCCTCTTTGCCCCGATGTTTCACGGGGCGATGCGGTTTGCCGCGGAAGCTCGGAGAGATTTGGGTATAAAAACGCTGATGAACCTTCTCGGCCCCTTGGTCAACCCCGCCGGAGCGGAATATCAGCTTATCGGCGTTTTTTCCGAAGATCACTGTCTGGCAGTTGCCGAAGCGGCAAAAATGCTCGGGCTTCGGCGGGTCCTGGTTGTCCACGGCAGAGACGGGATGGACGAGATTTCAATTAATGCCCCGACCCGGCTGGTTTTTGCCGATGAAAACGGAAAGATAACCGATTCGGTATTTCGCCCCGCCGAAGCGGGAATTGCCGGGTATACGGCGGCTGATGTCGCCGGCGGTTCCGCCGAGGAAAACGCGGAAACGGCACTGCGCCTGATGCGGGGCGAGGGCCCCGGGGGTATTCTGCAGGCCGTCGCCCTGAACGCCGGGGCCGCCCTGTATGTTTACGGGCTGGCGGCATCGATACGGGACGGCTATGCCGCCGCCGCGGACGCCTTCCGGGACGGGAAGGTGCTGGCGAAGTTTGAAGAAATCCGGCGGGTAAGCGGGGAGCTGGAGGAATAGGGGTGTATGCACATTCGGGATGAAATAGCGGCACACAGAAAACGGCGCGTAACCGCGGAGGGGCACTGCCTCGGCGTTCCGCTGCCTGTTTCCCGGAAGGCGCCCCCCGTGCCCTTTGGAAGAGCGCCCTTCGTTATCTGCGAAATCAAGCGGCGGTCCCCGTCGAAGGGGGACATTGCGCCGGGCCTGGACGCCCGGGCACGGGCGGAGGTCTACGCCGCCGGCGGCATACAAACGGTTTCGGTGTTGACCGAGGAGGACTATTTCAAAGGGAGCCTGGCCGACCTTGTTCGGGTAAAAGAGGGGTTTCCGGACATCGCGGTGCTTCGGAAAGATTTTCTCCTAGATGAGGAGGACATTGAAGTTTCATACCGTGCCGGCGCCGACGCGGTGCTGCTGATAGCGGGAATGCTCGAAGCCGGGAAACTATACCGGATGTACGAGACCGCCCGGGACTTGGGGATGGAATGTCTGGTTGAGGTGCACGGCAGGGAAGATGTCGATAAGGCGCGTCCGTTCACGCCTAGGTATGTGGGGATCAACTCCCGGGACCTGCGGACGTTCCGGGTAGACCCGCTCCGGCCGATGAAAACGGCGGGCTGTGTCGACTGGGCCGCGGAGCTGGTCTTTGAATCCGGCGTCCGTTCGGAAGAAGAGGCGGTTACCGTCCTGGACGCGGGGTTTTCGGGGCTTCTTGTCGGGGAAGGTGTGGTAACCGACCCCGGCCTTATTCCCGGGCTGGTCCGGGCGGTTACGGTATCTAAGGGGAATAACGGCCCGAAGGGGCGGTTTGTCCGGTTTTGGCCGGAACTAGCCGCCCGGAGAAGGCCACTGGTGAAGATCTGCGGGATTACGAATGCCGAAGACGCCGAAGCCGCGGCGGCATACGGCGCCGATGTGCTCGGCTTTGTGTTTGCCGATTCGCCCCGGAGGGCGGAAACGGCGCTGCCGGCAAAACTGCGGCACCTGCGTGTGCTGAAGGCCGCGGTTGTAACAGGCGGCCCCGGCGGTTTGTCCGGACCCCTCGCGGCGGACATTCGCGGGATGCTTGAAAAAGGAGACATTGACGCGGTACAGTTCCATGGTAATGAGCCGCCGGAGGTCTGCTTCCCTTCCGCCTATCCCTACTACAAAGCGGTCCGGGTCCGCGGCAAAAAAGATATTCACGCGGCGGAGGAATACCGCTGCCCGCGGGTGCTTTTCGATGCCTTTTCTTCCCGGCTTCCCGGCGGGACCGGAAAACGGATAGACGAAAAACTGGCGGCACTGCTGCCGAAGGACAATCTTTGGCTCGCGGGAGGTCTGGGCCCCGATAACATACGCCGTACCGTCCGGGAGTATTCTCCGGAGCTTGTCGATGCATCGAGTCTGCTGGAAAAGCGGCCGGGGAAGAAAGACCATGATAAAGTAAAAAAGTTTTTTCAGGAGATTGAACATGGAATACAGTGACTATTTCGGCGAATACGGGGGAAGTTACGTTGCCGAAATCCTCCGGTCGCCGATTGAAGAGTTGTCGGAGGCCTTCAGGGCCGCCGTGAAAGACCCGGGTTTTCGGGAAGAGTATGAGCGGTACGGAAAAGAGTATGTCGGCCGCCCGACACCGCTGTTGTACGCCGAAAACGCAACCCGCGCGTTGCGGGGGGGCCGGATCTATATTAAACTCGAAGGGCTCGCGAATACCGGGGCCCATAAAATTAACAATGCCCTTGGTCAGGCGCTGCTGGCAAAACGGATGGGAAAGACCCGGATTATTGCCGAAACCGGGGCGGGGCAGCACGGCGTGGCCGCCGCCGCGGTGTGCGCGAAGCTCGGCCTCGAGTGTACGGTGTATATGGGAACGGTGGACATGCGGCGGCAGCGGCCGAACGTGTTCTGGATGGAACAGTACGGCGCGGAAGTGGTGCCGGTGGGTTCCGGGTCGGCAACGCTGAAAGACGCCATCAACGACGCGCTGCGGGACTGGGCGGGAAGCTACCCCGCTACACACTATGTAATCGGGTCCGCCCTCGGCCCCGCGCCCTATCCGGCCATGGTACGGGAGTTTCAGTCGGTTGTAGGAAAGGAAACGGAGGAACAGCTGCGGGCGGCAGGCGTCCGCGCGGAAGCGATGATAGCCTGTGTCGGCGGAGGGTCTAACGCCATCGGCTTTTTCTACCCCTTTTTGGAAACCGCCGGACCGAAAGACGGCGGGCCGAGGCTGATCGGCGTGGAAGCCGGGGGCAGAGGGTCCGGGAGAGGGGACCACGCGGCACGAATGTCCGGTGAGGGTGTTACCGGCATTGTCCACGGATACAAGAGTAAGTTTCTTTTAGACGAAGACGGCCAGGTGGGAAAGACCCACAGCATTAGCGCGGGGCTGGATTATCCGGGGATCGGCCCGGAGCTGGCCCGCCGCGGGGAAACCGGGAGGATCGAGTTTACCACGGCAACCGACGAAGAGGCCTTGTCCGCCGTAACGTTTTTTGCCCGGCAGGAAGGGATTATGTTCGCCCTGGAATCGGCCCATGCCGGGGCCGCCGCAGTCCGTCTTGCTCCCGAGCTTGCCGCGGACAAGGCCGTTGTCGTCAATATGTCCGGCAGAGGAGATAAGGACCTGTTTATTACCGCGGGGGCCTTGGCGCCCGGTCCCTGGGCGCGCTTTTTACGGGATGAAGCTGACAGTTATGGAAAAACCGATGAAACATAACAACTACCCGGAACGGATCAATCTCATGGCCCATATGGTGGCGGGATATCCCGATTTCCGGCGGGCGGATACCGTTGCAGCCGCCATTGTCGACGGAGGCGCCTCCTACCTGGAAATACAGTTTCCCTACAGCGACCCCTCCGCGGACGGGCCGGTTATTCAGCGGGCCTGTTCTTCGGCGCTGCACGCGGGGTTTACCAAAACGAAGGGCTTTTCTTTTGTACGGGAAACCGTTTTACGGTACGGCCTGCCGGTTTTTATTATGAGTTACGCGGGGCTTGTATATTCCGGGGGGGTGCGGACCTTTGTCAAGCAGGCGAGGGACACCGGCGCCTTCGGGCTTATTGTTCCCGATCTTACTCCCGGCTATGACGAGGAGCTGTACCGTTTCGGACGGGAAGCCGGGCTTGCCGTTGTCCCGGTGGTTGCTCCGTCCATAAACGACGAACGGCTGAAGCGGGTTGCCGGTGAGGCCCCCGAGTTTATTTACGCGGCATTGCGCGCGGGTGTTACCGGGGACAAGACAAAATTGGGAAGGCGGGAGCTGCAGTTTATCCGGCGTCTTGCCGGTACGGGCGCGAAAATCTGCGCGGGTTTCGGAATCAGGACGAGGGAACAGATGACCGTACTGTCACCCCATGTCCATGCCCTCATTATAGGATCGATGATTGTCGGCATTATTGAAAAATTCGCGGATTCCGGAGATACTGTACTGTATACGGAAGTTCGCGACAGCATCCGCTGTCTGGTAACAGGCGGCAGCGGGACCGGGGGAAAAGAACGGGACAGTGGGCAAAAAAAAGAAACTAACGGCAGAGGAAATCGAACGGGCGGTACGGAAAGTCAGGGCCCGGTATAACGACTACATTATCCGCTACATGAAGCCTCCTTCGGTTAAGGATGATTTCGAATTCCGGTATGCTCAGGTCCGGAGAATAAACGCCGACATCTCCTCCTTTCTGCATGCTGAAATATCCGCCCTGAAGGAGCTTATTCAGCGTGAAGAACAGCGGCTGGCGCAAAAAGCGGCCCCCCGAAAGAAGGAAAAAGGACCCGATTTTGCCGATAGGATTATGGAACAGCACCGGAAGCAGATCGAGAAATATCCCGACCTCGAACTGCCGGCTAACGCTTCCTTTGAAATTCGCAAGCTTTTCGGGATGCTGAAGGCGTTTGACGCGGAATATTGGACCGATGTCCTGAAGCTGATGCGGGAGATAAAAGCTGTCGTGGGATACGGGACAAGGACGCGGCTCGAGGCCGAAGAGGCGGACTTGTGTGTTCCCCTCCGGAATACGGTCCCCGCGGCGCTGCACCGGTACTGTCTGCTGGTAGAGGCCTCCGATCCGGACTGGTACGCGGTGGAAAAGGAGCAAAAAAACTGCATTCTCGCCGCTGCCTTTTTTCTGCACCGGGCGGTGAAGGTCTGCGAGGCGGGCCTAAAAATGGGAGAATTGGAGGAAGAAATGCAAAAAAGGGTGGAAAATGTTTTGATTTTTCTGCATAGTGTACTAACAGATTTCCGTCTGCGTGATCTAAAACCGGCAGACTTAGAGGAGTTTTACAATGGGCGCGGAAGTAACAATTACACAAGACACATTTAAGAAAGAAGTTCTCGAGTCCGACATTCCCGTATTAGTTGATTTTTGGGCCGATTGGTGCGTGCCGTGTAAAATGGTCGCGCCGATTTTAGAAGAAATTTCCGATGACTATCAGGGGAAAATAAAAATCGGCAAATTCAACGTCGATCAGGGCGCGGACATAGCGGCACAGTACAATGTGGTAAGTATTCCCACCATGCTTCTGTTTAAAAACGGAGAAGTTGTGGACCAGAAGATTGGTGCCGGTTCAAAAAAAGATATCGAGGCGCTTTTTCTGGACCATCTGTAAAAGGCCCGCCGCGGCTGTTAGGGGACGTATACTTCGTCGCTGTTCACCCTTCCGAACGTGTAGGTGCTTGTCGGGACAATGTGCCAGTCCTCTTTCGAGTCGGTGTCCTCCGAACTGCTGCTCCTGCACATCGACCTGGTCGCGGTGCTGTCCTCCGGGTCAATAGCATCCTCCGGAGCAATCAGCTCTCCCGCGTATTTCCAGCCCCCCGCTTCCGCCAGTTCATCGGCCCGTTCCATCACCTTCCGCGTCCCGAAGCCCCGGTATTTTTCATCGGACGCCGATGTTCTGTTGCTGTACAGTACCCCGTCGATCAGTTCTCCTTCGGGACTGGTATACAGGGCTATAACGCCGTTGTTGCCCGACAGCCCGGACCCCCCGGGCACCCAAAAATCGTATGCATCAGCAGACGCGTCGAGTCCTCCCGACTCATCGGTAGATTCGGTTTCGTCAATTTCCTCCGGAATTCCTTCGGGTTTACAGTGAAGAAGGATATATGTTCCCCCTTCCACTTCCATGGGAGGGAGTACCAGTTTGTGTTCCCAGTTTGTTTTTGTCCCCTCATACAAGGTAACCCCCGCCGTGTTTCCGGCGCTGAAGGCAAAAAGCTCTACCAGGTCCGGATGATTTCCGCTGCCCTGGGTGGTAAATTCATTGATGCACAAGCCGGGAATGTTCGGATTAAAGCCGTAAAACGGGGCGAGAATGTCCATGCTGTTGCCCCTGCTGTCTTCCACGGAAATTGCAAGGGTATATTCGGTCCCAAGCTGCTGCGGTTCGGCAAAGGTGATGATGACCTTGTTTTCAGCGGAATCGACCGAGGCCACCGCGAGGCCGGGGACGATCTGCAGCGTGCCTTCGATAAGCGCGGCGGGCTTGCTGAACTCCATCTCTACCGTTGTGTTTCCCGGTACCGAAAATGACAGCAGCTGCGGCGGATGCAGGTCGGCTTCCGATATTTCCCTGCGGTCGGAAATAGGCAGACAGCCCGTTGTGAGTATTACAAGAAGCGGAAAAATGGTACTTTGTATAGTTTTCATAATGTCCTCCTGTTAGTAGTAACAGGGAAAATGCAAATGCTGATTCAAGGTTTCTCATTTTATTGGAATTTTTTGCCGAAAATTACGAAATAAGGAGTTTGTATGGCTGACAACGCGTTATTTTCAAAGTACGGGAAAACAATTGACGAAGGAAAGGTAATTTTCCACGAAGGTGAGGAAGGAGACCGGATGTACATTATTGAAGAAGGAACGGTCCGGATTTCCAAGAAAATAAGCGGGAAGGAGTATACCCTCGCGGTACTGCCGAAAGGGGAATTTTTCGGTGAAATGGCCCTGGTAAGCAGGACGAAACGAAGCGCGACTGCAATCGCCGCCGATACCGTTCGGCTATTGGAGTTTGATCGGCAGGGTTTTTTGGGGATGATTGAAAAAAATGCAAAAATAGCTTTGAATATTATCGATAAACTGAGCAGACGGCTGCAGCAGGCGAACCAGCAGATCCAGTATCTCAAGCAGAAGGATGAACGGGGGCTGGTGGCCCTCCACCTGCGTTATGCCTTTACCGAAGCCGGACTTTTATCGGCCTCGCTGGACAAGACAAAAATTGCCCGGGAAGTTTCCTTGAGCCTCGAAATTCCAATTGAAAAAGTCATGGAATACATCAAGGAATTTGATGATGAACGGGTTATCCGGGTGGACGGGAATACAATTTTTTTAGCCGATTACGACAAGCTTTCAAAAACTGCCGGAAATTAAAAAGTGTGATATAGTACTTAGTACATAATAAAAAAACAGGAAAGCGGGGAAACATATGTGCGGAATTGTTGGCTACATCGGGGAACGGCAGGCTGCGGGAATATTAATTGAAGGGTTGAAGCGGCTTGAGTACCGGGGATATGACAGCGCGGGAATCGCGGTTATTACAAACAACGGGCTGGAAGTAATCAAGAAAAAAGGGAAAATTAAAAACCTCCGGTCGATAGTCCCCCCGGACCTTCCCGGCCTGTACGGGATCGGGCATACGCGCTGGGCGACCCACGGCGAGGTAAACGATATCAACGCCCACCCGCATACCGACGGATCGAAAAAAATTGCCATTGTCCATAACGGTATTATCGAAAACTACACCACCTTAAAGGAAAAACTGGAACAAGAAGGGTTTACTTTTGTTACGGAAACGGACAGTGAAATAATCGCGAGTTTAATCGCCTCTAATTATACGGGCTGTCTGGAAAAGGCGGTACGGGAGTCCGTGGTGCTGCTGAAAGGGACCTACGGCATCGCGTGTATTCATGTCGATGATCCCGATAAAATTGTCGGGGCACGGAACGGAAGCCCGCTTGTCCTTGGTATTGGTGATGACGAGATGTTTCTCGCGTCTGATGTAACCGCCATGCTTGCCTACACAAAGCAGGCAATTTACCTGGAAGACGGAGAAATTGTAACCATTACCCGGGACAGTTTTGAAATTAGTGATTTACGGGAGAATGTAAAGAGTAAAAATGTCGAGTTAATCGGCTGGGAGCTGGAGGAGATCGAGAAAAGCGGATATTCCCATTTTATGGAGAAGGAAATCCACGAGCAGTCCGAATCGGTCCAGCGTGCGATGCGGGGGCGGCTGGATGTGGAACTTGCCACCGGGCATTTGGGCGGGCTGAACCTTACCAGCAAGGAGCTGCTGAATGTCGAGCGGGTAAAGATCCTTGCCGCGGGAACATCGAGCTATGCCGGTTTGGTGGGCGCGTACCTGATGGAGAACCTTGCCCGGATCCCCTGCACCGTCGAACTTTCGTCGGAGGTGCGGTACAAAAACCCGATTGTCGAGCGAAATTCCCTCTATTTCGCCGTATCGCAGTCCGGTGAAACGGCGGACACCCTTTTTGCCATGCGGGAGCTGCAGCGGAAAGGGGCGACGGTTTTAGGCATCGTCAATGTCGTCGGCTCAACAATAGCGAGGGAGTCCGACGGCGGAGTGTATATTCATTCCGGACCGGAAATTGCCGTGGCTTCCACGAAGGCGTTTACCTCCCAGCTGACGGTCCTCTATGTTTTTACCCTTATCATGGCGAGGATGCGGAACATGTCCTACAGCGCCGGCCTCCGGATGGTCCGCAGTCTGCAAAACCTTCCCGATCAGATTGCCGCGCTTCTCGAGCGGAAAGAGCAGCTCCGGGACCTGGCAAAGATTTATTCGAAGGCTGAAAATTTTCTGTTTCTCGGCCGGGGAATTAATTATCCCATAGCTTTGGAAGGCGCGTTGAAATTAAAGGAGATTGCCTACATTCACGCGGAAGGGTACAGTGCCGCGGAAATCAAGCATGGACCGATAGCGCTGATAAATGACGAAACGCCGAGTATGTTTCTCGTTCCCGATGATGAACTCCGGGACAAGGTGCTGTCCAACCTGAAAGAAGTAAAAGCGAGGAACGGAAAAGTCATTGCCTTAGCAGTGGAGGGTGACCGGGAAATTGCCGATATCGCCGACCATGTATTTTTTGTTCCGAAGGCCGACGAGATGATGTATCCTTTTTTAATGGTAGTTCCGCTGCAGATGTTCGCGTTTTACTGTGCTTTGGAACTCAACCGGGATGTGGACCAGCCGCGTAACCTGGCAAAAAGCGTTACTGTTGAGTAGTAAACAGAAATACGTTCCGGTCCTTCTCATTGTCCTGTTTTCCGCCCTGCCGATATCCTCCGCGGCACAGCAGAACAGCGGCCCGGAAAACGAGGTGGCGGTACTGCGGCGGGGTCCCATATACAGAAAAGGGCTTCCGTTCTTTCTCCCGAATGCCATTCCCTGTTTTTACGGTGTGTACCGGTTCCGGGGGACCGAAATAACGGTGTATTATACTGAAACCGCAATTTTCCGCCGCCGGCAGTGGGAAACCTTCACTTGTCCCGCTTCAGCGGGGTACATCCTTCCGGATGAGAACGCGGAGGAGCGTGTGCTTTTCATTTTTCCCGCGGAGGATCAGGGCTGGACGGTTTTTTTTCTCATTCGGGAAGTGAGAGACGATATCTGCCTTTTTATCGATACATTTTTCAGCCGGTTCCAGTATTTTCGGGGCATTACCCGCGACCGGACCATTCCCCCCTTTCCGGCGGTCCTCGAGCTGCGGTGATTTTTTGTAAACGCGGGGCCGAATTCCTCCGATAGTTAAAGAGAGAACGATGAAAAAGTATATAAGTATAGTTTTCGTGCTGCTGATTTCAATTGGCTTCCGCGTCTCGGCGGATTTAACCATCGGAACGGATGATCTTCGGATGGAACAGAGCTTAGACGGCGGGTATGAATTGATTATCAGGAAGAAACCCGATATTGCTTCGGTCCTCCTAACGGAGTCTACCGCCGACCCGGAGAAGCGGGTCCACTCCTACGCCCTCCGGAACCCCGAATATCATCCCGAGAACGGGGATGAACAGCGGCTGTTAGACGGCGAATTTATTGAACCGGGAAACGGTCTCTTTTCGCTTATCGACTCAACTCCGGAGGAGGACGCCGTTTTCGGCGAGGCTTTTACAATTTTTGTTCCCTACGTGGTAACTTACGGCTATCCCTGGTCCCGGGAGGGTGAAATCCAGGTCCTCGACGGCACGTGGCTGAATATCCGTGCATTCGGCGAACCGTATGCCGATTATACCGGCGGGTTTACCGATAATCCTTTCGTGCTGCGGGTCGTCCAGAAACCGCTGGAAGGTCCGCCGGAAGACAACTACATGGCCGATACGGTCGAAAACTTTACGGAAATCGCCAAAGAGGGGCGGGGAACTTCCACCCTTTCGAAAGGCTACGATGAAATGATTAAAGAGATTGAAACGATTATCGGCGGCGCTGTCGGCGACAGCCTCGACCTCGTTTTGGCTTTAGACACTACGCGGAGCATGGAGGATGATATCCCCTACCTCCGAGACAACCTGGTACGTGTCCTCCGGGAACATACGGCCCGTTTCGAAAGCCTCCGGGTGGGCCTTGTCCTGTACCGGGACTATATGGAGCAGTATTTAACGAAAACGACACCCTTCCGGACCGGTTTGGCGGGGCTGCAGGAAGCCTTGAACAGTATCCGCGTCCGCGGCGGCCGTGACATTCCCGAAGCCGTATATGAAGCGCTGTATATGGGGATTAACGAATTCCCCTGGATGGCCGATACAAGGCAGATCATCCTTATCGGAGACGCTCCGGCCCATCCGCGGCCGAGGGGTAACGTGACGAAAGAGATGGTTTACAAGGACGCCGAAGACTGGGACGTGGAGCTGCACACAATTATTCTGCCGCAGTAGTACCGTTCATTTTCTGAAGCAGTTTATCAGCCAGAACAGGCGGCCAGGGGGGAAGGTCCGCGGCTTGATCGTTGTTGTAGAGAGAGAGGATCTCTTCAAAACCCTCCCGGGCTTTTTCGTAATTTTCCTGTTTGTAGTGGATAAACGCAATTTCATACCGTGCGATAACGCCGTTTTGACGGTCGTTTGGAAACTGTTCTAAAACGGTGTTGTAGTAGGCAAGGGCGGTTTCGTAGTCGGACCGCTCAATTACCGCCTGCTGCGCGCGTTGGAAATATTCCGGCGGCGTTAGGTTTGTTTCGATTTCCCGCGGCCCCGATTTACATCCGGTAACCGCCGCCAGCGGGAGTAAAAAAAGGAATACTAAATGTCGTTTCATGTAGAATAAATCTCATCCTTTATGGGAAGTGTTTTTTTCAGTTCTCGTAAAAATTCTCTCGGTTCCCCCATGGGTTCGTACGCGGGGCAGTGGTCCACTGCCCTTCTGGCAACGGTAAAATATTTATATATCTTCTCTTCCCCCAGTTTCTTTTTCCACATGCCGGCATCACAGCGGACCCGCAGCTGATATTCGTTGTTTCCGACAGGTACCCGTACAAGCTTGCATTTACTGCAGTTAGCGCAGTAAATCTTGGAAGAAATCTCTGAAAAAACATCACTTTCAATGTCCAGGCTTTGTGCCATAAGGATTGTCTCCTTGTTCTTCAGTATACTACCATGATCGACTTTTTACCGTCAATAGTTTAGTTTCCTCTCCACGGCTACAAATTTTGCCCGAAAGGGGATATACTTATACCCGCTATGGGTTTATTTGATAAAAGTTTTCCCCATTATATTATTGGAAAATATTTCCCGGGAAGGATTGTTTCGTCCTTTCGAAACGGTGTCATTTTCCGCTATATATGTCCGTCCTGTGAAAAGCATTTTAACGAGAAAGTCCCCCGCCTGTCCGGGAAACTTCCGCGGGGAATTCCCTTCCGCAGAACATGCACCTACTGCGGAGGACCGCTGAAGATCGAGAATGTTTTTGAAGACAGGAGGACGGGAAGAGGAAAATGAAGCCGAAGTATCCCGAACGGTATGAACCCGGAGAGCTGCAGGCAACCAGACAGCGGTTAGGCGATTTAAGTGAAGCCGACGCGAAAAAGTATGCCCGTATGCTCGGCGGCGACATCGGGGTTGAAAAACCGAAAAACGGAACGGGTCCCGAGAGCACGGAGGGCGGCGGCGGTGTTACCGGTCCGGAAGAAGCTCCGCGCTTTGTCTCTGTTTCGGGACGTCGAGAACGGAAGGTACCGTACCTGCAGCGGATAAAAATCGATTTTCTCTGTGCTTCTCCCGCGTACCGGTTGAAAACCACCGGAAACGCCCTTCTGTCCCTGGTCCGTTTTCTGTTCCCCGGACGGGACTATGTACATCCATTTTTTATTACCCACGGAGAGGAGATATTCTATACCAACATTGAAAATCTGGTAACGGCGGTGCGGGCGCTGCTTGCCGTCGCGGAGTACACGAAGGTGCTGCCGGCAGTTTGGAAATATTACCGGGACCTGCTCCGGTGCGCGGCCTGCTGGAACATCGAGGGGATCAACACGGATATTTTGCGGCTGCAACAGCATCCGAAGCGGAAACACATGAAAGCCCTCCGGTCGCTGGTGCGAAACATCTATGTTCCCTTCGTCAGGCTCTCATCCGCCGAAGCTTCGGCGGACCTGTTTCGGGGGCTGTACAGTGTTTATACCGAACTGGTCAAGCTTGGAATTACCGGCGGGAAGCGGGAGCGGATAACAACCTACTACAGTGTTGCAAAAGCGGAACTGCCGATTGTTTTCGGAAGAATTAAAAAACACCTCTATCCTCTGGTTATGAAAGTTTTCGACACCGATTTTATCAGCTATGAAGAGATGTTTTCCTCCCGTCTCGATGATATCGCCCTTCCGCTGACGGTCCGTGAGAACCGGATCATTAAAAAAGAAGGGTATCCGGAACAGCCGGAGGACGCCGAGGTGGACGAAGACCGGGTTGAAGAACTGTCTGCAACGGAAGACGCGGGTGAGAACGTTTTTCTGCTTTCTCCCCGCTACGGCGGTTCCGGCCCCTATGCCCATGGAAGTAATTTGATAGAGGCCCTGTTTCCGCGGTGCTGCTGGAAAAACCCCGAGGAGTTCGTTGACTTTTACGCCTACTTTTCCCCCCTCCTCCCCTATCCGAAGGGTACGGAGATCCTTGCTCCGCGGAGCGCCTTAACGCGGGTAATAACGCTGATGCTGATTATTCAGGAACTGCTTCCGGGGTTTCGGGAAATCGATTTCGGCATCATCCGGGATGCTGATGAAAATCCGGTGGGGCTGCAGCTCGAGCTGGGGCAAATCCTGGCAAACTGGTACCGCTATGGCGAAGAAGTGCTGGGGAAACAGTATATTCCAATGCTGCAGGAATACTGCAGAAATATAGAGCAGGACATACGTTTTCGGGGGTCTTCCTACGGCAAAAAACTGATGTCCGAGCTCAACTGGATAAGCAAGCACTATTTTCTTCCCTATATGCTGTTTCGCGCCGAAACAGGCACCCGGCCGCCGGCGGAGGGGACCGTTGCTCCGCTGCCGGGTACGGTATCGACATTTCTCTTTCTTCTCTCCGGCGTGGTGGAGGACAACGTCGATCCTGCCCGGGAAGTGACGGACAGCGTAAAGAACCCGAGGCAGCCGTTTTACTTCGAAGTGGAAACCGTCGTTTCCCGGCGGCTGCGGACCGTTTTAACGCGAAACGGGGTCCCGCCGGACAATGCCGCCCTTATCGATACGGTGTACCTTCTTCTCCTGCTGCTGGACGGCATCATCAACAACCCCATAGGGGAAGGCTACGAAGAAACAGGACCCCTTCCATACCGGACTGAGGGAAACGCCGGGACGGGTCCGGTATATACCGTCTCCGTCAGAGACACACTGAAGCTTTTGGCGGAGGATGAAGAGCAGGGGCCCTCAGAGAGGTGAGAGCCCGAGGTCCCGGTCTATTTTCGCTTTGGTAAGGGACAGTACCTCCCCCGATTCAACCCGGAGCAGTTTAATAAACACTTCGAATTCCTCCCCCCGGCGGTAGAGTGTGCCGGTAAGAAGTAAATCGGCGTGCATCAGTTCACCGACTTTTACCGCCTGGGTATTGTCGGTAAGCCCGGAGAGCTGCAGCTTTAACTCATCTAAAATACTCTGAATGTCCCGCCGCTCGACAACCCGAAAAGAGGAATGGCTGATGGTCTGCCGCAGCAGCCGTTCGGTAAAATATTCCGCGTCGATATTGAACTGTTCTTCCGCGGCAATTACGGGAATGAGCGCGGTAGGAGTGCCCGTGTCAATTTTTAAGGTTGCATAATCAATCAACTGGTCTAAGGCCATGGAAAAGAGTTTATTCAGTGTCTCCTCCCGTTCTTCGGTGTCGATTTTTCGCGCCGTAAAGTAAGACTCCCCGGTTTCGATGGGTTCGTCGGTTAAATAACTCAGTTCCTCTTTGGCAAAACGGATAATAATAGCTTCAAGCTTGTCGGTCTGGAAGTTACTGCCGGTGTGATGGCTTACGCTGCCGGCGGTCCCTCCCTCACTTTCTCCTGTTTCGCCGTAGGTGAGAAATATGTATTTCCCCGAGGTGTACTGGGAGATTTGCCGGAGGATGTACTCTCCGTTGATATCCAGACCGCCGGTCCCGACACTGAAAATTTTTATTCCCCTGCTCTTCGCGTCTTCCGCCGCGTTAATGTAGGTATATTCCTGACCGTAATCGAGATGGGGCGGCGCGTCGGTAATGATGAAACTCATTTTTACTGCTTCCGGGTCCCATTGTACCGCCGTAATGCTCTCTTCCAAGGCCGCCTGCAGGTCTTCCGGGGTGTCGCCTCCTCCCGAGGCCTCTACCAGTGCCAGAGAAGCCTGAAATTCCTCCAGGTCCGCTGTCAGAGGAATGGTTTTTGTCCGGTACTCGTCCCCGATGTCCTTGTACAGCACCATTCCGAAACGGACCCTTGGTTTTACCGAGAGATTGGTAAGGTTCAGGTGGATCAGCTCAATGGTAGTTTTAAGCCGGGTGATTTCCTCTCCCATGCTGCCGGTGGTGTCCATAATAAAGAGGATGTCTAAGGGGATCGGTTCGGGAACATACCGGGAAGTTTCGAAGCTGATAGGAATGTTTCTCTCACCCTCCCGCCGCAATGCGCGCTGCAGTGTCTGCTGCTGTGCCGTTATCCGGACATCGAAGGAGGTATGCGACGAAGGATATTGGGAGGGAAAGAATAGATAGCTGCCGTCGGCAAGGGTCCTGCCGCGTTCGAGCAGCCTGCCCCGGCCCTCTATTACCACCTCCGCGTTCGGCATCGGTTTCCCTGCCGCGTCGAGGGCCCGCAGGACGATCCTCTCCGAAACGTCTAACGGAAGATGGGGAACGGAGGCGTATTCGGAGAGAAAGCCTGTAAAATAGCCGTACTGTTTATTGTCGTCGGCGAACCCCGCCTGCAGTCCCGAAGCGGACGGCGGCGCCCCTCCGGAAACGCGGGCCTCGGGCTCTTCGTATTCCATAAATTCAATGTCTCCGGCAGTCCCCCCGTCGGTTTCTTCGGTTCCGGCTTTCAGACCGGGTTCCGGCGCCGTTTCTTTCCGTTTTTCGGCGGCTTTCCCGGATTCCGCCGGTGCCGGTGCCGGGATTGCCGAATCGTCGGCTTCCCCGGAAGATTCCTCTTTGACGCTTTCCGCCTGCTTTCCGGATTCGGAAGATGGTTTTTCATGCGAAGCGGCGGAGCCGGCACAGCCGGAAACAACAGCCGCTGCTAAAACTGTACAAAGTATCGCAAGCCCTATACTAAAATGGTTTTTCTTCATGCAATTCTCCTTCTGCGTACAATCAATAGTACAATCATACCATTTTTTTTCTTTCTTTTCCTGTCAGCAGGGAAAAAAGAAACCGGAACGGAAAGGAACGAAAAAGTCTGCGTTTTCCCGGGCAGCGGGCCGCGCAATACGTTGATATAAGGCTTTTTATGCCGGCCCCTCGGGGAAATCCGCCGAAATAATCGAAGTAAAATTGATGAAGCAGGGCGTAAATATCCCCGAGTTCAAGGCCGCCGTAGGTGTTTCGAAGCTCCGATTCTTCAATGGCACGGCAGCCGGGGAGAAAACGTTCCGCCTTCCACCGCAGGGCGCTTTCTTTGTCCGGCTTCTTTCCGGTAAAATCACAAACGTCCCGCAGAAGTTCTTCGAAACGCCGTTCATCGGTACAATTGATTGTCGTAATCCCCGTCTCCTGTTCAAACCGTTTCCGCGCGGTTATTCCCTGCCGTGTTTTTTCGTCTTCCTCGGGAATGTAGGTACTGACGTAGGCGTCGATGAATTCAATTTGGTGTTTTTTCGCGGAGGACACCCGGCGGTGGCCGTCTACAATGTAATATTTTTTTCCGTATTTGTTTACACGGATCGGGGGAAAGAAAAACTGAACATCCGTTTTCCGGTCTATCTGCCGGCGCCTGAAATGTTCCCCCCTGTCGGACCTCTTGATATACTGAAAATCGCCGTTCAATTCGCCGCATTTGTCTACGGTACCGGCAATGTTTCGAATACGGACGACCCGGAGGCCTTCGTCGATAATCGCGTAGGGGGATGAGAAGTCAAAAATATCGGAAAAACACTCAGCCTTCTGCATTTTCTGCGTTGTTGAGATAATCTGTAATTAAATCCATATGTTTTTTTTCTTCCGCGGCTAAAAGCCGGAACAGCCCCTCCTGTTTTTTTCCGGAAAGGGAATCGCCCATGGAAGAGTAGCGGAAATGCGCGTTTTTTTCTTTTTCCAACGCCGTCTGAAGGATGGAGAGGAGTGTTTCCTTTTCATTGGAAACGACGGCACCGCCGAGCGTTTTACCCGCGGCCTGAATATTTTTCAGCATCAGGTTTTCGAAGTTACCCTCCCGCTGAAGCTCTTCGAGTTTTATCCGGTGCAGGAGTTCTTCTCCGGCAAGATAGGTAAGGAGGTCCGCGGCCCCTTGCGTGTCCGTCCGTTCCGCGGCATGTTGATAGTACCGGAAGGCGCGTTCCTCCGCGGCTATTGCCTGTTCGAGGACCGTTTTAAACAGGATTTTTTCAAACATATATCTTCCTCCCCGTTTTATGGAAGAATGTTCGGCGTCGAGTAGTCCGCAATGTGAGAACTGATAACTGTAAGCCGCCGTTTGTAAAAATTGCGCCATACCGTAGAAATCGCGCTATCTCCCGGCAGGGCCGCGAGTTTTTTGCAGACCATTCCTTTTTCCGGGTCTTTATAATTGCTAATGAGTACCGGGGTAACTCCGCGGATCTTATAGGTCTCTCCCGTGTCCTGGATCCGTACTTGAAACACCGCGCCGTCTCCGGTATACGTCCGGGGATGGTCGGAGTTTTTTCCGTCTAAAAACCAGGTTTGTCCGGAAATAACATTCCCCGCGGAATAGATAATCAGTTTCCCCCCCTCCGTGTTCCTGTCAAGATACCAGGGCTGCAGGACATGGGGGTGATGGGCCCAGATAATATCGACGCCGTGGTTCAGGCATTCGTCGAAAAATTGAATTTTTTCCTGTGAAGCGAGCGTGGCGTATTCCACTCCGCCGTGAAAAGAGAGGATAAATATATCGCAGCCCGGGGTGTGTTCGTCCAAAAGGCTGAAAAAGGCTTTTTTTGCCTCCTCTTCTTCATAGTGAAGATAATGGGCGTGGTCTCCCCCCCAGTATGTGTTCAGCCACTGGGTTACCGCGATAAAGCCGATTCGCCATCCTTTTTTTTCTATAACAACCGGCTGGAAGGGTTGTTCCGTATCCTTTCTAATCCCTGAAAATACGATGCCCCGTTCGTCCGCAAGCTCTTCCATCACATTGAAAGTCGCGATTACTCCATGAGGGCCCTTGTCGGTGGTATGGTTGTTTGCCATGGAAAAAACGTCCAGCCCGGCGGCGGCGGCGGCCTCCACATAGGGGGGGTGAACGTTGAACATCGGAAACGAGGACATCGGCACATCTTCGTATACCGGAAATTCGAGATTTGCAAAAGAAAGGTCGTCGCTTGTAAAAAGGTCCTTTACGTCGGCGTAGATATCGTTGTAATCTTTCATGGTAAAGTTGTTTTTATGCGCCATGATGTCGCCTGTAAAGGAGAGGAGCAGCCCCGGTTTCCGCGGCGGTTCCGGTTTTTGCGGCGGTTCCGGAGCAAGGGTTTCCGCTGCTGCCGCGGGAAGGGCGGAAACTTCCTGTCGGCATCCGGCAAGGGCAAAGGGGAGCAGGAATACGGCCGCGAACAGAAAATATCCCTTTCTCATAATATGCAAGTATTTCCCAAATACCCGTACTTTGTCCAGGGACACTTTCCTGTTAGTTTATTTCGGCGCTGTCTATTTTGAGGTCCGTTCACGGGCCTGCCGGATTAAGTCGACCAGCGAGGACATCTTCGGCCGCGGCGGCGAGAGGGCCTGCCGGATTTCATCGGCTGAAAAGTGCGTTTCCAGAAATGAAGGCACATCGATTTTTTCACCCCAGCAGGCGGCGATGCGGGAGCAGAAGAGCCTGTTTCCAGGCTCTCTGCAGTATGAAAATGGAACGTGGTGTCCGAGAGCGCGGCAATATACCGTCAGTTCATCGTAACGGCTGATGTCTCCGCCGTTGTTGTTTTCCTCTACCATTTTCCGCTTTTTGCTGCCTCCGCTTTCGGAAAGCCTTTCAGGGCGGCAAGGTTTTTCTCGAGATCGCTCTGCGGGAATTCGTAATCTTCCAGCTGTCCCGCCATATACGCTTCGTATCCTTTCATGTCCATTAAGCCGTGTCCGCTTAAATTGAAGAGAATGACCTTTTCTTTTCCCTCTTCTTTTGCCTTCTTTGCTTCCTGAATGGCCCCCGCCACCGCGTGGCTTGTTTCCGGTGCAATAACGATCCCTTCGGTCCGGGCGAAGAGCAGCGCCGATTCGTAGCATTCGAGCTGATGGATCGACCGGGGGGCGAGAAGCCCTTCCACAACCGCCTGGGAAACAAGGGGCGACATTCCGTGATACCGAAGTCCCCCGGCATGGATGGGCGGCGGAACAAAATTGTGGCCCAGGGTGTACATCGGCAGAAGGGGGGTCATCCCCGAAAAATCTCCCAAGTCGTAGGCAAAGGGCCCTTTTGTCAGGGTCGGGCAAGAGGACGGTTCCACCGGAATAATATCGATATCCGCGCCGTGTATTTTTTCATACACAAAGGGAAAGGAAATACCGGCAAAGTTGCTGCCGCCGCCCGCGCATCCGATAACAATGTCGGGGTTCTTTTCCCCCGCCTTCGCGAGTTGTTTTTTCGCCTCCAGTCCGATAACGGTCTGGTGCAGCATAACATGGTTCAGCACGCTGCCGAGGCCGTATTTGGTGGACCCCGATTCGTCGGTAACCGCGGCTTCCACTGCCTCGCTGATTGCTATTCCCAGACTCCCCGGAGTGTCGGGGTATTCCGCCAGAATGTCTCTGCCTGCTTTTGTTTCGGTGGACGGGCTGGCAACGCATTCTCCGCCCCAGGTCTGCATCATAATTTTCCGAAAGGGCTTCTGGTCGAAAGAGATCCGGACCATAAACACTTTGCATTTCAGTCCGATAAGGGCGCAGGCAAAGGAGAGGGCGCTTCCCCACTGTCCGGCCCCGGTTTCCGTTGTCATCTGTTTAACGCCTTCCCGCTTGTTGTAATACGCCTGTGCCACCGCGGTATTCGGCTTGTGGCTTCCGGCGGGGGAAACACTCTCATTTTTATAGTAAATCCGTGCCGGAGTTCCCAGTGCTTTTTCCAGGGCGGTGGCCCGGTACAGAGGAGAAGGACGCCAGCTGTACAAAATGTCCCGTACCTCTTCCGGTATGTCTATCCACCGCTTTTGACTGACCTCCTGTTCGATCAGCCCCATTGGGAAAATAGGGGTAAGCATGTCCGGGGAAATCGGGTTTCCGTCCGGCCCTAAGGGGGGCTGCATCGGTGTGGGAAGGTCCGCCGCCAGGTTGTACCATTGTTTCGGCAGGTCTTCTTCGTCTAATAGAATTTTTCGAGCCATTGTTTTACTTCTCCTTCTGTTGTTTCTATGTATAGAAACACTATACACCTTCAGCCCGGTAGTGTGTCAAGACTATTTTTCATTTTTTTTTTTACGGGCCTTGATAAATTTCGCATATTTGATTAACTCCCTTGAAGAGCAGGAGATGGATTCTCCCTTAGGGCTTTCCTCCGGCGCGGCGGATATTTTTGCCAACACCGGCGGACAGCCGCGCTTTACGACCGATGTGTACGAAGAATACCTGAAGGAGCCTTTAGGCGAGAAATCGCACCACCTGCTTCATACAAAATATGAAGAGCGGGCGAAGGTGTAAAACAATACTTTCTCTTGCACCGGGAGTATGATACACTTGCTTCCATGAATAAATTCATGGAAGAGGCCGTAAAAGAGGCTGAAAAGGGTATGGCCGCCGGCGACGGCGGCCCTTTCGGTGCTGTCATTGTACGGAATGGAGAGATCATTGCCCGGGGTCATAACCGGGTTTTAGCAAGTAACGATCCCACCGCGCACGCGGAAATATGCGCGATCCGGGAAGCATCGCGGAAATTAGACCGTTTCGATCTCTCCGACTGTGAAATATATTCGACCTGTGAACCCTGCCCGATGTGTTTTTCCGCGATCCATTGGGCGAAAATGAAAAAATTATACTTCGGATGTACCCGCTACGACGCCGCGGACATAAATTTTGACGATCAGTTTATCTACGATGTAATTGAAGGGAAAAGCACCGAACAGCAGGTGCAAGTCGTCCAGATTGACCGGGAGGCCTGTCTTCTGCCCTTCGCCGAATGGCGGGAAAAAGAAGATAAAATACAGTATTAAATGGATTGCATATGGGACTAGCGCTTTGGATTGTCATCTTTGTTGTCAGTATTGCCGTTCTTGTAAAATCTTCCGATTTTTTTATTATTTCCGCTGAAAAAATCGGGACGTTTTTCGGACTCCCCGCCTTTGTTATCGGCGTCCTTATCGTTGCCGTAGGGACCTCGCTGCCCGAACTTGTTTCCTCCGTTGTGGCCGTCGCGGAGGGTTCGTCGGAAATTGTGGTGGGCAATGTCCTCGGCTCGAACATCGCGAATATCTGTCTGGTCCTCGGCGCGGCGGCCCTAGTCGGCAAAAATTTTATCATCCGGTACGACATTATGCAGGTGGACATTCCCTTCCTCGTCGGCTCCGCTGTGCTCCTGTTTTTTATGGTTTATGACGGGGAGTTCACGCTGCCGGAGGCCGTTTTATGTCTTGTCGCCCTGGGGATTTATGTGCTGTATTCCTTACGGGTAAAAGGCGCCGACATCGAAGAGGAGGCCGTCCGCCCGCCCTTCCATATATGGCTGCTCCTCGCGGTAAGTCCGGTGGGTATCTTCTTCGGGGCAAAGTATACCGTCGAAGCGGTAATAGAAATTGCAAACGTTTTGGGAATAGGCAGTGAAATAATCGCTTTAAGCGCCGTTGCTCTCGGAACGTCCCTGCCGGAACTGTTCGTGTCCGTTTCCGCGGCGCGAAAAGGCCACCCGGAAATCGCGGTTGGAAACATCATTGGTTCGAATATTTTCAACACGTTTGCCGTTATGGGGATCCCCGGCGTTATTTCACGGCTTATTATTCCGAAAAGCGTTCTCGTTTTTGCCGCTCCCGTGTCCCTCGGGGTAACGCTGGTGTTTGTTATTTTTACCTTGGACAAACGGGTAAATCCCTGGATCGGCAGCCTTTTGCTTATTTTTTACGTGTTTTTTATTGGAAGGGTGTTTTCCATCTTTTAGGATAATTTATTCAAAAATTGTTGATTTTCCCATAGTTCCGATACATAATATCCGGTATGAACTTCGAATGGATGATCTTTGTCGAGCTTGGTATTATTTCTCTCGCCCTTTTGGTCGGTACGGTCCTGCGGGTGAAAATTAAATTTTTTCAAAAATTTCTTATTCCTAATTCCATTACCGGCGGGATCCTGCTGCTGCTGTTTTATACTTTCGCGGCCCCCCGTTTCGGTATGGACACCAGTTTTCTCGAAAACCTGGTCTATCATCTGCTGAACATTTCATTCGTCGCAATGGCCCTCCGGCGGGGTGAAAAAAAATCGACTAAACGGGGCATTGCCTATTCCACCTCCATTACCATCCTTTCGGTGTACGTAATTCAGGGGGTGCTCGGTTTAGCGGTAACGATGCTGCTGATAAAGACCTTCCTGCCGAACCTTTTTCCCACTTTCGGGTTTTTTATCCCCTTAGGTTTCGCCCTCGGCCCCGGACAGTCGTTTGCAATCGGGTCGAAGTGGGAAGCCGCCGCCTACGGTTTCGAGGGAGCGGGTTCGGTGGGCCTTACTTTCGCGGCCATCGGCTTTTTCTGGGCAATTTTCGGCGGCGTTTTTTTGGTAAACGTCGCGCTTCGAAAAGGATGGATAAAGCGGTTTCGTGACATTGACATGGATGTTATGGAGAACAAAACCGGGCTTTTGAAGACCCACGGACCGTTTCCGGTGGGAGCTCACCTTACCACCCATAGTGAAGCGATTGAAACCTTTTCGTTCAATCTGGCGGTCATTCTCATTGTATATCTGTTCAGCTTTCTTTTTCTAAAGCTGCTTACCTTCCTCTTAGGTTTTGTAGGGCCGTTAGGCATGAGCCTCGCGGAAAGCTTTTGGGGTATTTCCTTTATTTTTGCCACCCTTTTCGGGATTATCGCCCGCAAATTCCTGCAGCTGGCAAAGGCCGGGCATGTGCTGGAAAGCGGTGTTCTTACCCGGATGGCGGGGTTTTCCGTGGATTTTATGGTTGCCGCGTCCATCGGAGCAATATCGGTAAGCATCGTTGCAAAATACTGGATACCCATCGTCATTTTGGGAGTCGCGGGCGGGGTCGTTACCATGTTTGTCCTGCTCTGGATCGGCTCGAGGCTGCTGATGAATTATAAGTTCGAACGGATTATCCTGATATACGGCGCCCTGACGGGAACGCTGCCTTCGGGCCTGACCCTTCTGCGGGTGGTGGACCCCGAATTCGACACTCCGTCGGCGGCCGATTATATTCCCGCCGCGGGGATTATGTTTCTTATGGCCATCCCCTACATTCTGATGGTGGACTTTCCCGCTTACGCTTTCCGGGACAACAACCCGTTCTATTACTGGCTGACGGGGATTATTTTTGCGGTGTACGTCATCTTTGTTCTTGTTTCCTATCTGCTGCTGATGCGGGGACGGAGGAACAGACAGCCCGGTAAACTCTGGAGGTCCTGAGGGGCCGAAGGTACGGTCCTTCGGAGCTTACAACAACCGGTCCTCCAGCTGCTCTTCCGCCACCGGGTTCCGGAGCACTCCGATTTTTTCAATTTCGATTTCCACCGTATCTCCATGCCGGATTCTTCCCACTCCCGCGGGCGTGCCGGTGGAAATAATGTCACCGGCCTCTAAGGTAATCTGCTGTGAGATAAAGGCAATAATTTCGGAAATCGGAAAAATCATGTGCCGCGTATTGGAATCCTGCCGCGTCTCGCCGTTCAGTCGGGCCTGAATACGCAGATCCTGCGGATCCCCGATGGCCTCGTGCGGCACGATTACCGGTCCTACCGGCGCGAAGGTATCCAGGGATTTCCCCCGAAACCAGCCCGATTTGTCGGATGTCTGCAGGTTCCGCTGGCTGACATCGTTGAAGCAGGTATATCCGAAAATATAGCCGTACGCCTCATTCTCCGGCACGTTCCGGCATGTTTTTCCGATAATACAGGCCAGTTCCGCCTCGTAATCGGTCCTAAGGTCGTCAAAACCGTATTTTTGAAGAAAAGCGGGAATGCGGATAGTTTCTTCAGGTCCGATAAGCGTGTTCGGAGTTTTCGGAAACAGCACCGGCTCGGAAGGCTCTTCTTTCGTAAACCCCTGTACGTTTACACTGTGGCTCTCTTCAATATGGTCCCGGTAGTTAAGACCTAACGCGATTATTTTCGACGGGGAAAGTTCAACCCATTCATTCCTCCCGGCAATTTGCAGTTTTACCATACATCTTCCTTACTTTATTGAGATTGTCTTCCGATACTGAAAGTATACGCCTCTGTATTACTAACTGCAAGGATGGAACATGGCCGTGTCCGCGGAACATAAATATATTCTCATATCGGAAGATGCGCGGTCCAGCATTTATGTGGAAAACTTCCCGGAAGGGACGTTTGTTATACAGGATGCAATGGCAAAATGCATCAGCCTGATAAAAGAACAGAAAGGCGGTACGCTGTTTCTTCTTTTCTTTGTTTCCCCCGGGGACATGCAGAAAATCCATTCCTATTTTACCCGCTTAGAAACAGCCGCGGTTCTCTACAAAGGGATTATTGTAAGCGGCGGCAAAAGCGTGATGAAAGACTTTTCCGCCTACGAGGATGTTTTTACCCTGCGGACCACCGATATTTTAGAACAGGAATATCTGTTTTTAGCGGCAAAAGCTTTCGAGGCCTTAGAAGGGGAAGTTCACAAGAAAAAAGCAAATGAAGAACACAACCTGAAGCTTATCGACGCCTGGAACGATCAGGAATCGCTTATCAATATCGGAAAGGCCCTTTCCATCGAGAAGGACCCGGACAATCTGCTGCGGACAATCCTGTATTTCAGTAAAAAAATAACCGGCGCCGACGCGGGAAGCATTTTTATAGTGGAAGAAGCGGAGGAACAGAAATTTCTCCGCTTCAAGTATTCCGATACGTTTTCGAAAAACCTCTCCTACGAAGAATTCACCATGCCGATGAATACGAAATCGATTGCCGGGTATGTCGCGGTTACCGGACAGGTGCTGAATATTGAGGATGTGTATGAACTGGATGAAGACGCGCCGGTTTCATTCAATCCCTCCTTTGATATGGAGCACGGCTATAGAACGAAATCGATGCTTGTCCTCCCGATGCGGAACCATATCGATGAAATTATCGGGGTAATTCAGCTTATCAACAGTAAGGAAGTAGGCGATATCCATACGGGCAACGAGGCCTTTGAAATCCGCCTGGAAACGGATGAAGATTTCAGTGCAAAGGTGTCTCCCTTCGATGAACGCTACGAAAGCCTGATGGAAGCTGTAGCGGGACAGGCGGCAATCGCCCTGGAAAACAACAGGATGCTTATTCAAATTGAGAACCAGTTTGAAGAGTTTGTAAAGGCAAGCGTAACCGCGATTGAATCACGGGACCCTGCTACCAGCGGTCACTCCTTTCGAGTGGCGGACATGTGCGTGCGAACGATCAAGGCAATAAACAAAACAGATACGGGACCGTTGAAGGATATATCGTACAATGATGTACAGCTGAAGGAGATAGAATTTGCCGCCCTGCTGCACGATTTCGGAAAGGTATACATCGATCCGTCAATATTTTTAAAAGAGAAGAAACTGTTCAGCCGGGACTATGAATATTGTATGATGCGGCTCAATTTCCTGTACCGCTCCCTGGAATTGAAATACGCCCGGGAAGGGGCCCCCGAGGAGAAAATACAACAGCAGCTGTCCCGCGTAACTTCGATTATGGAACAGGTCCGGGAATTGAATGAGCCGAAGCCGACCGACACCGACCCGGAAGAAATTATCGGCAAAATCAGCTCGTTTCAACAGATGCTGTCGGCGGAAGACCTGCACGGCGATAGTATACCCGTCCTCGAGGAGAGTGAAATAACCAATTTGCGCATCCGCCGGGGCAGTTTAAATCCACAGGAGCGGAAAATTATCGAGAGTCACGTGGAACATACCTACAACTTTGTAAGTAAAATTCCCTGGCCCGATGAATATAAGCAGATACCCGACATCGCGCGGAAACACCACGAAAAATTGGACGGCAGCGGGTATCCCTTAGGGATTAAAGACAAGGACCAGCTGCCCGTCGCGTCCCGCGTTATGACCATCGCGGACATTTTCGACGCCCTGAATGCCACGGACCGGCCGTATAAAAAGGCCATGCCCTTAAACCAGATATTTTCCATCCTCCGGGAAGAGGGAGCTTCTGGAAAATTAGACGCGGACCTGATAGAATTATTTATTGCTTCAAAAGCCTGGGACAAAAGCGAAGCATAAATAATTTTCCGGCGGGGTGGAGAGTATGGGGTTAAAGAAATCAAAGACACAGTGTATAGGAATTCTCACAAGCGGCGGAGACTGCCAGGGGCTGAATGCCGCCATCCGCGGGGTCACAAAGGCCGCCATCAATGAATACGGGATAAAGGTAATCGGTTTTCTTGACGGATTCAGGGGCCTTGTGCAGAACCGCACCATGGAAATCGACGACAAGGCCGTCAGCGGTATCCTAACCGAAGGCGGGACCATTTTAGGGACGAGCAGAGACAAGCCCCATAAAATGCCCATCGGCGGGAAGAAAGTAGACATGACCGAGGCCGCCGTTGAGAATGTCCGGAGGCAGCAGATAGACTGTCTCGTTTGTCTCGGCGGCGGAGGGACGCAGAAGAACGCCTACCATCTGCATAAAAAGGGGGGTATTAACGTTCTTACACTTCCGAAAACCATCGATAACGATGTTGCCGAAACGAATATTACCTTCGGCTTCGATACGGCCATGCAAATAGCTTCGGAGGCCATCGATAAACTCCACACCACCGCCACCAGTCACCACCGCATTATTATCTGCGAAATTATGGGACATAATGCCGGCTGGCTGACCCTTGGAGCGGGACTTGCCGGGGGGGCCGATGTTATCCTTATTCCCGAGATTCCCTACAATCTGAAGGCCGTGTCCGAGCACCTGCAGGAGCGCCGCCGCAGCGGGAAGCGGTTTTCCATCGTTGCCGTTGCCGAGGGTGCACTCTCGGATGAAGAGTCTGAGCAGCTGAAAAATGGTGACGGGAAGAAAGACAAGGACAAAGAAAAACGAATTGTGCGGAATAAAGAGGGAATCCCCTATCATCTGGTGCAGGAACCGAAGGCAAGCCAGCTGGCACGGCAGCTGCAGCAGCTGACGGGGATCGAAGCGCGGGTAACCTCCCTCGGCCACGTACAGCGCGGCGGCGCTCCGACGCCGACGGACCGGCTCCTGTGTACGCGGCTGGGGACGAAGGCGGCCGAACTCCTTGCCGCGGGTAAGTATAACGTTATGGTGGCGATAAGAGGCGGGGAATGTACTCCCGTCCCCCTCAAGGACGTCGCGGGCAAGAAAAAGCTTGTACCTCCCGACCATCCCTGGATAGAATCCGCTCTGTTAGTCGGGACCTGCATGGGTCGGTAGAAATAAGATACGGAATAGTATACTATGCTCTGCGAGAAATACGACATGGAACGGAGGAATTAGTATGGACAATAACGCACTCAAAGCAGTTGCGGCATCGGTACGAACGCTGTCAATGGACGGTGTTCAGAAGGCAAATTCAGGACATCCGGGCATGCCCATGGGATGCGCGGAGGTAGGTGCCGTTCTGTACGGAGAAATATTAAAACAGTACAACAAGAAACCGGACTGGATAGACCGGGACCGCTTCGTTTTAAGCGCGGGGCACGGTTCGATGTGGCTCTATTCGCTGCTGTATCTGTCCGGATACGATATGAAAATGGAGGATTTGCAGCAGTTTCGGCAGCTCGGTTCGAAGACAGCGGGACATCCGGAATACGGTTTTGCCGAGGGAATTGAAACCACCACCGGACCGCTGGGGGCGGGCTTTTCCAATGCCGTCGGTATGGCAGTTGCCGAGCAGATGCTCGCCGCGAAATACAACACCCCGGAACACAATGTTATCGACCACTACACCTATGCCCTTGCCGGCGACGGCTGCATGATGGAGGGGGTAAGCTCCGAAGCCGCGTCCTTCGCGGGACATCAGAAGCTTGGGAAGCTGATTGTCTTTTACGATTCAAACCATATAACAATAGAAGGCTCCACGGACTTGGCCTTTTCCGAAGATGTTCCCGGCCGGTTCCGGGCCTACGGCTGGCAGACCCTGGAAGTAGATGCCTATAACGTAGAGGAGATACGGAAAGCGGTGGAGGAGGCAAAGGCCGATACCAACAGACCGTGTCTGATTCTGCTCCACTCGGTCATCGGAAAGGGTTCAAACAGCATGGAGGGCTCCCATGAAACCCACGGGGCGCCCTTAGGAGAAGATGAAATAAAGGCCACCCGGAAGAAAATCGGGACGCCGGTGGACCAGGATTTTTACGTCGATCCCGCGGCGGTTTCCTATTTTGACGGGAAGCGGAAGGAATGGGAAGAGAACTATGAACAATGGCTGAAACTGTACAAGGCATGGGGAATGGCGAACCCAAAGCTGAAAGAACAGCTTGAAAGTGAACTGGACCCGGACATCAGCTATCACGATACCCTCAATCTGCCGGAGTTTGCCAAGGGTGATAAAATCGCGACCCGCGCCGCGAGCGGTAAAGTCCTGCAGAGCATCGCGGATTCAGTCGGCAATCTCGTCGGCGGGTCGGCGGACCTGGCGCCGTCGAACAAGTCGGCCATGCCGAAACACGGCGATTTTTCACCGGAAGACCGCGGCGGAAGGACCCTGCATTTCGGTGTCCGGGAACACGCAATGGGAGGGATTGTAAACGGAATGGCCCTCCACGGCGGACTCCGTCCCTTCTGCGCGACTTTTCTGGTTTTTCTCGATTACATGCGCCCGGCAGTCCGGCTGGCGTCTATCATGAAACTGCCGGTTATTTATGTTTATACCCACGATTCAATTTACGTGGGAGAAGACGGGCCGACCCATCAGCCCATTGAACATTTTGCCTCCCTCCGGATTATCCCGAATTTACGGCTGCTCCGGCCGGGTGATGCCGAAGAAACGGCACTGGCGTGGGCCATGGCCCTGGAACGGAAAGACGGCCCCACCGCTCTGG
Organism: uncultured Spirochaetales bacterium; assembly: GCA_964440465.1. Taxonomy (GTDB): domain Bacteria; phylum Spirochaetota; class Spirochaetia; order SPDA01; family CAZSGZ01; genus CAZSGZ01. The sequence goes on from CAYTSI010000007.1 coordinate 35,263, forward strand.
CCCTTACCCGGCAGGGACTGGAGGTTTATGCAAAGGCCGATCCGGACTGGAAACACTCCTGCGGCAAAGGCGCCTACATTGTGAAGGATGTGGAAGGAACACCGGAAATGGTTATTGTCGCTACCGGGTCGGAAGTTAATCTTGCATTGAAAGCGGCGGCGCTGAAGGCGGACAAGAAAATCCGGGTTGTATCGATGCTGAGTAAAGAACTGTTCCTGCGGCAGGATGAAGCGTACAGAACGAACATACTGCCGCCGGGGGTCCGGGTGATTGTCGCGGAAGCGGGAGTTTCATACGGCTGGGCGGACATAGCGACTTCTCCGGGAGACATTCTGTCTATCGACAGATTCGGCGAGTCGGGTCCTGCGGAAAAGGTTGCCGAACACCTCGGCATGACGGCGGAAAACCTGGCGAAGATGCTCTAACAGCGGCGGGGGAAATATGGAAAAAACAATGCTGTTAGGGTTCGATGTCGGGAGTTCGGGGATAAAAGCTTCGCTGCTGAACGCGGAAACGGGAAAAGTAGTCGGTTCGGCAACATCGCCGGAGACGGAACTGCCGATGGAAGCCGCGAAGCCCGGCTGGGCGGAGCAGCACCCCGCTGTCTGGTGGGAAAATGTGCGGGCAGCGGCGGCGGAGCTGAAAGAGCGCTGCCCCGCCGAAATGGGGGCGGTCGGAGGGGTGGGTATCTCCTATCAGATGCACGGACTGGTCGTCATCGATGCCGCGGGAAAAGTCCTGCGGCCGTCGATTATCTGGTGCGACAGCCGTGCCGTACCCTACGGGAACAAGGCGTTTCAGGAAATTGGTGAAGACCGGTGTTTTACCCATTTGCTCAACTCGCCGGGTAATTTCACCGCCGCGAAACTGGCCTGGGTACAAGACCGGGAGCCGGAAATTTTCGATAACATCGATAAAATGATGCTTCCCGGCGATTACATTGCCTATAAAATGTGCGGAGACATCCGTACCACCCCGTCGGGGCTGTCGGAAGGTATTATGTGGGATTTCCCGGAGAATACAACCGCGTCCTTTCTCCTCGATTATTTCGGCTTCGACAGTTCCCTTATTCCGGAGATTGTCCCGAATTTCGGCATTCAAGGGGAGGTAAGCACCGAAGCCGCGTCGCTTTTGGGAATTCCCTCCGGGACACCCGTCGCGTACCGGGCGGGAGACCAGCCGAACAACGCCCTCTCCTTAAGCGTCCTCGACCCCGGCGACGTTGCCGCCGCCGCGGGGACCTCCGGGGTTGTTTACGGCATCGCGGATACCCCCGAATATGACAGCCGTTCACGGGTCAATTCCTTTGTCCATGTGAATCATCGGGAGGGGAAGGACCGTTTCGGCGTCCTCCTCTGTGTAAACGGAACGGGGATCCTGAACAGATGGATGAAGGAAAATTTCCTGTCCCCGGGAGGCGGCGCCTTTTCCTACGAAGAAATGAACCGTCTTGCCGAAACCGCGGCGCCGGGTGCCGAAGGACTCTTTGTCCTTCCATACGGAAACGGTGCCGAACGCACGCTTTCGAACATGGATCCCGGCGCGTCGTTTCATAATCTCAATTTTAACATTCACGGTACTTCCCATCTGCTGCGCGCCGGACAGGAGGGAATTATTTTCGCCCTCAATTATGGTTTGGAAATTATGAAACAGATGAATATTCACGTGGGAACAATTAAGGCCGGGTACGCGAACATGTTCTTAAGCCCCTTATTCAGAAAGGTGTTTGCCGCCGTAACCGACTCGCCGGTGGAGCTGTACGCTACCGACGGGGCCCAGGGCGCGGCACGGGGAGCGGGCATCGGCGCGGGTATATTCTCCGATGAGAAAGAGGCATTTATCGGTTTGGAAAGGAAGGAAATGATCGAGCCGGAGGCCGCCGCACGGTCCGTGTACGCCGAGCTGTACCAAAACTGGCACGAAACCCTGACGGAAGTCCTGAAAGGCCGATGAAAAAACCAATTTTTTCTCTTTTTCTCCTGTCCGTGTGCGCGGCGGGTGCTTCCATTTTTACTATTTCATGCGCGGCCTCGTACGAAAAACCGGTTACGGAAGAACGGTCCGCTGAAAAGACCGCGGCTGAAGCGGCGCCTGAAGAGGAAGAAGAAAAAGACGCTGGACCGACTCCGGAACAGCTCCGCCGGCTGGAGGAAGAACGGACCGACAGGGCCGTAGAGGAATACATTCAAAACGGTGAGACCGAAAAGGCGCTGGAAACGTTTGAGCAAACCTATTCCCCCGATACGGCGGAAGACCCGGATGTGCTGCTGATGTACGGCCTGCTCCTGATTGCGGAAGGTAACTTCGGCAAGGCGGGGGAGGTGTTTGAACAGGCCGCGGAACTCGATCCCGGCAATACAAAGGTGCTGTACAATCTTTCCATAATCGAAAGATCAAAAGGGAACAGGGAAAAACAGCAGGAACTTTTGGAAAAAATTATCGAGACAGCACCCGGGCATGTGGAGGCGCGGACCAGTCTCGGGGGCCTGTATCTGGAAAAGAAAAAATGGAAAGCGGCAAAAGAGGCTTTTCAATCGGCGATACACGGGGACGAAACTTTTATCCCCGCGAAGATGGGCTACGCGGAAGTCCTGCGGCAGGAAGAGGCGTACGCCGAAGCGGAAGAGGTGTTGTCCCGGATTATCGAAATGGCCCCCGGTTATGTTCTTGCCTACATTGACCGGAGCCGAAACAGGGTCGCGCTTCAGGACCGGCAGGGGGCCGTGGAGGACCTTTCCGCGGCCATCGAACTGGACCCGGGAAATTTTTGGAACTACCTCGACCGGGGCCGTATCAGACTGCGCCTCGGACGGCTGCGGGAGGCTGTAGAGGACTTCAGCCGGGCTATTGAACTGGACCCGGACAATTTTTTTCCTTACGCCTACCGGGGAGGAATTTACGATCAGCTCGAAGAATATGACAAAGCTTTGGCCGATTTTGAACGGGTGGTAAAACTTCGGAAGGACTACTACTTTGCCTATTCCTCCTTAGGGAAGCTGTATTACATGAAGGAGAAATGGACCGACGCGGCCCTTGCCTTCGGGAAGGCCTTCGCCTACGAGGATGATATGCAGCCCTACGCAATGTTTTCAGCTGCCTGCATGTACCGCGGCGGCATGGAAGAAGAAGGAAAAGCATATCTGCGGGAAGTAATCCCCTCAATTCCGCGGGAAAGTATTTACTATCACCTCATGAGGCTGTATCTTGATGAGAAATATGAAACATATTTTTTAACGAAAATCGAAGCCATGCAGGACAGACAGCTGAAAGGGGAGGCCCTCTTTTTTCTCGCCCTGTTCTATGACATGCGGGGCCGGCAGCGCTTGTCCGCGACATACTTTTTGGAAGTAACGGACGTAACCGGCCCGGAAACGATAACGCATCAGCTGGCGTTGTGGGAATTTGAGCATTGAACGGGCTGAGACAGCAAACAAGGAACGGGTATGGAAAAAAGTGATACGATAACGGAAGTAACCCTGGGAAAGAGAAAATTTACCCTCATCGGGACCGCTCACATTTCTCAGAAAAGCGCGGATGAAGTCGAGGAAGTTATCCGGCAGGAGCGGCCCGGGCGGATATGCATCGAGATCGACGCCGTCCGGTTTAAATCGATGACGGAAGGACAGAACTGGAAGAACCTCAACATTGGCCAGGTAATCCGTCAGCGAAGGGGGTTCCTGCTGCTGGCCAATCTGGTGCTGTCCTCTTTTCAACGGCGGATGGGTGAAAAACTGGGGGCCCGGCAGGGCGGTGAGATGAAACGGGCGGTGGAGATTGCCGACGAATTGGGAATACCCTACACCTTTGCCGACAGAGAGGTACAGGTTACCCTGCGCCGGGCATGGGCAAAATCGAGTTTCTGGAACAAAATGAAGCTGTTGGCTTCCCTTATCGGTTCGGTCATTACCAAAGAGGAGCTTACGGAGGAGGAACTGGAAAAACTGAAACAGCGCAGCGCTCTGGAAGACATGCTCGCGGAACTGTCCAAAATACTGCCCTCGGTAAAGGAAGTGCTTATCGACGAACGGGACAGGTATCTGGCCGCGAAAATGTTTGACACCACTGAGGAGACGGTGGTAGCGGTTGTCGGCGCGGGGCATGTTCCGGGAATCGTGCAGTGGCTGGAAAAGCTGCATTCCGGTTCCGTTGAATCCTCTCTGGAGGATATTGAGCAGGCGCCGCCTCCTTCGAAAATCGGCAGGGCAATCCCCTGGTGTATTCCGGTCGTTATTGCCGGTCTGCTGGCGGCGGGGTTCTTCCGGTCCGGCTGGGAAGAGGCCCTTTCCATGTTGTGGATGTGGGTCCTGGTAAACGGCACACTTTCCGCCGCGGGCGCTTTAATCGCGCTGGCCCATCCGTTAACGATTGTTTTGTCCTTTGCGGCCGCCCCGATAACATCGATGAACCCGACCATCGGGGTGGGAATCGTTACCGGGCTGATTGAATCGTTCTTAAGAAAACCGCAGGTGAAGGACTTCGAAAATATTCATGAAGACATTAAAAGCTTCCGTGGGTTTTATCGCAACCGGCTGACACACATTCTGCTGGTGTTTCTATTCAGCACCGTCGGAAGCGCAATTGGGACGTTTATAGGCATTCCCTATTTAACCGCGCTGCTGACAAAATAACGGCCGGCCCCTGCCGGGTCTCATTCCGCGCGGCCGAGTTTGGCAAGCATCTTTGCCTGCAGGGATGAATGGATAAAATCCTGCAGAACATCCCGTATATTCCGGGGCATGCTCCTGTCGAACATGAGGACGAAAAGACGTTTTTCGTTATCCAGCCGGCGCTGCAGCAGCGTTTTCCCGGTAATGGTGTAGGTTTCCCCTTCTAAGGTCAAATTGATCCGCCCGATAAATGTGTTCAGCTGTAATTTCGTGTCCTTATCGAAGGCGCATGACATCCCCACCGAACTAATATCATAAACATAGCCGGAGTACTCCGTGCCGCCTGCCGTAAAGGTAAAGGCCACATTTACATTGTCGGTCCCTCCGAAGCGTACATACTGCCGCTGTCCCCGGGCGCGGAGAGATTCAAGTTTGTCGAGAATTGCCGTTTCCGCGGAGGGGGTTACGCCGCCGGTAATATCGACGGCCGTTTTACCGCCGAAGTCCGCGTTTTCCTCCCCGGTGTGGAGAATAACGGCATTCCTGTCGTAAACAACCCGGACGCAGCGGGGAAACTCCCGCAGGACCGTATCGAGATACGCTTCGTTTTCCAGGGAGTATACTTCATATTCGTTCCGCACCATCAGCCGGACAATGTCCCGGGCATGCTGTTCCGGCAGTGCAACGCAGAAAATTTTACGTCCCAGTTCTCCTTTGTGCCGTTCCATCTTGTTCCTTTGAGAATATAGAATTTATTGCCTGTTGAATAGTGCTGACCTGCCGCCAGGCTGATTTTTTTTCCTGTTCACCGCCCCGGTTAAAGAGAGGGGAAATAAAGGTATTGAAGCCGATTTCCCCGGCGGTTTTCATCCGTCTGTCGATGTGAGGGATTTTCCGGATTTCCCCCGCCAGGCTTACTTCACCGCATATCGCGGTGTCCGGCGGAATGGCAAGGTCTGTCCGGGCGGAATATAACGCCATTGCCAGGGGAAGGTCGATGCCTACCTCGCTTATCCGCAGTCCCCCGCCGATGTTGATGTAAATGTCCTGATCGGAGAAGCGGAGGCGGAGATGTTTTTCACATACCGCCGCGAGGCGGGAAACCTTGCCGCGGTCAATCCCTTCGGAAAAAACCCGGGACATACTTCCCTGTCCCGGCACCGTTAGGGCCTGAATTTCAACTAAAAGGACCCTGCTCCCCTCGTATACCGCGGCGACGGCAACCCCCGGGGGTGTGCCGTTGTTTCTGTCGTTCAGCAGAAACCGGCTGGGGTCGGCCACTTCGATCAGTCCCCGCTGCTCCATGGTAAACAATCCGATTTCCTGCGTCGATCCGAAACGGTTTTTCATTGCCCGGATAACGCGGAGGTCAGCGGCGCCGTATTCGAAGTAGAGTACCGTGTCCACCATATGTTCTATCACCTTCGGTCCCGCGATGGAGCCTTCTTTGGTAACATGGGCGATAAAGACCACCGCTCCCCGGTTTTCCCGCGCCCAGGTTATCAGTTCATAACTGCAGTATTTAATCTGATTCACCGTTCCCGGAACGGCCCCTAATTCGGCGGATATGAGGGTTTGAATGGAGTCGATGAACACAATGTCCGGTTTTTCCTTTTCCACGGCATGAAGTATTTCGTTAATGTCCGTCGCGTGAAGCAGCATTGTCGTGTCCCGTACGCCGCCGATTCTGCCGGCCCGGGTTTTTATCTGTTTCGAAGATTCCTCCCCGGAAACGTAGAGTACCCGAATGTCCGCGGGGAGGGACGCGGTAAGGTGCAGTAAAAGGGTCGATTTTCCGATGCCCGGCTCACCGCCGATAATGACCGCGGAAGAGCGGTTAAATCCGCCCCCTACAATGCGGTCGAATTCCCGTATTCCCGTGGGAATCCGTTCTTCCCGGTCCGGTTCCATGCTGCCGATACGTTCTGTTTTCAAAACGGCCCGCTGCCGTTTTGTTCCGGCGGATACGGTCTGAGGAGTAAACTCGATAAACGTGTTCCATTCTCCGCATTCCGGACACTTTCCAAGCCATTTCGGCTGGGAAAAACCGCAGGCGGAACATTCAAACACGGTTTTTTGCTTAGCCATTGGCTGTATTGTGATTGAGTTTCTGGAAAACATCAATATACTGTGGTATCCTGAGAGGCAGCAGGAGGAAGTATGGAGCAAATAACCTATTTTATTAACGACTATCTATATTCCATCAGCAATGCGACGGGAATGTCCCTGGGCATTGTGGGAGTGCTTGTGGGATTAGTCCTGATGCTGTTTGGGTTTAAAATAAAGAAAATCGCGTTGATGGTCATCGGCTTTTTAGCGGGATACGTGGGAGGCAGCTTTCTGGCGGAGCGGTTTATCAATCCGGGGACGGTCATGTTTTCCCTTACTCCGGTTATCGTCGGAATTGCCGCGGCGCTCGTTATGTTCGCGGTGTATTACCTTGCCATTTATGTCATGGGACTGAGTATCGGCGGGATCGCGGGGTTTTACCTGGGGGCGAATTTGTTTGAGCGGCCTATTTGGGGCCTGGTTACCGCCGTTGTTGTGGGAGTGATCATCGGCTCCATTGCCCTGGCTGCCGAAAAGCCGATTGTTATTCTAGGGACTTCCTTTATCGGCTACATTGCCTTCCGTCAGGGGCTGTATGTCCTTGCAGCGAGAAACGAATCGATTGTTATCGAGGCGGTCTGTATTGTTTTGGTGCTGGCCGCCGTCGTTCTGCAGTTTCTCATCAACAAGGACAAACCGGGGAGAGGCAGGGCCGAAAGGGGCGGTGCCGTATATTCGGAAAACGGCTAAGGCCCTTCCCCTGCCGTTTTCCGGTACACCTCCCAGGAGGAGCGGACCAGGGTGTCCATATCGCTGTAGCGGGGCCGCCAGCCCAGCAGTTCCTTTGCCAGGTTTGAAGTCGCCACCAATTTCGAGGGGTCCCCGGCCCTGCGTCCGGTTATTTCAGCCGGGACCGGTTTCCCGGTTATCCCCCGGGCGGATTCGAGCATTTTCAGTACACTGATACCCGTATCGCTTCCCAAATTGACGGTGATGCTTGTATCCTGTTCCGTAATATAATTCATGGCGGAAACGTGGGCTGCCGCCAGGTCGCTTACGTGGATGTAGTCCCGTACGCCGGACCCGTCTTCGGTCGGATAATCGGTGCCGAAGACCAGCAGCTTCTCCCGTTTCCCGGCGGCGGTTTCCATTATTACCGGCAGCAGGTTTGCCGGGCTGCGCTCCAAGCCTTTTACCCGCGAGTCCGGGTCGTATCCCGCGGCGTTGAAATACCGCAGCGCCGCGTAACGGAGCCCTTTAAGTTTTTCGTACCAGGAAAGAAGACGCTCAATTTCCAATTTTGTAAATCCGTAGTAGTTCTCCGGTTCGAGAGGGTGCTGTTCATCAATGGGAAGGTACTTCGGGTTGCCGTATACCGCGGCGGAGGAGCTGAATACGATGTTGTGAATTCCGGCTCCGCAGGCGCTGTTTAAAATATTAATAGAACCGCAGATGTTGTTGACCGAATATTTTTCCGGTTTCTCCATCGATTCCCCGGCGGCCTTGAATGCCGCGAGGTGGACGATCCCGTCGAACCCTCCGCTCATTGCGTCATTAAGTACTTTTGTATCGAGGACGTCTCCTTCGATAAACCCGGCGTCGGGAAAGAGATTTTCTCTTAAGCCGGATGACAGGTTATCGAAAACGGTTACCCCGTGTCCCTGCTGCAACAGTTCCAGCACAACATGGCTGCCGATATACCCGGCGCCGCCGATGACTAAAATATTCATTACACAACTCCGGGGAAAGCTTACGAAGGATACCGTTTTTGGTCAACTCTCTTGATTTTGTCTTGATTTTGTCGCGGTAAGCCGTATAATAAGGGAATGAAAACGGCAGCGGAACACGACTTTACAGTCGACAGACTGGGACCGGCCACGATCCCTTCCCCTTTAAAACGCTCCACAATCCTGGGAGATTCTCTGGCAAATTATGTCAGGGACGATGAGTATATTTTGTACGACATCGACGTGAAGAAGGGGGAAACGGAAAAAAAGTTCGCGAAAACGGAGTTGCTGGAAAAAGCGGGACCGAGGGAAAAAATCTATTTTCATCCGGGACACACCCATGCCGGTATCGTTACCTGCGGAGGACTCTGCCCGGGGCTGAACGATGTAATCCGCGCCGTTGTCCGGGGCTTGTGGCATTTGTACGGCGTTACACGGATAACGGGAATAAAAAACGGATACCGCGGTTTTCTGCCGGAGTATAACCTGCCCACTGTCCGGCTCGATCCGGAAATTGTCGACGACATCCATTACAAAGGCGGGACGGTCCTCGGCTCCTCCCGGGGCGGCGGAAAGCATACGGAAATAGCCGACGCGATAGAGCGGCTGAACCTGAATGTACTCTTTACCATCGGCGGCGACGGTACGCAGCGGGGAGCTCTGGCCATCGCGGAGGAGCTTGAAAAGCGGAACAGCAAAGTTTCAGTTATCGGTATACCGAAAACCATCGATAACGATATCAGTTTCGTACAGAAATCCTTCGGCTTTGAAACCGCGGTTTCCATTGCCGTGACCGCGGTTTCGGGCGCCCATGTGGAGGCCCGCGACGCCATTAACGGGATCGGTTTGGTAAAAGTAATGGGCCGGGAGTCGGGATATATTGCCGCCTATACCGCCTTAGCGCAGAACGATGTCAATTTTGTGCTGATTCCGGAAATTCCCTTCGATTTGGAGGGGGAATTGGGGCTGTACAATCAGCTGGAACAAAGGCTCGAAAGAAGAAACCACGCGGTTATTCTTGTTGCCGAAGGGGCGGGGCAGGACCTGCTCGAAGCCTCCAGCGAGAAGGACGCTTCGGGAAACAGAAAGCTGCAGGACATCGGACACTTTCTCGAGAGGCGTATCCCTCAGTATTTTAAAGAAAAGGGCATTGAAGCCAGTTTAAAATATATCGACCCCAGTTACATGATCCGGAGCGCCCCGGCGGAACCGAACGATTCGGTATACTGTGCCCGCCTCGGTACCCACGCGGTCCACGCGGCGATGTCCGGCAGGACAAAGATGTTAATCAGTTTGGTGAATAATCATTTTGTTCACCTTCCCATCGAGATGGCCGTTTCCAGAAGGAATTACATCGACCCCGAAGGCCCCCTCTGGCGGGACGTTCTCGAGGTAACGGGACAGCCGGTTGTTATGAAAAACACCTAGGTGCTGCCGGCGCTTACTCCAGCAGCTGTACATAGGCATCCAGGGCGGGGTCTTCCGTTGTCCCCTCGACAATTTGTTTGGTCAGTATTTTCCCCAGCTGCACCCCTTCCTGATCGAAGGAATTGATGTTCCAAATGAACCCCTGAAACATCACCTTGTTCTCGAAATGCGCTAAAAGGGCGCCTAAGGCTTTCGGCGTCAGTTTTTTTCCGTAAAGAAGGCTTGACGGCCGGCCGCCGGGAAACTGTTTGTTCAGGTTTTCGTTCTCCCGCCCCTTGGCAAAGGCAACGACCTGGGCGGCCAGATTAGCGTTCAGTTTCTGCCGGCTGGTTGCGCCTCCCTCTTCCAGGTCGAAGCCGGTCTGGTTTTCCTTAAAACCGATAAACTGCAGCGGAACGATGTCGGTCCCCTGGTGCAGAAGCTGATAGAAAGAGTGCTGCCCGTTTGTTCCCGGCTCGCCGAAGACAACGGGACCGGTTGCGTAGGCAACGGGCTTGCCGAAGCGGTTTACCCGCTTGCCGTTGCTCTCCATATCGAGCTGCTGCAAATGGGCCGGGAAGCGGTGGAGCGCCTGGCTGTAGGGCAGGACGGCGGTCGTCGGCATGCCGCGGAAATTCCGTTCATAAACGCCCAAACAGGCGTCGAGCATGGCGCTGTTTCGGGTAAGTTCCTCTTCGAGGGCGTTCCTGTCCGCCTCGTGTGCTCCCGAGAGGATTTCCTGGAAAACCTCTTTTCCAAAGGCAAGGCTTAAAATAACTCCTCCGACGGCACTGGCCGCGCTGTACCTTCCGCCGATATAATCGTCGATGTAAAATGAGTCGAGGTAGTCGGGAGAGTCGGCTAAGGGGCTGGTTTCGCTTGTAACCGCCACCATATGCCGTTCAGGGACCAGGCCTTGTATTCCGGACTGCTTCATTTTTTCCACGACAAAGGCCCGGTTGGTGAGGGTCTCCTGGGTGGTGCCGCTTTTTGACACCAGGATAAACAGGGTTGATTCAAAATCGAGACCGTGGATAACTTCATTCGCGTCGTCGGGGTCGACGTTGGAGATAAACCTGGCCCGCAGTTTTTCCCTTCCTTCAGCCGCCGCCCAGTTTTTTAACGCCAAATAGAGGGCCCGCGGGCCTAAATCGGACCCGCCGATGCCGATCTGCACCGCCGCCGTAAATGGCTTTCCCGTGGAGCCGGTAATGTCCCCCCGGCGGACCTTCTCCGCGAAGGAATAAAACCTGTTTTTCTGCTCCTCGTAAAACCTGCCGATGTCCCTGCCGTCGCGCCGCACGGGGCCCGCGAGCTCCCCGCGGCAAAGGTGGTGAAGGACCATCCGCCCTTCGCCGGTATTCATGATTTCACCGCCGGCGAGGGCCCTGTATTTTTCAATAAGCTGCTGTTCGCCGGCTAACTGCCGCAGCAGTGAAAGCAGTTCCTCTCCCGCCCCCCGGGCGGCGTAATTCAAGGTAAGCCCGCCGCCTGCGGGAGTTTCACAGCGTGCGACATTTTCCGCCGTAAGAAAAGCGGACAATTTCTCCGCTTCGGGACCTAATTGTTTCAGTCCGGCAAAGGCTTTTGTCTCGTCCAAGTTGGTATATGCAATGTTCATATTCTCCTCCAGCTTTTTGTTGATTATATCACGATCTGCGTTTACTTTTACATATAAATAGACTATATATTAATGGATAGAGGCCCTGGAGGTATGAAACACCGATATGACAAAAGAAGCTGAAGCTGTTTTGGACGGTTTTTTGGAAAGGGTGAAAGATGTTCTTCCCGATTTTGTCCTCCACAACGAGGAGCGGACGGAAGAGATTATGGCCCGCATGAAAAGTGATCTTCTGCGCCGGGCTTCGGAAAAAGCGGGAGGGGAGAAGGTCATCGAAACCGGCGACGTACAGGCGGTAATTGATGAAATCCCGTTTGTCTATAAATTTGCCGATTCCTATTTGAAGCGGGGGAAGCCGCGGTTCTACATAACCGAGGAACTCTCTCCTGCCTATTTCCGGACGCTGATATTGGCGGGCCTCGGTATTTTTATCATCATCCTTATCCCGCAGCTGATGAAAATCGGACAGGAGCCGGGGGGGAAAATAATCGGCTACGTATTCAGCGGACTGTTTACTGCCGCCGTTAGTGTATTCAGTTTCGTTACCGTTGCCTTTGTCGGCCTTTCACAACTCGGTATTTTCCCCGAAGATTTGGCCAGGTTCAGACGGAAGGCGAAGGAGAAAGCGGAAAAGAAAATGGCCGCTGAAACGGCGGAGCTGCGGAAAGTGCGGGAGGAGATAAAGGCCGACTGGGTACGGGAGTGCGGAGAGGAACGGGAGGAACGCCTTCGGCGGAAGGAGGAGCGCGGCCGGAAGCGGGAGGAAATCCGGGAAAAGATCCAGCGTAATATTGAAGAGGAACGGCAGAAAAAACAGGGTCAGAGCAGGATCGGAGAAGTTGTCGGCGCGATTTTCGGTATTCTCTTTGGTTTTTTTCTTATTGTACAGTTCCCTTTCGGTATTTTGAACCAGAGCCATCCCATGTTTTTAAGCTGGCTCCGTGTATTCGGCGTGGTTATTGTCTTCAGAAACCTTTGGAAAGCGGTCCAGGCGCTTATTCCCTTTGAGCGGATATGGGCCCGAAGAATTGTCTACGCGCTGGAAGAATTGATGGGCCTGTTGAATGTCCCCCTGTTTTTGTGGCTGCGGGACAATATTCCGGTAGTGCCCGCGTTTTCCGTGTCGCCCCAGGGGTTTGTCGTTCACGAACCCTCCCTTCGTGCGGCGGAAATCCTCTACTGGGTGTTTACCGGGTTCGTGGTATTGACAATTATCGGGGCAATAGTAGGATTTATCAAATCGATGGCGATGAAACGGTAAATACCAGCAATTATAAATTTGAGCAAGACGAGCATCGTCTTGCGGCCACCGGGAAATGTTTACATAGAACGGCAATTCGAAATATGGAGCAATTGGAGATAAAGGAGCGAAAAACACCATGCCGAGTGACATCGCGCTAGCGCTAAAACGAGGTATGGTGTTTTTCGCTATAATATTTCGATTACCATGCTCCATATTTCGAATTGCTGGGTAAATACAGTTTGACATTACTGTGAAATTGTTTTACAACGGAAGTGAGAGGTAAGACGTGTTTTCAAAGAAAATTTCCGACGGTTTTTTCGGTGTATGTGTCGGCGAAGCCTTAGGGCTGCCTGTAGACTGCCGGTCGAGAAAATATTTAGAACAGAACCCGGTAACCGATTTTGAGGGATTCGGTACCTATAACCTTCCCCCCGGGACATGGTCGGACGGAAGCTCTCTTACATTCTGCACAGCCGAAGCGTTTATTACCGGGTATAATCTCGAACGCATCGCGGAAAAATTTATTCTCTGGCGGGACACGGGATACTGGACACCGAACGGGGAGCTTGTCGGCAAATGGAACCATAACGCCGATATTGTACAAAATCTGAAACAGCGGGTAAGCGGAGCGTTTTTCAAGCCGAGGGAAAACGGGGAACCGAATAATTTCTCTCTGCTCTGGGTCTTGCCGCTGGCATACGTTACCTACGGCCTTTCTCTGCAAAAGCGGGCAAAGGTGGTGCGTGAAGTGGTCAATTTTATCGACGGGAACCCTCTCAGCATTATCGGGGCCGTTATGTACAATGAAATGGCAATCGGGCTGCTGGATGAAAAACCTATACAGGATGCCGTTGTCGGCGCGCAGGAAGCAATTACCAAGCTGTACGGGGACAGGGAAGAGTTTTCCGCCTTTTCACCCGTATTCGGCGGAAGGATTATTTCCCTCACCGAGCCGGACCTCCGGGCGTCAAACAATTTAATCGACACCCTGATAGCCGCGGTTTGGGTCCTGCTCCACGGAAAGAATTACCGGGAAACCCTCCTCGCGGCGGTGAACCTCGGGGAAGACACCGATTCCCTCGGTGCCGTTACCGGCGGCCTGGCGGGCATTGCCTTCGGGTATGAGAGCATACCGGGAGCGTGGGTACAACAAGTTGCCCGGAAAAAGGACATTGAAGAACTCATTCTCCGCTTTACGAACAAGATGGAGGCATGGGAAGCCCGGCTGCAGAACAGCTCGGCATCGAAAAGCCGTCCTACGTAAAAAGCCGCGATATCTCCTTCTTATACTTTTCCGCGATAACATGCCGTTTTATTTCCTGCTTTTGTGAAAGTTCATCCCCTAACTCAAAGGGTTTCGGCAGGATGGAAAAACGGAAAATCCGCTCGAATTGTTTAAACCCGGTCTTCATACTGACCGCTTCGGAGATAACGCGGTGAATGAGGTCGATTATTTCGGGACTTTCCGTCAAATCCTCGGAATGCACATAGGAAATATTGTTGTTTCCGGCATATGTTTCCAGTTCTTCGAAATTCGGTACAATAAGGGCGGCGAGAAATTTCTGGTCCTGCCCTACAACCACCGCCTGTTCAATAAAGGAGGACTCCTGGATTTTCTGTTCAATAGGCGAGGGTTCGATGTTTTCTCCGCCGAGAAGGACGATGGTATCTTTGGCCCTGCCCATGATCTTCAATTCGTTGTCGCGGGAAAGCACCCCCAAATCCCCGGTATGAAACCATCCCTCTTCCGTTATAACCTCCTTCGTCAGGTCCGGTTTGTTATAATATCCGACCATTACCTGGGGGCCCTTTGCCAGAATGAGGCCCTTTTTCCCCGGCGGCAGCGTGTTTCCCTGCTCGTCGACAATTTTAACGGACATTCCGGGGAAAACCGGTCCGACGGTCCCGGGAACGGGCCGGTCCTGCTTCCGAACACCTAAAACCGGCGCGGTTTCGGTAAGACCGTAGCCTTCGAGTAAGAGAATGCCCGCGGCGGCAAAGAACAGATCGTCCTCTGCCGGCAGGGCACCGCCGCCGGAAATCCCCGCGACAAAGTTGGTCCCCAGCTTTGCCTGGATCTTTTTAAAAACCAGTACCTTCCCCAGCGCTCGGAGAGGGTAAAGAAGGAGAAAGGGAATAATCCCCGCGATAAAATCGAGTACCCTGCTCCGTTTTTTAAATTCGGGAAGCAGTCCGCGGACAAGATAGGTAAGCCTGGCGTGGACCTTTCCTATCCCGACGAAAAAATTAAAAATGGCCTTCTTCGCGCCTCCCTCGGCATTCACGTTCCGGTATACCCCCGCCCGGACACTCGACCAAATCCGCGGCACCGATGCCATCCAGGTCGGATTGAGGGTTTCAAAGTCTTTCAGCATAATTTTCCCGATCGGTTTGGAATAAGCCAGAGCGGAGGCGGACCCCAAGGCGACATACTGCATGACCCGCTCAAAGGAATGCCAAACCGGAAGGACACACAGCCAGATGTCCTCGGGTGTGAGGTGTAACATCCGCGGCGTTCCCCGGACCTGATTGAGGAAAGCTTCATGGGTAAGCATAACGCCTTTCGGTTCCCCGGTGGTCCCCGAGGTGAAAATAATTGTTGCGATGTCCTCCGGTTTTCCCAGGGCTATTTCTTCTTCGACAAGTTGAGGGTGTTCTGTCCGATAGCTTTTTCCCAGCTCCATTACCTCGTCGAAGGTGTAGAGGGCAACACCCTGCAGCAGTTCTTTCAGTTTTTCCCGGATGCTGTCGTCTTTTTTGAATTCCGGGTCGAGTATGATAATTTCATGTAAGTCCGGAATGTCTTTCTTGTTCTTGAGAATTTTTTCCGCCTGGGTCTCATTTTCGGCAAAGACCGTTCCGCATTCGGCAAAGCTCAGAATATAGGTAATTTCCTGTTCCGTGGAATCGCAGCCCCGGGGAACGTCCACCGCCCCGATGCTCAGCGTTGCCAAGTCGCAGATAAGCCATTCCTTCCTGTTTTCCGAAATTAACCCGATGTGGTCCCCCCGCTTTTTGCCGAGAGAGAGGAGTCCCCGGGCAAAATAATCGACTTCCGTATACAATTTGGCAAAATCGGTTCGCCGGAAGGTGCCTCCACTGTCTTTTTGGTACTGCGCCGCGTTATTCGGATATTGTCTGCTTATTTCCTGTAAAAGTTTTGGTAGTGTTTCCGCCATCTGCTGCCCCCCTTGAATATAGAGAATAGTATGAATCAGGATCATGCTGTTGTCAAATACGGATTGATATATTATATACATAAAAGAATACGTTATGAAAAAAACCGCTTTTACAGTACTAGTTTTTGTCTCTGTTGTGTTTTCAGGGTGCCGAAAAGATGAAGATGTTCTCCGTATAGCCGAACAATGGGGTCTGGCCTATCTCCCGCTGCAGATTGTTAAAGAGCACGGCCTGTTTGCCGAATATCTGCCCGATACGGAGGTAAAGTGGATAAAATTAAATAACGCCGCCGCTATCAGGGAGTCGATGCTGGCGGGGAAGCTGGACGCGGGGTTTATGGGCATTCCCCCCTTTCTTATCGGGGAACACAAAGGGATGACGTGGGAAATCTTTTGCGGCCTCTCATCGGCCCCCCTCGGACTGGTCGTTTCGGACCCGGCAATACGGGAACTGTCCGATTTCTCAGCGGAACACCGCATTGCGCTTCCCCAGCCCGGAAGCATTCAGCACATTCTGCTGTCGATGGCCTGCGAGCGGGAACTGGGCAGGCCGGACGCCCTGGACCATCTTCTCGTTGCCATGAGCCACCCCGACGGAATGAACGCCCTCCTCGCGGAAGGGGACATAACGGCCCATTTCACCTCTCCTCCTTACCTGTTTGAGGAACTGAAAATGCCGGGTTTCCATACGGTTGTAACCGGGAGGGAGGCCTTCGGCGGCGATTTTACCTTTATTGTCGGGGTTGTCTCCTCCGAATTTGCCGAGGAACATGCCGAAGTGGTGTTAGGAATTACAGAAGCGGTGGACGCCGCTATCCGGTACATCCGGCGGGACCCGGCAGGGGCGGCCGCCGCGGCGGCCCGTTTGTATAATCTGCCTGAGGAGCACATGGCGGAATACCTGTCCAACCCCGATATGACGTTTTCCACCGCCGTACAGGGTGTTGAGCAGTTCAGGGATTTTATGAAAGGGCAGAACTATTGGTAAGCATTAGACGCAAGTGGGCCCAATATCTGCTGTGGCTTGCCCTTATCTCAGGGCTGTGGCAGGCGCTTTCGCTTTCGGGGCTGTTTCCCCGGCTGCTGCTCCCCGGGCTGCCCGAGATCTTCCGCGCGCTTTTCCGGTCCGTCGGCAGCGGGCAGCTCCTGGTACAAACGGGGTTTTCCGTGCTCATTATTGTCATCGGCCTTGTAGGCGGGGCCGTGTTGTCCCTGCTTCTCCTTATGGCGGGTACGGTATCGAAGGTATGCGCCAGTTTTTCCGATTTTCTGGTAACATTTCTCCACCCCCTCCCCGGAATCGCGCTCCTGCCGCTGGTGGTGCTTTGGTTCGGTACCGGGACGGCGGCGGTCCTTGTTGTCATTATTCATTCCGTTGTCTGGCCGATGTTTACCAATATTCTTGCCGGATACCGGTCCCTCCCCGAACAATGGCGCCTGGTTGCGGACAATTACCGGATGGACCCCTGGAGCAGGCTGGTCCATGTGGTCATTCCCGGTATTCTCCCGTCGCTGTACGCGGGGCTGCGCATCAGCTGGGCGAGGGCCTGGCGGGCGCTGATAAGCGCGGAGATGGTGTTCGGGGCGATAGGAACAACAGGGGGGCTGGGCTGGTATATTTTTACCAGACGGGTTTTTATGGATACGCCGGGCTTGTTCGGCGGGCTGATTGTGGTTGTGATTATCGGCCTTCTCGCGGAGAATTTATTGTTTTTACGCTTGGAAGACCGGACGGTAAAACGGTGGGAAACAGGCTGATGCTTCTGGACGTTGTACATATTACCAAACAGTACGACACAGCTCCTGTTTTTCGGGATATTTCGTTTTCCATGGAAAAGGGAGATTGTATCGCTGTCTGCGGGCCTTCGGGTATCGGAAAAACGACCCTGCTGAAGTGTATTGCCGGGTTTGTCAGGCCCGAAGCCGGACAAATTCTGTATGAAGGGACACGGGTTGAAGGGCCCGGGCCGGACAGGATTATGGTTTTTCAGGAACAGAACCAGCTTTTCCCGTGGAAAACGGCGGGCGGGAATATCGCCTTTGCCCGCCGTTTCAGCGGCCGGAACAGGCCGGGGATGAAAGGTGACGCGCCGCGGAGCATAACCCCCTTTCTCCGGATGGTCGGCTTGGAGGAAGATGCCGAAAAATACCCGTATCAGCTGTCGGGGGGGATGAAACAGCGGGCGGCGGTGGCCCGTTCCTTAGCGGCGGACCCCGGGCTGCTGCTAATGGACGAACCCTTCGGCAGTGTTGACTGGAAAACACGGAAAAAACTGCAGAACATGCTGCTTTCGGTGTGGCGGGAGACGGGTGTAAGCATTATTTTCGTAACACACGATATTACGGAAGCCGTCCTGTTGTCCGACGCGATACTCCTGTTTCATGAAGAAGGGGGGATGGAGAGAGTGGAAAACACCCTTCCGCGGCCTAGGAATATGGAAACCTCCGATGCCCTCCGGTTTACGCACCGGGTTTTTGATCTTTTGGAAAAATTGTAGTACGATAGGATCGAAGACAATGACGGAAGAAACCATACGAAAACCGACAGTGCTCATACCCTACGGCGGTCCGTGCGGGGAAAGAGAATGCCAGGACGTTTTTGTGTATCTCAGGCCGGAAACAAACGGAGTTAAGGTTGAAAGCATTCTTCTCCGGGTCATTCACAGCAACCCCCATTATAAAGACCGGCTGAAGCTGGCCTATCTGGCCAATATTCCCGGCGATTTTATCGTACAGCGTAAAATTATTGAAAAACACTACCGGATGCATTTTTATTTCGCGGTGAAGGGGAAAGCCGCCTTTACCCCGTATATGCGCGGCTGTTTTGAAAAGTTTTTCAATACCTCCTTCGACAGGGCCGAAATAATCGGGGCCTTTGAGGCCTTAAAAATTCTAAACATGACCTATGACGAGCTGTTTAATCTGCGTGTTCCCTTCGAGGACATGCTGAGGGTCCACGGGCAGACAATTAAGCGGTACGCCGGATATTACATCATCAATTACGACCTTCCCGCGTTACTCCATAAGAACAACAATACGACGGATGTCGCGGTAATGATCTTCAGGACAATTTTTAATTACGATAGTATTCATGAAGTTATCGATGAAATGGGGAAGGCCCTCATTAACGAGCAGCTCCTCAATCCGGGGAAACCGCTAAGCGGTATTTTCCACTACTCCAAAGGGCCGTTCGGTCAGGTGCGTGACGCAATCGGATATTTATATACTCCCGACAACAAACATGTCAGTTTCAAGCAAATCGCGTTTTCCAATTACTTAATTTCCCGGGGAATCAATATGCACCAGATACTAGGCGCGCTGCGCAATCCGTTAATGCGGTTTCGCGAAAACGGACAGGGTATTGTTGAAAGCGATATTTTTACCTACACTGCCGACGATTCGTATCAAGCGGCGTATACCAAGCTGCTCAATGTTGTTTCGCAAGTGGTGATGGAGTAGAAAATAAATAAAAAGTGTTACCTTTTCCCGCTTCCGTTGTTTGTATTATTGAGCAAGTAGTAATACACCTCCTTTTTTTAACTTTACCCCTTAGGGTTTTCACCTCCTTTTCCCTAAGGGGTCTTTTTATCCATGTTGATTGGATCCGCCTTCTCCGGTACACTGATGCTATCGATATTATGCGGCTATCAATTATTCCGCTGCCGGAGAATACGGTGGAGTGCGGATATTTTCCCGACAGACAATTTACCGCCGAACATTTCCTTGCTGAAGATATGGGGCCGGTGCAGCTCGAGGCCCTGCTCTCCCGCGGGTTCCGTCATTTCGGGCGGTATTTTTTCAGGCCCGTATGCGCGGACTGCGGCAGCTGTGTTCCCATCCGGGTGGACCTGCGCCGTTACCGGACAACACGGTCGGCTAAACGGCTGCACGTAAAAAACAGAGGCGCGGATGTCAGCATTACCCCTCCGGAAGTATCGGCGGAGGCCTTCGAACTGTACAAAAAGCATAAGCGGCGTTTTTCCGGCGGCGGGACCGAATCGCTCGATCAGTTTACAAAGGCGTTTTTTTATCCCATGTCCGGCTCCCGGCAGCTGTCGATGTATCTGCGGGGAACATTAATTGCCGTCGGCCATTTCGATGAAACGGAAAACGCCCTTTCCGCCGTCTATTCTTACTACGATGACGCGTATGCCGATAAAAGCCTCGGTACCTACACGGTCAACCGGCTAATCCATTACGGCCGGGAGAGGGGGAAGCAGTATCTGTACCTGGGGTACTACATCGAGGAGAACAGACACATGCGGTATAAAAGCAGATATTATCCGAATGAAATCAGCACCGGCGGCGGTGCCTGGCTGCCGTTTGTTACCGCCTCCGGAGAAAGGGTAAACGAGGAGGCCCTTCGGAAGGGCTTTACCGCTGCAGAACGGTCCGGACAATGAGCAGCGTGGAAGTTAGCGTCAAGGCGGCATAGATGAGCACCGTGTAGTGCCGTTCCTTCATTATCCGCACCAGTCCGTATCCTGCCGCAACGCCTATGGGTATTACCGGCAGCATCCAGACGCCTAAGAGCAGGTTTTTCGCTTCTATCCTGCCCATCAGGCTGAAGGGGACCATTTTTAGCATATTGAGAAAAAAGAAAAAGGCGACGACGGTTGCCGCGAAATTCATTTTTTTCGGTTTTTGCGGCAGCAGATACATCTGAATCAGCGGGCCCGCGCTGTTAGACATAGTCGAAACCACCCCCGCGAGAAAGCCGAAAATACCCGCCGCGGCAACCCCCGTTCCCGTTCTCTTTTCGGCAAGGCGCTTTACAATCCAGGATTTCAGCGCCCGGTAGGCGACAAAACTGAGGCCGAGGATTCCTAAAAACAGGCGGAACCACTTGTCGGGGATGTAGATGAAGGAGTTTTCCTTCGACACGAAGAGGATGGTTGCCAGTGCTACGCCCGCGAGGGTCCCCGGAATGAGGGGAAGGAGTTTTTTCCACAGGATGTGCTTCCGATAGAGGATAAACCCGAAAATGTCCATTAAAATGAGGAGGGGAAGCATGAACGCGACAGCCGACCGTGCCGCTTCCGTCTGCCCGGGAAAGACCAGCACTAGAAGTGACATTGCCACCGGCCCGGCGGGAAATCCCCCTTTTCCGGTTGATGTGAGGAAAACACTGAATGTTATCCAGAAAATCGTCAGCGGCGCGTAGGAGCGTAGTACTTCGAGCATGGAGACAATATCAGCACAAAGGCTGTCCCCGTGTCAAGAAAGGAGGTCGTCCCAGGTAATGCCCTCTCCCGCTTCCACCTGCCGGCTGAGATGTTTCCCCTGCAGCAGACGGTAATACCGGGGGTGCAGCCCCGGGCGGAGGACTTTTTCGGTGCGCAAAACTGCAATATTTTCGCCGGTCAGAACGGTACCCGCGGGAAGGTCCTGAAGCGCGTGGACCGACCGGTTCGACCGGCCGTAATTCCCCACTTCCGCCGGGGAGAGGCGCTTTACCCCGCCGCCGAGGACGGCAGCCACCCGCTCTCTGCCGAAATCTTGCCGGAGTTCTTCCACTGCGGCGGGCAGGTCCTCTATCCGCCGGACCTCCCGGACCATATCCCCGAAGGCTTTCGGTTCAAGGGCGATGGGGTCGTCGAGGCCGCCGCCGCTCCGGTCGAGGCAGAGGTGTTTTTCGATCATGGCAGCGCCGACGGCAGCGGACAGGACGGGAACAAGGACCGGATCGAGGGAATGGTCGGATACACCGGCAGGCACGCCGAATAAAGCGGCAAGGTTCGGGATGCACCGGAGGTTGTACTCCTCCTCGGGCGCCGGGTAGGCGGTAATGCAGTGGAGCAGGGTGATGTCCGGAACGCCTGGGCGCAGAAGGCGCAGCGCCTCGTCAATGTCCGCGAGGGTGGAAACCCCCGTCGAGAGGATAATCGGCACGCCGCAGCCTGCAATTTCTTCTAGAAGGGGGACATGATTGAGCTCGGGAGAGGCTATTTTCAGCATTTCCGCCCCTATCTCCAGCAAAATCCGGGCGCTCCGGACGCCGAAGGGGGTGCAGAGGAAGCTGATTCCCGCCTTTTTTGCGGCTTCCCGCAAGGATGCGTAGAATTCCGGGGGGCTTTCGAGTTTCCGGAAGGTCTCGTAGAGGGGAATGTCTCCTCCCGGCAGCGGTACCGTTCCGGTTTTCGGATGGATTATTTCATCGGCATAGACTATCTGAAATTTAATACAGTCGGCACCGGATTCGGCAGCCGCGGAAATCAGTTCCTCTGCCTTTTTCAGGTCTCCTCCGTGGGACGTGCCCGCCTCGGCTATAATAAAACATTTTTTTTTCGTCATATAAAAAAGCTCTCGACAATGTCGTCCATTTATTATAGACTTTTTTCCAGAGGAGAGAAAGAATGACGACAATAATTTGCGATATGTGTAAAAAAGTAATTCATGACGCGCACCGGGACGTCAATTATGAGACTATACGGGACCGTGATATCTGCAAGACCTGTATGAAGTCATTTTTACGGGACCTGGAAGACGATATCGATCAGTGGGACCCCTATACGTTAGAAAAGCAGAGAAAAGAATACTGGAAGCGGATCGAAAAAGCTACAGGCTGATTTTAGAAAACCCGGTATACGGAGCAAGAGCGTTCGGGATCCGGACGGAACCGTCCTCCTGCTGAAAATTTTCAATAATTGCTATAATCCCGCGGGATGCCGCTATGGCCGTGCCGTTGAGCATGTGCACGAAGCGGTTTTTTTTGTCCTCTTTGAATCGTATGCCTAAGCGGCGGGCCTGGTAATCGGTGCAGTTTGACGTGCTGGTTACCTCGCCCCATTCGCCGTTTTCACCCCGGCCGGGCATCCAGGCTTCCAGGTCGAACTTCCGGTACGCGGGGGCGCCCAAGTCGCCGGTACAGGTGTCCACAACCCGGTAGGGTATTTCTAAATCGCTGAATATTGATTCTTCAATTTCCAAGAGTTCGTTATGCATCTTCTCCGAGTCTTCCGGGCGGCAGAAGATAAACATTTCCACTTTGGTAAACTGATGGACCCGGTACAGACCCTTCGAATACTGCCCGGACGCTCCTGCCTCCCGCCGGAAACAGTGGGAGAGGCCGGCCATCTTCACCGGCAGCGCTTCGTTTTCAATAATCTGCTGAGCGTAATAGCCGCCGAGGGTTATTTCGGCGGTCCCGACAAGGCAGGAGTCCTCCCCCTCGATGGAGTAGATGTTGCTTTCTTCTCCCCGGGGATTGAATCCGATCCCTTCCACGATCGAGGTCCTGGCGATGTCGGGGGTAATGGTCAGGGTGAATCCCCGCCGGGCCAATTTATCTAAGGCAAAGCGGCTTAAGGCCAGCTCGAGCAGGGCGCCCTTGTTTTTCAGGTAGTAAAACTTGGTACCCGAAACTTTGGTAGCGGTTTCGAAGTCGATAATATCGAGGGCCTCCCCGAGTTCCACGTGGTCTTTCGGCGGAAAGGAAAACCGGGGAGGTTCAAAGGAGCGTTTCATTTCGAGGTTGTCCTTCTCCTCTTTTCCAACCGGCGCGTCGGGATGGGCCATATTGGGGACCTTTGCAGCCTCCGCGGAGAGGGCGGTTTCCGTTTCCTGAAGGGTCTCTTCTAAGCCCGCGATATCCTGCTTCAGCTTTTTGCCGTCTTCAATTAACTCCTGCCGCTTATCGTCGGGCATTTTCCCCTTCATCTGCTTTGCGTTTTCGTTCCGCTGCTGCCGCAAATCGTCGATTGAGGCGATCAGTTCGTTCCGCTTATCATACAGGGCGACAACACCGTCGACATCGGCGGACATATATCTGTTTTGAATATTTTCTTTAACAGCATCGCTGTTTTCTTTAATAAAGCGTAAATCAAGCATGGCTGCATCATACAGAAGAGAAGCCCTTTTAGCAAGGGAGCGCAGCAGCCGCCGCCGGTTTGCCATTCAGGGGGGTTATCCATTATACTTTTGGTACACGCTGAGAACGCGGAGGATTAAGAGGATGAAAATATCGACGGTTGAGCAGATGCGGGAGTTAGACCGGACGGCCATTG
>CAYTSI010000008.1:0-59012 GCA_964440465.1 uncultured Spirochaetales bacterium
CATGTCTGGTCATAATAAATGGGCATCTATTAAGCATAAAAAAGGGGCCGCCGATGCGAAACGGGGGAAAATTTTTACGAAAATTATCCGGGAAATAACCGTTGCCGCCCGGGAGGGCGGGGGCGATCCGGATGCCAACCCCCGTCTGCGTACCGCCGTATTGAAGGCGAAAACCGCGAATATGCCGAAGGACAACATCGACCGGGCCGTTAAAAAAGGGACCGGCGATTTGGAAGGTGTCTCATATACGGAAATTAACTACGAAGCCTACGGCCCGAACGGCGTGGCAATTCTCATCTCGGCCTTAACCGACAACAAGAACCGTACCGCCGCTGACGTGCGGAACATTTTACAGAAAGGGAACGGAAGCTTAGGAGAAACGGGATGCGTCTCCTATCTGTTTCATCGGAAAGGGGTCCTCGATTACGCGTCTGAAAAATATTTTGAAGAGGATATTTTCAACGCCGCCCTCGAGGCGGGCGCCGAGGACGTAACGAACGACGGAACCGTTATCGAGGTCATTACCGCCCCCGAAGATTTCGAGACCGTTTTGAATGCCCTGCAGCAGGCCGATTTTGAGGAAGAAAGCGCGGAAATTTCAATGGTTCCGGAAACGACCATCTCGTTAGATGAGGAATCGACGAAAAAGGTCCTCCGGCTTATCGATAATTTAGACGACCACGACGACATCCAGAATATCTACACAAACTTGGATTTTCCGGATGATTTTTCCTTTGACGATGAATGATACGGATTATCGGTATTGACCCCGGTCTGGCAAATACGGGATACGGTGTTATCGAGATAGAAAAAAGCCGGTACCGGGCCGTTGCCCACGGTGTTATTACAACAAGTTCCGGCCTGCCCCCGGGAGAACGGCTGAAGATAATATATGACGCCCTTACCGAAGTTGTACGGGAATACAAACCCCGGGAAGCCGGTATCGAGGACCTGTTTTTCGCGAAAAACGCCGCGAGCGCTTTTCCGGTTGTTCAGGCGAAGGGAGTGGCCCTTCTTCTGTTCGAGCAGCGGGGCATCCCCGTCCGGGAATATCCTCCGCAGGCAATTAAACAGGCAATTGTCGGCAGAGGAAGGGCTGAAAAAGGGCAGGTGCAGGAGCTGACGAAAGTACTGCTAGGCCTCGATACGGTGCCGAAACCGGACCATGCAGCGGACGCTTTAGCCGCGGCGATCTGTCATTATAACAATATGAACTTTACCGCCCTTGTACGGGGAAAACAATAGAGGAAGCGGAGAGGAATGTTCAATA
This sequence comes from uncultured Spirochaetales bacterium, assembly GCA_964440465.1. GTDB lineage: Bacteria > Spirochaetota > Spirochaetia > SPDA01 > CAZSGZ01 > CAZSGZ01. The sequence goes on from CAYTSI010000008.1 coordinate 1,271, forward strand.
GACTGTACGGCACTATCAGTTCCAAAGACGAGCAGCTTCTGCTGCTGCGGCAAAACGGTATCGAGTGGGAAATCCACACCACGTCGACCTCGATTTCACAATTTCCGCCGGCTGAATCGGAAACCTCCGTATATACCTATGTGTATCATAAAGAAGACCAGCTGACCCTCTACGGATTTGCCGCCGAAAGTGAGCGGTCCCTATTTTTAGAACTGATAAAAATATCCGGTATCGGCCCGAAACAGGCGTGTAAAATTTTATCGGGAATAAGCGATACCCAGTTTATTCAGGCCTTAGATAATGAAGATGTCAACGTACTGACCCGTCTGCCGGGACTTGGAAAAAAAACCGCGCAGAAGATCATTCTTTCCCTCAGGGGAAAACTGACAACCGGTGAACGGGAACAGGAAGCCTTCGCCGACATTGTCGAGGCACTGTACAATATGGGCTTCGATAAGGGGGAGGCGAAACAGACGGTGCGGGACCTTGCGAAGCGGCACGATCAGGCAGAATTGTCGAAGGAAGAATTGGAACAGAAAATCATGAAGGACGCGATTGTAGAGTTAAGTCAATGAATTTGCTATCCGGAGATTTCGATCCCGCGAAGGACGAACAGGAAATTACGCTGCGCCCACGGTTTTTACACGAGTTCATCGGACAGGAACAGATGAAGGAAAACCTCCGGGTGTTTATTCAGGCGGCCCGGCAGCGGGGTGAAGCTTTAGACCACATCTTTTTAAGCGGCCCCCCAGGCCTCGGGAAAACGACTTTGGCGGGGATTATGGCCCATGAAATGGACGTAGACATCAAAATTACCTCCGCGCCGGCGCTCGACAAGCCGAAAGACTTAGCGGGGCTGCTGACGACGATTTCGGAACGGACTGTTTTCTTCATCGACGAGGTACACCGGCTGAAGCCGGCCATCGAAGAAATGCTCTACATAGCAATGGAGGATTTCGAGCTTGACTGGATCATCGGACAGGGGCCGTCGGCGCGCAGCATACGGATACCGCTGCCGCCGTTTACCCTGATCGGAGCTACCACAAAGGCGGGGCAGGTGGCGGGGCCGCTGGTGAGCAGATTCGGTATCCCTATCCGGATGAACTTCTACCGGCAGGGAGAAATTGAAAAAATTATCCTCCGCTCGTCGAAAATACTTCAGGTGGACATCGATGAACAGGGGATAACACTGCTGGCAACCTGTTCGCGGGGTACTCCCCGTGTCGCGAACCGGCTGCTCCGGAGAATGCGGGATTTCGCGCAGGTGGTGGGAGACGGAACAATTCATCATGAAACGGTAACGGAAGGCATCGGACGCCTCGGGATAGACCCGCTGGGCTTAGAAGAGCACGACCGTGAGATTCTCCGCGTTATTATTGAAAAATACGGCGGAGGACCCGTAGGCGCCGAAACACTGGCAATCAGCATCGGCGAGGGCATTGAATCGCTCGAGGATTTTTACGAACCCTATTTAATCCAGCGCGGCTTTCTTCAGCGTACGCCCCGGGGCAGAGTGGCAACCCCCTTAGCGTATGAACACCTAGGCTTGTCATTGAACTCAACGCGGCATGAAGACCAGAATTTTCTCTTTTAGCGTTCCCGAAGAATTAATCGCCCAGTATCCCGAGGCGAAGGGGAAATCGCGCCTCCTTGTAGTAAACAGAAAGGACCGCGGCTTCGAGGATGACGTGTTTTCAAATATTCCCGCCAGACTTCCGGCAGGCTCCGTTTTAGTGTTGAACAATTCGAAGGTGCGGAAGGCCAGGTTTGTCGTCCCCTCCGAGACAGGGGGTGAGGTGGAAATTATTTTGCTTGCACGAAAGGGCCCGAGATTGTGGGATGTACTGGTATCGAGATCGAAGCGGCAGAAAGTCGGCAGGAAGTATACGTTCCCCGGCGAAGTGCGGGGGGAGGTCGAGGCAGGAACCGGCGCTGTAAAAAGTCTCCGGTTTTCCCGCGACATCTCGGAAGATTACGTTGAACGGTACGGGAAAATGCCGCTGCCGCCGTATATAAAACGGGAAGCGGAAGCAGGTGACGACAACAGCTATCAGACGGTGTATGCCGAAGCGCCCGGTTCCGCGGCGGCCCCGACGGCGGGGCTGCATTTTACGGAAGGACTGCTGCGGGCCGCTGCCGAAAAGGGCGTCCACGTGGTGTATGTTACCCTGCATGTCGGGATCGGCACATTTCTTCCTATCCGTACCGAAAGTATTTACGATCATCAAATGCATGAGGAGACATATGCAATCGGCCCGGCGGCGGCGGAGATACTGACCCTGGCGAAAAAGGAGGGCCGGCCGATTATCGCCGTGGGGACCACCACCGTCAGGACCCTGGAATCGGCGTGTTCCTGCGGGGAATTCAGGCCCGGCAGTGCATCGACGGACCTCTACATTTACCCGGGCTATCAGTTCCGGGCCGTGGAGGGGATAATAACCAATTTTCATACCCCCGAATCGAGTCTTTTTGTCATGATCTCTGCTTTTGCCGGAACAGACCTGCTGAAAAAAGCCTATTCCCACGCGGTTGCACGGAAATACCGTTTTTTTTCCTACGGCGACGCGATGTATCTGCCGCCGCTTTAGTAGGTAGAATCGTCCATTTCGAGAAACTGCCGGCGGACCCGGTCTAACCGTGTTAGGTGGGAATCGATAATTTTTCCGTAGTCGAGGTCCTTTGTCCGGATCCGGAAATTTTCATCCTCCCAATACTGAATTTCCTCCAGATTGATGTAGGAAGGCGGCAGTTTTCCCGACCAGCGGCGTGCCTCACTCCAGTAATACCGTGCCATTGTGTAAATCCGCTCCGCTTTGTCCAGGCTTTTTATGTTCTCTTCTTTCCAGGGATAGTTGTAAAAATAGGCTTCCATCTTGTCGTATTTGCTGCCGAGGGTCAAATAGAGTTCCGTCAGCTTGAGATTGACGTGCATGGAAAACAGATAGCGGTAGCGTTCCCATTCCCGCTTGTTGTTAATTTCCGCCAGGGCATGTAAAGGGTTGCAAAAATCGGAATGAAGCGCCTTTTCCAGATAAAAGATATTTTCAAGTGTATCTTCCGGATAGCGGTGGAAATGGTCGTGATAGAGCCGGTAAAACTGTTCGGCATACAGGACGTTGTAGGCGCCGGCTCCGGAAATGGTAAAGAACAGCAACAGGAAGGCCCCGGCCAGTTGTTTCATACTGTTAGTATCGACAGCTTCTGAAAAATTTCCCAGATTTTTTCTAAAAGGAGATCGGCGGGGAGGGTACCGTCGAGGAACTCCACCGTCATGCCGGTGCCCTGAAAAGCGGAAAACGCGCTCCGGTAGCCTTGCCGCACCTGTTGCTGAAACCGAAGGTCATCAAACAATTCCACTTTCCCGCGGTCCGCTAAGCGCTGTTGACATATTTCCGGATCGAGGTCAATAAATAGCACCAGTTCGGGCAGGGGGAAAATCGCGTTGATGCTGCCGACATAGTCAACCCCGCAGTCGACGGACTGATATGCCAGAGAAGAAAAGATATACCTGTCGCAAATTACCAGCTTCCCCTCCTCGATTTGCTCAATAATACCGCCGCGGCCGTACAGGTGCTCATGCCGGTCGGATACGTAGAGATGCGCGAGGGAAGCGGGATGCATGCTAATGTTCATGGAAAGAACGTTCCGGATAAGTGTTCCGATGGGGCTGTCCGTGGGTTCAAAGGTAGCGCGGCAGGGAATATTCAACCCGCGGAAGCGGGACCCGATGAGGGAAAGCTGTGTGGAGGTGCCGGCGCCGTCGAGTCCTTCAAGGACGATGAATCCTTTTATAATTTTGCCGCTCATATCTGCCATGATCTCCCCCTGTGGAAATTTACTGTAGTATAGTATACTAGTACTACGATGGAATAGATGTACTAGTTTTTTATGGAGTTCATGGTTGGGAATCAAAATCAGGAAATCACTGCTCATTCAGATCATTGTTTTCCTCATAGTAACGGGTATAACGGCATTCCTTTTCGTCCCGGTGCAAAATACGATAGAAGAAAAATTGTCGGGCCTGCGGGTCGATGCAATAGCGTACCTCGAAAACGTTCTCGGCCGTACCATCAGTTATGACGAGGTCTCGCCCTCCTTTTTTAGAAGCATTAAAATACGGGGGCTGACGGTATACGGCAGTGAGCGCCCCGAAACTCCGCTTTTGAAAATCCGGCAGGTCCGTATCTATTACCGTCTCTTTCCTTTGCTGCTGGGGGACCCGATTGACGCCGTATATCAGATCCGGATTGAAAATTCCGAAATTGAAATCAATGAGGAAAATGACGCGGACATCATCAAACTAGTTCGGGATTTTATAGCAAACAGGGAAGAGCTGATTATACCGAACCTGGTTTTTGTTGGAAAAAATCTGCGCTTTTCCTATACACAGGGTGATTTTTCCGCGGAAGCCGGGCGTGTTTTTACCCGCCTGACACGGGGGGGGCCTGGAAGTTTCCAGGTCCAGCTGCGGGGTGAAATTTCCACCCGATTTCCGGAACCCTTCGGACAGATAACAGGACTGGATACGAAACTTCAGATATTCGGTACCGTACCGGAAAATTTTTCTTCCGCGGACCTGCGGGTGCGGCTGAAAGACATTTCCACAAATCTATTCACGCTGCATGAACAAAATTTCCGTTTCTCCTTCCATGAAAGGGAACTACAGCTGCAGAAAATCCAGGGAAGAGAACCGGTCGATATTTCAGCCTCTTTCGACCTCGATTCCACGCGAGGGGAGATGACAATTTTAACGGAAGATTTTTATCCGTCAAGCTACGGGACCCTTCTTTCCGGCAGTCTGCCGAAAATACGGCCGTGGCTTACCACCAGGATTTCGGGAGTTATCGAGTGCTCCTATTCCATAAAAACCGGAGAGCTGGAATACTCGGCGGATATCGAAGCATACGCGAACAACGAAATCCTGCCGTTTCCGGTGTATACGGAAATCGATGCTGCCGGAAATTTGGATTCAGTCGACATCGACAGGGCCCTTGTGCAAACCTACCGCGGTACCGTGGTTTACGCCGGGTCGTTCCATTTTTCAACGCTGATGCCTTCCGGCGTCTGCAGGGTAATCGACCTGACTGCTGCCGAGGGCTATCCCGTTAACGGGACATTCATCCTGCGGCCGTATAAAAACGTACTGCGGATACAAAGTGATGCCGTAACAGTCGCGGAGGCCCGTTTTTCGAATCTTACCAGTTTTCTTTCCTTTCGGAAGGATGAATATGAACTTCGGCTGCAGGCTGCCGTCGGCAGCAGTGAAGGTTCCCTGCTTTCTTTTGAAGGAAATCTAACTACCGGGGATAATCCGTTTTTTCAGGGAGCGGTGGAAATGGAGGACTGCAGCGCCGCCGAAATTGCTTCGTTACTGCCCCTCCCGGTCCGGAAGTCGGACGTAGAACCCTTTTTTATCGATACGGAAATCTTTTTTACCACCGATTTCGATCAATATGCCTATGTTTCTCCCTATTTTACCGTATCCAGTCCAACAGAGGAAAAAAAAGGGGTTGCATTTTCCGTAGCGGGAAATTCGGAAACAATCGAAATTACCGGTATTGAAGGCCGGTGGGAGAACATCTTCGCCTCCGGAACACTGACGGTCGATTTTACCGAGAGCGGCAGTCTCGATTTTCAGAGCCGTATGCGGGTAAACGGCTTCGATTACGCCTTCAACGGAATACTGAAGCCGGAGACGGGGATGCAGCTCGAGGGGAGCTACAATACGCGGGTGCTTGTATTTTTGCAGGAGAATAAATTTGTTTTTCACGCCTCAACCGCGGGAATCCCCTTCCGGTATAACAACAGCGCCGGCGAAATCAATTTGGAACTCTACGGTCTGTATGAGGACCCCGACAGCTGGAGGGCGTACATTTCCACTCTGGAGCTTGTAAACGGAAAAATTGGAGAAGAGTATACCTTTAACGCCGGCATGAAGGCGGTGGTTGACCGGGAAAATCTCTATATTCAGCATCTGCGGCTTGAAGACAGGTATTCCGTGCTGGAGGGGAGGGGAAGGGCGCTGATCGGAGCAATTGACCCGCTGGACCTGAAAGGGTGGATTACCATGGCCGATTCCGATACGAAGGAAGTGTACACCCTCGCCGGCGGGGTTGCCGGAAGGACCATGGACGCGAATATCAGTTTTACAAGCTCCCCCATCCGCCGGTTTCAAATTGAACAGCTCGCCGGGGACATCAACGGCAGCCTGACGGTTTCCGGCGCCGTCTCATCACCTTCTTTTGTATTTGGTTTTGCAACGAAAAACGCTACCCTGAACAACGATAAAATCGGTATTTCCGGCCGGGTCATTAGTACAAAGGAGTATATGGAAATTTCCGATTTTACCCTTACCTATCTGTCGAACCGTCTTACTCTCAGGAATTGCGAGTACAACCATGTGCAAGGCGATATATCATTAACGGGGGATTTTTCAGGGATTTTTCAGGGAAGAGAGCTTCAGTCAAAAATTTCGGCATCGGGATTCACCGAAAAGCGGGGCCCGAGAAAAAAAATAGGAGATATTCTGAAGGGCAATTTGAGTGGAAATTTCGTGCTTTCCCCAATTACCTACCGGGATGAACTGCTCGACCCGTGGGAGATCAGTTTCCAGAAAAACGGACCATTTTTTTCGGTCCGCCGGGAGCCGGACAATACAATAACCGCGAAAATAAAATCCGACGGATATTTTGAAATGAAAATCAGCGAACCGCTGCCGTTTCAACTCTACGCCGAAGGGACCGTTCGGAAGAACAGAATCAATGCCGATGTAAAGGACATCAATTTGGATATTGAGGCCCTCAATACCGTGCTCAATATACCCTATTTCGACATCAACCGGGGGACCGGCAGAGGAAACTTGTCTATTTCCGGGACCCTTACCGACCCCGATTTTTCCGGGAAGCTGCAGATCATCGACGGGTACGCGGAAAATCCGCTTATTCCGGTCGACTTAGGTCCGTTTCGGGCGGACCTTCTTTTTTCCGGTAAAAATTTTACCGTACCCCTGTTTTATGTACAAGCCGGAGCAGCGGAAGTAGCGGCGGAGCTCGATTTTATCATCGACCACTGGATACCGAAGTATTATCTGATAGAGATCGAATCGGTAGGGAACGCAGGGGTCCCCATGGTAACCAATTTTTCGCGGATCTACGTCGACGGTGATGTCCTGATTGATATGGTCCTTGCCGGCGATTTTTCTGGGATCGATATATCGGGAGAATTGACCCCGAAAAATATGCGCCTTACGTTAGGGGACGCGCCGGAACAAGAGGGAAGTTCGAACTTCGCGTTTAATGTCGATCTTACCGTCAATACCGGCAGGCAGATCGAGTTTCTCTGGCCGGCCGAAACCTTTCCCGTCCTTCAGACCTACGCCGAGACGGATGAATCGGTGGAGATTCAATATAACAGCCTCGCGAAGTCCTATTCGGTAACCGGGGACGTCTCCACCAGGGGCGGCCAAATATTTTATTTTAACCGGAATTTTCTGTTAAAAGAGGCAAGCATCTCCTTTAACGAGGAGCAGGGAAGGTTCGATCCGAAGCTGACCGCCAGGGCGGAACTGCGGGAAATTACCGATACCGGAGAAGATGTCACCATCATCATGATTGTCGATGAAAAACCTTTCAGCCAGTTTAGTCCGCGCTTCGAATCGGACCCGCCGCTGCCGGGCAATGAAGTCTTAGCGCTGTTAGGACAGAACATTATGACCCAAATCGGCGGAGAACAGATCGATTTAGGGGCAACACTCGCGCTGACGGGGAACATTTTTTTGAAACAGCTTGGTATTATGGCCTCCATCGAGAATACCATGAAAGAAATTCTACGCCTCGACCTGTTTTCCATCCGCTCCCAAATGCTGGAAAATCTCCTTACCGACCGTTTTTTCGCGAAAAACGTAACGGAAGAAAGGGGGGAAGCGGCTACCTTGGGAAGATATCTTGACAATACCACCTTATTTTTGGGAAAGTACCTTAGTGAAGATATTTTTCTTGAAGCAATGTTGGGTTTACGTTTAAAACAGTCTGAAGGTGAGATACTATATACTAATGAAGAATTTGTAATTGACACTGAAGTAAGTTTGGAGTGGAAAACACCGCTGGCATTACTGGAATTTTCATTTATGCCGGACATGACAGATCTTTTCGGAACACCTCCGGCAATAAGTCTGGCGCTTTCTTGGGGATTTTCTTTTTAACATTGGAGAGTTTATGAACAACAAATTGATAGTTCTTACCGGTATTTTTTTTCTTTTGTTCGGTGCTGCCGCCTTTCCACAGGAACAGGCGGACTGGTATGTAAATAAACCGATTAAAGATATTCGCTTTTTAGGTCTGCAGAACGTTTCGGAAGCCGATTTAGAGGGAATTACGGAACAATACATCGGCAAAAAATTCACCGACCAGCTTTTTCTCGAACTGCAGAGCAAATTATATGCCCTCGATTATTTTGAAATTTTCGTTCCCAATGCCATTCCGGGAGATGACGATTACAATTCGATTATTGTTGAATTTGATGTTGAGGAGCGGCCGGTGGTGGATGAAATCCGGCTGAAGGGGAACCAGAACATCCGGAGGAATGAAATTCTCGATGTCATTCTGCTGAAAACCGGAGATATTATCAATAAAACGAAAGTCCAGCTGGACGCGGACGCCGTTCAACAACTGTATATTGAACGCGGTTTTCCCGATATTTCGATAGAGAGTGAGATAGAACCGGACCCGGACAACAACCTCGCGGCAGTGACATTTTACATCGAAGAGGGCAGCCAGACCCGTATTAAAGAAATCCGTTTCAGCGGCAATGATTACGCTTCCGACGGGACCCTGCAGCGGCTCATGGAGACAAAGCCCCAGGCACTGTTCTCGAAAGGGGTGTTTCAGGAAAGCAAATTCGAAGAGGACATATCGAAAATTGAGCAGTATTATAACGAAAACGGATATATCGACGCGGAAGTTGTCAATGTCAAGCGCGGAATGGAAAAAGATGAAGATGACGATCGAAACTACCTTGTTCTTACCATTTTTATCGAAGAGGGAGAACAGTACGTATACGACGGGATGGAAATTGAGGGCAACACCCTGTTTACCGATGAAGAACTCCTCGAGGCAGTAACGCACCGGGAGGGGGATGTTCTCAATAAGACCAAACTCGAAGGCGATTTTCTCCGCTTAGCGGACATTTATTACAACGAAGGGTACATTTACAACCAGATAACGAGAGAACCCGTCCGGGACGAGGCAGACAATACCGTGCGGTACAAGGTGGAAATAATTGAGCAGGGCAGGGCCCATATTGAAAGCATTATCGTGCAGGGAAACGATAAAACGAAAGACTTTGTTATTTACCGGGAACTCCCCTTCGAGACGGGTGATGTATTCAGCAAACAAAAAATTATGGAGGGGCTGCAGAACCTCTACAATACCGGCTTGTTTTCATCCGTAACGCCGACCACTCCCATGGGAAGCGTGGACGGCCTGATGGACCTCGTTATCAATATTGAAGAGGCGAAAACGATCGATCTCAATTTCGGGGTCACCTTTTCCGGCGCCGGCGGGGACTTCCCCGTCCTCGGCTTTTTCAAATGGACGGACAGGAATTTCCTCGGCCGGGGCGACGCAATCAGCGCCGGAGTTGAACTGTCGGGGACCAGCCAGAAACTGACGTTCAGCTTCGACCAGAACTGGCTTTTTGGCAAGCGCTGGTCCTGGGGGGCCGATTTTTCCATCGAACACGCCCTCTCCCGGCGGATCAAGCAGGACATCATTTCGCCGGTATTTGCCGCCGAGGACCCAAACGCGGTGCCGGACCCCTATGAAGGATATTATGTCTTCTCGGAAGAAACTGAATACCCCGCCGGAAGCGGTTCGGTATACGCGGCGGGGACCGCGTTCCCCGGGGTCCCGACGGAGGAGGATGTAACCTCCTACAACCTTATTACCGACTATCAGTACGATCTAAACCAGGGGATTGGAATTGGCAGCGCCTACCTGATGGAGTATCACAGCCTCATTTTAGGTCTCGGACTGACTACCGGATATCAGTGGTTTACAAACGCGGGGCGGCTCGGGATTTCCACCGGGGCCCGGACAAATTTCGAGTATTTGACCTATGACGATACACTGTATCGCCCCTTTAACGCGACAACGAGAAAAAACCTCGACTCCTTTTCATTTACCAATAAATTGTGGCTCAACCTCTCCTGGGACACCCGCGACCTCATCATGAACCCGTCAAAAGGCTTTCATATCAATCAGAACGTGCAGTATGTGGGGGGCCTCCTCTTCGGCATTACAAACTATATTCGAAGTTCATCAAAGGCGGAGGTGTTTTTTACCCTCTTCGATGTACCGGTGTTTAAAAACTGGAACTGGAAGATGGTGCTGGCCCTTCATTCGGACTTTGCCATTATTGTTCCCAACTACCGCTACAATACTGAAAGCGGGACATGGGGCTGGAGCACGGCACTTCGGGACAGCGATTATCTCTACATCGACAGTATGCAGATTGCCAGGGGCTGGGGGTATAAAACCGGAGGGACCGCGAGGTGGAACAATTTCATCGAACTCCGGATGCCGATATTCGAACAGTTTCTATGGCTGGATTTCTTTTTCAGCGGTACGGCCATGTGGGAAGACAACAGTTTCCTCTCTTCCATGAATATCGACGATTTTCTCTTTACCTTCGGGGCCGGACCGCGGATTACCATCCCGGGCTTCCCCATGGGGTTTTATTTCGGCAAACGGTTCAAGACCGAAGACGGTGTTATTCAGTGGCAGACCGGAAATATCGGAGGCACGTCCGAAGGGGCGGGGCTCGATTTTATCATTTCCTTTACATACGAAATATTTTAAAGTAAGCAGAGGTGGCGGTATATGAGACGTTTTTGTTTTGCAGTTATACTAGCGGTGTTGAGTTCTTCTTTTGCCGTAAGTGAGCAGCTTTCTCAAATCGCGGTAATCGACCTTTCCAAGATAGTGTCGAACTACTTCAGGGAATCCCAGGCGTGGCGCGAGCTGGAAGAAATGACCGAAGAGTACGAAGCGGAAAAGGAAGCTATTTTTGAAGAAATTGAACAGCTTGAAGCGAGAAAAATAGAAGCTAAAAATGAAGGGGATGACGCGGAAGCACTCGAAATTGACGATGAAATTTTCAATAAGAAAGAGTACCTCCAGGAATATTCGAGGATAAAGTATAATCAGATACAAAAAAAACGGAATTCCCTTATCGAATCGCCCACTTTCCTTTCGGAAATTCTCAATGTAATAAAATATGTAGCTGAAAATGAAGGATATGCCGTTGTGATGCGGAGCAGAGACCCCGATTTAATGTGGTGGAGTTCGGAGGTGGATATTACTGACCTCGTTCTGCGGCGGCTCCGGGAGATTTCAAACTAAAAAGCGGAGCATATGGCTGAACTGACTCCTATGATGAAACAGTATTACCGCCTGAAAAAAGAGAGCGGTGATGCTGTTCTTTTTTTTCGTCTCGGTGATTTTTACGAGATGTTTGAACAGGACGCGAAGGAAGTCAGTTCAATTCTCAATATAACTCTGACGAAACGGAACGGGACGCCCATGTGCGGTATCCCGTACCATGCCGCGCAGTCATATATCGCGAAACTGCTGAAAGCGGGAAAGAAAATTGCCGTGTGCGAACAGGTCTCGCTGCCAGAAGCAGGAAAAGGTATTGTCGACAGAGAAATTATCGAGGTCATTACCCCGGGGACCGTCCTGGAGGAGGACATCCTCTCCGGAAAAGAAAACAACTACCTTGCGTCCTTAGGGATGTACGGCAACACCTGCTCTTTTTCCTACATTGATTGTTCCACCGGAGATTTTTTTGCCACCGCCTGGGGGGAGAATGAACTGTACGAACGATTGAAAGAAGAATTTGAAAAAGTGCACCCCGCGGAACTGCTGATACAGCAGTCTGTTATAGAGGATTTTCCAAAATTGGAGGTGTATCTCCGGGACAAAAAAAAACTGCTTCTCAACCGATATCCGGACTGGTCCTACAACCTCAACGAAAGCTTTAGCCGTCTGTGTGACTTGTTTCATGTTGTCAACCTGAAGGCCTTTGGCATCGAGGATTCGGACCCGGTTATTTTTTCCACGGGCGTGCTCCTGGACTATTTGCAGGAGACAAGCAGGGCCCGTCTCGACCACATAACGACGCTTACGGTATATTCGGAAGCGCGGTACATGGGGATGGATGAATCCACGATACGCAATCTGGAAATCTTTTCCAACATGCACGACGGCTCGGAACGTTATTCGCTGCTTGAAATAATCGATAACACAAAAACCGCCATGGGGGGGCGCGGGATAAAGAACTGGCTGGCGAAGCCCCTCGTCGATTCGTCCCACATTCAAAAACGATTGGAAAAAGTACGGACACTGTATCATCATCAGTCATTCCTGAACGAACTTCGCTCCATATTCACCTCCATCCTTGATACCGACAGACTTACATCGAGAGTTGCCGTTGAAAAAGCCCACGCGAAGGACATACTCGGCTTAGGAGGGTCGGTGGAGGCTTCTCTCGAAATTGTCAAAAAAATTGCATGCTGGGAAAGGGGGGCTGTTTTCGAACTGCCCGATGAAACGGACCTTGAGAAAAACAGAAATGTCTGTACTCTGGTGCGTTCGGCCATAGCGGAGGACCCCTCGGTCCTGCTTACGGAGGGAAAACTGATCCGCGAAGGATATTCACGGGAACTCGACACCGTACGGGGTTTGAAAAAGAACAGCCAGGCCATTCTCGACGAATATCTGGAACAAGAAAAAAAATCTACCGGGATCAGTACGCTCCGGATAAAATACAATAAAATTATCGGCCATTTTCTGGAGGTGACGAAAAGCAACACTTCCCTGGTCCCCGATTATTTTATCAGGAGGCAGTCCCTCGTGGGAAGCGAACGGTACACGACGGAGCGGCTGTCCGAACTGGAAAGCGAAATCAACAATGCAACGGAAAAAATAATTGAACTGGAAAAAACCCTTTTCCTTTCGGTACGAAAATCCGTCGCGGAAAACATTCCGGCGCTATTACGCCTTTCCGGCTTTATTGCCCGTCTCGACTGTCTGTGCTCCTTCGCGGTTACGGCAACGCGGTACGGGTATACAGAGCCCCGGGTCGATGATTCGGGGACAATCCGTATTGAAGAAGGCCGGCATCCCGTTGTAGAGGCCCATCTTCCGCCGGGGGAATTTATCCCGAACAGTGTGGAGTTAGACAATGAGAACAGGACGTTCATTCTCCTCACCGGGCCGAATATGGCGGGGAAATCAACCTTTCTCAGGCAGACCGCCCTTATCGTACTGCTCGCGCAGATTGGTTCCTTTGTACCGGCGGGAGAGGCGGCAATAGGCGTTGTAGACAAAATATTTTGCAGAGTCGGCGCGTCCGACAACCTATCGAGGGGAGAATCAACCTTTCTCGTGGAGATGAACGAAACCTCGCATATTCTCCGTACGGCAACCGGCAAAAGCTTCATCATCATGGATGAAGTAGGGCGGGGGACCGGGACGAAAGACGGACTGTCCATCGCGTGGGCCGTATCCGAATATATCCTCGGCATGCTCGGGACGAAAACACTTTTTGCAACACATTTTCATGAATTGACGGAAATGCGGCATCCGCGGCTCCGCTCAATGTATATGACCATAACCGAAGACCGGGGGGAAATCGTTTTTTTAAAAAAAGTGAAGGACGGTGAAAATATCAATTCCTACGGAATAAAAGTAGCCCAGCTGGCAGGACTGCCGCTGTGGGTTGTGGCCCGTGCCGAGGAGAAAATGACGGAACTTGAAAATGAAGTTCCCGGCGCGAAGGAAGAGGAGAAGCATGCCGCGGTACAGCAGGAATTGTTTCAGCCTGTGGATGTCGTTGAAAAAGAACTCAAGCTGCTCGATATCAATGCAATTACTCCAATGGAGGCCCTGCGGTACCTCGACCGGTGGAAAAAATCGTTATAAAATCGCCATAGTACGCCAATATTTGAAGCACCGGTGCCGTTTTCCCTGTTACCGTATATATGGGAAACGTTATTTTTTCAAGAAAATGCCTTGTATGCGGGGACATGATGAGAAATCAGGGGGATACTGCAGTATGTTCCGACTGCAGCAGCGGGATTGTTAAAATAGAGGGAAGGCGGTGCGAAAAATGCGGAAAGCCGCTGATCTCGGAACAGTCGCTGTGCATGACCTGCCGGGAACGGGAATTCCTTTTTCGAAAGAATGCCAGTATCTTTGAATACGCGGGAACGGTACAAACACTTATCAAGAAGTATAAATTCGGCGGAAAGAGGATTTTGGCCGGCTGGTTTGCCGCCCGGACCGCCGAATTTCTCGCGGACACCCCCGGTCCGTTCAGCATCGTTCCCGTTCCGGGAAATCCGGCATCAATCAGGCGTCGCGGCTGGGACCAGGTGGCCGAAATAACTTCCGTTCTCGCTGCATGCTACAACTTTCAGGTCCTCGGCATCTTGTACCGGAAAAGGTCGCGGCAGCAGAAATCTCTCAATTTTGCCGGTCGGTGCGAGAACCTGCGGGGGAAAATACATACGGCCCCGGTTGGACGGAAAGGCGCGCGGGGGAATATTATTCTTTTCGATGATGTTTTTACAACCGGCGCGACGGCAAATGAGTGCGTCAGGGTGCTGCAAGCCGGCGGACATACACGGGGAGAAATAACCGTTATTACAATTGCTATTGACTAATATGGGATGAAGGATTAATATACTAGACACATTTATGTTTACGTAAGCGCGGGAGTCGTAACGAACGGCTCCTTTTTTATAGGTGGATTATTGAATTCTGTATGGGATGAAAAACAGATACTGGAAACGATAGAACCGGTTATTGCTGCCCTCGGCTGTACGGTGGTAGATGTCAAGGTAAAGTCGATAAAGGGGACAATACAGGTCCGGCTGGTTGTTTACAGAGAAGAAGGCGTAACCGTAGGAGATTGTTCTGAAATTTATAAAACCATCTATCCCAGGCTTGAGGTTTTTTTAGATAATGAAGATATCAATCTTGAAGTTTCTTCCCCGGGAATCGGCAGAGTTTTAAAAGACAAACGGGAGTACCGGATCTTTACCGGCAGACCGGTCGCGCTGCTTTTCGAGGGGGAAAGTGAATGGGAGAACGGGACTATTATCGAAGTCTATCCGGACTCGCTTGTTTTTGAACAGGAAAAGGAATTGAATACCGTCAGTTTCGAGAAAATTAGAAAAGTGAAACTGGTGTGAAGTAGGAGATAAAGAGATG
The DNA here is from genome assembly GCA_964440465.1 of uncultured Spirochaetales bacterium. Taxonomy (GTDB): domain Bacteria; phylum Spirochaetota; class Spirochaetia; order SPDA01; family CAZSGZ01; genus CAZSGZ01. The sequence continues at coordinate 16,546 of CAYTSI010000008.1, forward strand.
TCAACAGGTTTAGCAGAAGCTGTTAAAATGCTCGTACAGGACAAGGGCATTTCAGAGGAACTCGTGCGCGGCACAATAGAAGAGTTCCTCCTTGCCGCGTATAAAAAGAAATTCGGTACCGACGAGAATGCGGTTGTCCGCTTCAGCGAGGAAGGGGACGAAGTAACGATATCCGCTCGGAAAAGCATCGTTGACGAGGTAATGGACCCGGTAGAGGAAATATCCCTCGAGGAAGCAAAAGAATACGTTGATGACTGTGAACTAGGGGACGAACTGCTTATAGAAATAAACCCAAAAGATTTCGACCGGGTCGCGATCCAGAGCGCGAAACAAAAGGCAAAACAGACCCTGCGGGAAATCCAGAAAGACACCCTTTATTCCGAATACAAGGACAAAGTCGGTGAAATGATCATCGGGTATTATCAGCGGGAGCGGAACGGCAACATCTACGTCGATTTAGGAAAAACCGAAGGAATATTGCCGAAAAAATACCAGTCACCGCGGGAAATATACCGTCCGAACGACCGGATTAAAGCGATGATTTATGAAGTCAATAAGTCCCCCTCGGGACTGCAGATTGTCCTTTCCAGGACCCATACCGATTTTGTCCGGAGGATTTTCGAACTCGAAGTCCCCGAAGTCTACGATAAAACAGTGGAAATATTTAAGCTTGTACGGGAACCGGGCTATCGGACAAAAATTGCCGTTTATTCGAACCGCGAGGATGTTGACCCTGTAGGTGCCTGCGTGGGAATGAAGGGGGTACGGATCCAGGCGATTGTTCGGGAAATGGAAGGAGAAAAAATCGATATTCTGAAATATGAATCGGACCCGAGAATATTCATTAAAAATGCTCTCTCCCCCGCGGAGGTGCAGAGCGTAATGATTTTAGACGAAACCAAGCGGCAGGCCCTTGCCGTTGTGGTGGAAAATCAGCTCTCCCTGGCAATTGGAAAGCAGGGCCTCAATGTACGGCTCGCGAACAGGCTTGCCGACTGGAATATCGATGTAAAAACCGAAGAACAGTTTGAAGAGATGGATATATCCGCTGATCAGAAACGGGCCATTTCGGAGCTCTTTCGGGACATGCACGATGAAGCGGAAGAAGAAATTACGCAAATTGCCGAATTACCCGGAATATCGGAGCGTCTGGCTGAGATCCTCAGACAGAACGGGATTGAATTGATCGAATCCCTCGTATCAATGAGCCGGGAGGAACTTGAAAGCCTCGACGGCCTGACTGATAATGATGTCAAGACGATACTCGAAATTATTGAAGAGAATGTTGAAATTATTGAAGAAGAGGAAGAAGCTGTATCCGAGGAAGAGGGCGAAGAGGAAGAAACCTTCGCGGAAGATGAGGTGGAGACCTACGAATGTCCCGAGTGCGGCGCTGCAATTACGGTTGATATGAGCTCTTGTCCAAAATGTGGTGTAGGGTTAAGCTTTGAGGTCGAGGAATCGGACGAGGAAGATGAAGAGGATTAAAAAAAGGTAGTATATGTCAGAAGAGCAGGAAAAGAAACCAAAAGCAACACTTATAAAACACAGAAAACCGGAACCGATAAAAGAAACCGACGACGACTCGAAAGAAAAAAAGAAGGTCGTTGTTGTAAAGAAAAAAGTTGTGGTTAAAAAGAAACCGCAGCAGAAACAGGTGCAGCCGAAAGTTACTTCGGGACCGGTCCGGAAGGAAGGTGAAGAAAAAAACGAGCGGAAACCTGCAAGGCCTTCGGAACAAAAACCCGAGGTCAAGGCGGGGGCACGCGATACGAGAAAACCTCAGCGCGAGGAAAAGCCTGCTAAAACGTATAAAAGGGCGGACCAGAAAAAGGACCAGGACCGGAAGAAGCCGGACAAGACGTATAAACCGAAACGGCCTTCCGGAGGCGTTCCCGATGCTGAAGAACAGGCCCAGAAGAAACAGCCGGGGAAGAAATTCTATAAGGCAAAGAAAAAGAGTTCTTATCAGAAACCTAAAAAAGAAGAGCACGAAGAAAAGCTGCTCGCGGTCAAGAAAAAACCCCTGCAAAAGGTGAATCCGGTACCGAAAGAAATCGATATTATGGAAGTTGTTACCGTTTCCGAACTGGCAAGGAAGATGAATCTAAAAGCCTCCGATCTTATCGGAAAACTGATGAGCATGGGTGTCATGGCAACCATCAATCAGCAGATAGACGCCGACACAGCGGAAATTCTAGCGGGTGAATACGACTGCAAAGTACATATTGTTTCCCTCTACGATGAAACGATTATCGAAACCGAAAAGGACGAATCGGAAGACCTCGAGCCGAGGCCCGCCGTAATAACCGTTATGGGCCATGTCGACCACGGAAAGACGAAACTTCTCGACGCGATACGTTCCACGAATGTCGTCAATGATGAATTCGGCGGAATAACACAGCATATCGGCGCGTATGAAGTAAATCTCGATAAGGGCGACCTGGTATTTCTCGACACGCCGGGCCACGAAGCTTTTACCCTCATGCGGGCGCGGGGCGCCCAGGTAACCGATATCGTTGTTCTCGTTGTGGCGGCCAACGACGGAGTAATGCCCCAAACGGTGGAGGCTGTCCATCACGCGAAGGAAGCAAATGTCCCCATCATTGTGGCAATTAATAAAATCGATTTGGCCGACGCGAACCCGGACCGAATAAAGCAGCAGCTCTCGGAGTACGAATTAATTCCGGAAGACTGGGGAGGCACGACCCTTTTCAATGAAGTTTCGGCAATAACCGGGGAAGGTGTCGATGAGCTTTTGGACACCATTATGCTGCAGGCGGAGATCATGGAGCTGAAGGCGAACTACTCCTGCCGGGCCGAGGGCAAGGTGGTGGAATCGAAAATTGATCACGGCCGCGGGATCGTTTCAACCGTGCTTATCGAACGCGGGACGCTGCGGATCGGAGATTCCTTTATCGCGGGAATTTATGCCGGAAAGGTCCGGGCCATGTTTAACGACAAAGGACAAAAAATTGATATCGCCACGCCGTCGATTCCCGTGGAAATTCTCGGGTTTACCGGACTTGCCAAGGCCGGAGATCCGTTCCAGGTTACCGAATCGGAAAAGGTCGCGCGGCAGGTGGGATCGAAACGGCAGGAACTGAAAAAGGTCGAACAGGCTGAAAATGTTAAAAAAATAACCCTCGATAACCTGTACGATTCAATTCAGGAAGGTGAAATTCAGGAACTGAAGGTCGTCATCAAAGGAGACGTTCACGGGTCGGTCGAAGCGCTGCAGAATGCTTTAGAACAGCTCAGTACAAAGGAAATACGTCTGAACGTTATACACGGGGCTGCCGGAGCGATCAACAAAGACGATATTATGCTTGCTTCAGCTTCAAACGCCATTATTATCGGATTTCACGTCCGGCCGACCGGTGACGCCGCCAGTCTCGCGGAACAGGAGCGGGTTGAAATCCGCAGATACAATATTATCTATGACGCGATAAATGACATCCGTTCCGCGATGGAAGGGATGCTGACACCGGACATTAAAGAGGACATTATCGGCAACGTTGAAGTGCGAAACACCTTCAAGGTACCGAAAATAGGTACGATCGCGGGATGTTTTGTGACTTCAGGAAAAGCGCGCAGAAACGCGTTCGTCCGAATTTTCAGAGACGGAGTGGAAATAGGCTCAGGGAAAATTAACTCACTCAAGCGTTTCAAAGATGATGTTCGAGAAGTTGAATCTAATTATGAATGCGGGATCGGTATTGAAAATTTTACCGACATCAAAGAAGGCGATCAGCTGGAGATTTTTGAAAAGAAAGAAGTTGCAAAGAAGCTGAGCGAGTAACAACAGGTATGCAGGGAGACAGATTAAAAAAAGTAGAAAGCTTACTGCAGCGGGAAATAGGATTTCTCATTTCCCAGAACAGGATAAAAGACCCCCGGATAAATTCGATGATAACGGTAAACCGGGTGCAGGCTTCGAAAGACATCGCCTACGCGAAGGTATACGTGTCGAGCTTTTTAGATGATAAGGAAAACAAACAATCGGTGGATGCTTTGAACAACGCGGCCGGTTTCATACAGAAAATGCTCAGTAAAAAAATGAAAACGCGCAACACGCCGAAACTGACATTTATTTACGATCAGTCCCTGAAAGAGGGGTTCATGATTAATAAAATAATCGAGGATACGTCGACTTGAATCGAATCGACTCGGGTTTTGTCCTTGTCCATAAACCTCCGGGAATAACATCCTTTTCCGCCCTGCAAGAAATAAAAAAGGGCGTGTATCCCCTGAAAGTCGGGCATACCGGGACATTGGACAAATTCGCGGAAGGACTACTGATCGCGGTTGTCGGAAAAGCTACAAAACTGGCCTCCTATATTACCAATTTAGGAAAAGAATATACAGCTGAAATAGAATTCGGACGAGAAACGGACACGCTCGACCCGGAAGGGACCGTTATAAAGAAAAATTGTCCCATTCCCGACCGGGAGACCGTGGAAGACCGGGCGGCGGAATTCGTCGGTGAAATAATCCAGGTGCCCCCCATATATTCCGCGGTGCATGTGCGGGGAGAGCGGGCCCACAAACTCGCCCGGAAGGGGGAAGCGGTACGGCTTGCAGGCAGACCTGTACGTATTTACGGAATGAAAGTTCTTACCTATGAGCCTCCCTCTCTTCAGCTATCGGTCCACTGTTCGAAAGGTACGTATATCCGGTCCTTAGCGAGAGACCTCGGAAAAAACTGCGGCTCCTGCGGATATGTTACAAAACTTCGCAGAAATTCAATAGGAGGATTTTCCCTGACAGAAAGTGTTGTTCCCGGAGATTTTAAACCGGAGCGGGACATTGTTCCGCCGGAACGGATACTTGAGCGGATTGAATCAATCCATATGCTCCATTGCAAATCCGAATACATCGAAAGGATCCTGTACGGGAAACCGGTGGAAGAAGAAATTTTTACCAAAATTCCTTCGGATGACGGAATATACGCTGTTCTGAATGAAGAAACTGAACAGTTTGTTGCCCTTCTTGAAAGAAACGCGGGCAGCTTTACCTATAAATTCGTGGGAATGCATGTATGAAGGTAATAAACTGGACCGATTTTCTGCGTAACGGAATTTTCGGCAAAAAAGGGGCAGCCATTACCATCGGTGTTTTTGACGGGCTCCACATCGGTCATCAACGGCTGGTACAAAGCATTTTGTCATTTTCTTCAGAAAGCAGTACAGCGGCAACTGCCGTGTTCACCTTTACGAACAACCCTTCGGCGTTTTTCCATCCCCGGGGGTTTTTAGGGAATATTTTGACGGTACGCCAGAAATTGGGGCTTTTTTCCGTATACGGACTCGATTACGCGGTGCTCATTGACTTTTCTGCTGAATTTAGTAAACTGACGGGACACGAATTTTTTTCGATAATTGGTGAACACATCGAAATAGAGTATGTCTGCCTGGGGAAGAATTTTCACTGCGGAAGAAACAACGATACACATTCCGAAGAGGTGAAAAAAAAGTTAGGTGCCGAGGGGAAGAAAGTGGAAATAATACGGCAGGTACCGTACAAGAACGAACCTGTCAGCAGCACCAGGATCAGACGTGAGCTCCTGTCGGGGAATATGTACGATGTCAACAACATGCTTGGAAAACGATATGAATTGGACTGTACGGAAGGAACGGAAAATATACGGCAAATCCTCCCGGCGGACGGCGCGTATACGGTTGCGGTAAAGGGCGCGGCGGAGGATGAACAAACTGAGGAAATAACGATAAAAAACAAAAAACTTATTTTCCCCGGTAACCACGTGGAAATAAAAACAATACAATTTATTGATCGAGTTATGAAATAAAGGAGTAAAGAACATGGCGATCACAAAAGAACAAAGAAAAAAAGTTATCACCGAATATGGTGAAAATGAAAAAGACACCGGTTCGACGGAAGTGCAGATAGCATTGTTGACTGAGCGAATAAAAGATCTTACGGAACATTTAAAACTGCATAAGAAGGACCACAGTTCGCGCCGGGGGCTCTTGAAATTGGTCGGACAGAGAAGAAGATTATTAAAATATTTGAAAAAAACCGACTTGGATACATACAGGGGCCTTTTGGAAAAACTGGGCTTAAGAAAATAAATAGGAAAAAAATATGCATGAAGTGAAATTTAGAATAGGTAATAAAGATTTAATACTAGAAACAGGGAAAATGGCAAAACAGGCAAACGGCGCGGTTGTCGCCCGGTACGGCGATACGGTTGTGCTTGCAACGGTGTGTTGTTCCGACGCCCCCGTCGAAGGGCTTGATTACGTCCCCCTGCAGGTGGAATACAATGAGAAATTTTATGCCGCGGGAAAAATACCCGGAGGTTTTTTAAAGCGGGAAGGAAGACCGAAAGACAAAGAAATCCTTGTCTGCCGCCTCATCGACAGACCGATGAGGCCGCTGTTTCATAAAAAATTCCAGCGGGACATTCAGGTCGTCCCCACGGTCATTTCCGCCGATCAGATAAATCCGCCGGACATCATTGCAATGGTTGCCTCATCGGCTGCCGTTGTTCTCTCGGACATCCCCTTCGACGGACCGATTGCCGGTGTCAGGATCAGCTCGGTCAACGGTGAACTGGTGGTAAATCCAACATTCAGTCAAATCGAGGAAGGAGATCTGGATATTATTGTTGCCGGAACGGAAAACGGCATAACCATGGTAGAAGGCGGCGCGAAGCAAGTAAAAGAAGAGCAGATGCTCGCGGCAATTGAAGAAGCGGAAAAGTACATCATAGAATTGTGTAAAATACAAAACAAACTGCGCGAACTTGCCGGGGTCGAAAAGATAGAACTTGCCGGGGATGGGGACGATTTCTCCCTGAAAGAAAAAATTAAAAACTTTGCCTACAAAAAACTTGAAGAAGCAAACTTTGTTTCCGGCAAGGAAAACCGGAGAAAGGCAATAACGGCGGTGAAGGAAGAAACCCTTGCCGCTTTTGAAGAAGAACTGGAAGAAGATGAGCTGAAAAAAGCGGGCGCGCTGTTTGAAGATATGGAGTATGAAATTGTCCGCGCGGCGATTTTGGAAAAAGGCATCAGGACCGACGGAAGAGGTGTGGCGGAGATCCGGCCGGTCAGCTGTGAAATCGATGTGCTTCCCCGGACACACGGTTCCGCCCTCTTTACACGGGGGGAAACCCAGGCCCTCGCCGTTACCACCTTAGGGACCGTGGTGGATGAAAAAATTATCGACGACATCGACAGCGACAAACGGTACGATCCGTTCATGCTGCATTATAATTTTCCTCCCTTTTCAGTCGGCGAAACCGGACGGCTCGGTACCGGCAGACGGGAGATAGGACACGGTCATCTCGCGCAGCGTGCCATCGAGGCCGTGCTCCCGGACAAGGAGGCTTTCCCGTATACAATACGGATAGTTTCGGAAGTTCTCGAATCCAACGGAAGTTCCTCCATGGCAACGGTCTGCGGCAGTTCACTGTCGCTGCAGAATGCCGGCGTTCCGATAAAAAAACCCGTCGCGGGAATCGCGATGGGGCTCATCAGCGAAGGTGAAAAATTCGTTATTTTAAGCGATATTTTAGGTGAAGAAGACCACCTCGGAGACATGGACTTTAAGGTGACCGGTACCGAAACAGGTATTACCGCTTTTCAGATGGACATTAAAATATCCGGAGTTAGTAAAGAACTGATGGAAAAAGCATTGGAACAGGCAAAACAGGGGAGAATGCATATCCTTGGAATCATGAACAACACCATCAGTGTTCCGAAAACGGAAATTTCTCAGTACGCGCCGCAGATCATCAGTTTCCAGGTGGATACCGAAAAAATCGGGGCCATTATCGGAAGCGGCGGAAAAACCATAAAAAGCATTTCGGAACAGTTCGATGTTAATGTCAATATCGAAGACGACGGTACGGTAACCATATCAGGTAAGAACAGGGACAAAACCGGCGCCGCGGAAGATTATATTCAATCGATGATCCAGGAACCGGAAGTTGGAAGGGTCTATAAGGATTGTGCGGTGAAGCGGATTATGGACTTTGGAGCGTTCGTCGAAATCCTCCCCGGTCAGGAAGGGCTTGTTCATATTTCAAAACTTTCGAGAGAACGGGTAAACAGCGTTACGGATGTCCTGAAAGAGGGGCAGAAGATCGATGTGAAACTCCTCGAAATAGATAAAATGGGACGGCTGAATTTAAGCTATATCGACGCGATAGATCCCGACGGTGAACGTCCGCGAAGCGGCGGAGACAGCCGGTCCGGGAATTACAATTCCTCCAACCGGAGAAGGGGTTGATAGCCCGGCAAACATTACAGAACGGAGCAAAAATTGTCATGGAATCGGTCCCGCATACGCGGACCGTTTCCATCGGCTTCTGGTTTCTTCAGGGGTCGAGGGACGAAACAGCCGCGGAGCTGGGGATGTCCCATTTTCTAGAACACATGATGTTCAAGGGTACGGAAAATCTCTCCGCCCTTGAAATTGTAAAAACAATCGACAGGGTGGGCGGAGTGCTCAACGCCTTCACGGAAAAGGAACAGACCTGTTTTTACTGTACAATTGCTTCCCGGCACACCTCCCTGGCGGTGAGACTGCTCTCGGAAATGACATTCCGTTCCGTCCTGCCGGAGGAGGAAATATCCCGGGAACGAAACGTCATACAAAATGAAATTGACGAAATTGAAGACATCCCCGAAGAAAAGGCGTACGACCTGTTTTTACGGAACATGTGGGGAGACCATCCTTTGGCAAACCGGATTACCGGGGAGACCGAAACAATACACAATTTTAATCGGGAAAATCTGTTCGAATTCTACAAAAAGTGGTATGTTCCCGAGAATTTAATTATTTCCATTGCAGGGGACATCCGGTTCGACACGGTCATATCCATACTCGAAGATGAGCTCCCCGGCACACGCCTTCGGAAAACGCAGGCGGAACGTTCTCATCCGGTCCGAATAGTGTCGGAGGAGTACATATCTTCCCATTTTCAGCAGGTACAGATTATTACGGGGACCGCTTTTGCCATTCCAAACTCCATTGAGGAATTCTATCATTTCCTCGTTTTCAGCACCATATTCGGAGAGTCAATGAGCTCGCGTCTCTTCCAGGCGGTCCGGGAACAGTTAGGGCTGTGCTATTCCATCCAGGCGATGCGCACCTATTTCTCCTCCACGGCCTTGTGGAGTGTATACGCGAATACTTCCCCGGCCCTCCTGAACAAGCTGCTTCGGGCACTCAATTCCGAATTCAGTCTGCTTTTCAAGAAACCGCCCGACGAAACCGAGCTCAACGACGCGGTAAGCCATCTGTCGGGGGGGCTGATACTTTCGTTAGAAGATATGGAAGTGAGGATGAAGCGGATGGTCCGCCATTACCTGTTAGGAGGGGAAATTCATAACGCTGATGTCTCCATCGGGCTATTGGAAGCAATTACAATTGATGATATAAACAATATTATAGAGAACTACATACAAAGCGGAGATTTTAATCTTTTGGTTTTCGGGACAAGAAATCTCGATAAGCGGAAAAAAACATCGATACAGTTCTAACAGGAAGCGACATGAATATAACCGTGCGTGTGAAAGCCGTACAGCCGGAATTTGTTCCGGTACAGCAGTCTGCTCATTCCAGCGGATATGACTTAAAGGCAGCCGTCGAAACCGCGGTATCAATTGCCCCGGGGGAACGGAGGCTGGTTCCCACAGGGATACGGCTGGAAATACCGGAAGGGTTCGAAGGGCAGGTCCGGCCCCGTTCAGGTCTGGCCCTGCGGCACGGAATAACGCTCCTCAATTCACCGGGGACCATTGACGCCGACTACAGGGGAGATGTCGGGGTAATACTCTACAATACAGGCGGCGCGGATTTTATAATTCAGCCGGGGGACCGGATTGCTCAAATTGTTTTCTGCAGCGTACCGTCCGTTGAAATGAAACACGTCGAAATGTTACATGAAAGTGAACGCGGAGAAGGGGGCTTCGGCTCGACGGGAACATAGAAAATCAATTTTATGAGAAGAAAATACACCATCATTTTTTCTTATATCGGCAGAGAATTTATTCTTTCGTTTATTGTTGCCTTCCTCTTTTTTTTCTTTATTTTTTTTGTGAACCAGATGCTTCTGCTCGCGGAGGACGTTTTATCGAAGCATGTGCCGTTTAAAGACGTACTCCTCCTTATTATTTACTCTCTTCCCCTCATTGTCTCCTTAGCGTTTCCCTTCGGGTCCCTCGTCGGCGCGTTGATGGCCGTCGGGAGGTTTTCCTCCGACAACGAAATGCTGGCTTTTCAGGCCTCCGGCATTGCCCGGCGGAAAATATTTTTTCCCATTTTCCTCGTCGGCATTCTGTTTTCCGTTTTTTCTTTCTTTATCAACGATTATTTTCTTCCGAAGGGGACAATCAATTTTAACAAGCTCTTTCGAAAACTTCTCTATTCGAACCCGGAAATGGAATTAGAACCGTATTCGGTCAAACGGTATCAGGACAGCATTCTGATAACCGGCGACGTAACGGGGAATCGAATCGACGGCCTTACGATTATCGATAAAGACCCGGATGACAACCGCCGGATGATTATGGCGAAATCCGCGGTCTTAGGCGAAAGTACGGAACAGCAGGGGGTCATTTCCCTTGAACTGTCCGATGTTTTCAGTCATATAGCAGACGGGAAACGGGTTACCAGGGCGGAGTATTTAATTTCACGAAGGATGATTTACAATATCCTGCTGAAGGACATCTCCTTCTCGGTACGAAATCCGGGACCGAGCGAAATGAGTTCCAGGGATGTATACTCGACAATTCAGGAAAAACGGAGCGCGGTTAACGAAAAAATAGTTCAGAATGAACGGCAGCTGCGGGAATCCCGGTATAATCTCAGGCTGAACTATCTGAACAGTGTGTCGGATACCGGCGAAATTGACGAAAAAGCCGCCGCGGAGTTAAGCCGGCAGCTTGAAGAAGTGGAAAAACTCGAAAAGAAACAGTTTTATGACAGGTCCCTTCATCTCTACAGGCTGGAGTTTCATAAAAAAATTGCCGTTCCCATCGCGTGTTTCATTTTTGTTATCTTCGCGTTTCCAATCGGACTGTTTACAAAGCGGAGCGGGAGGTCCGTCGGTTTTGGGATCGGTCTGTTAATCGCGGTCATCTACTGGGGGATGCTTTTCGCGGGACAGACCTTCGGGCTCCGGGCGAGAATATCGCCGGTTGTATCCATGTGGGCCCCGAACATCGTTATTATCGTTATGGGGCTGGCGGGATTTGCCGTAAGGGGAAGGAAATGACGCTGCTCTACAGGATGATTCTGTTTGCCTTTATTCCGATATTCGTTCTCGCGCTCTTTTTTTTCGTCCTTATTCTGGAGCTCGTCGATTTATTCGCGAATTTGTGGCGCTACCTTAATTTCGACGTACCGTTAGCATCGATCCTTAACGTTTTGGTGTTATATCTGCCGAAGTGTCTCTCATTTTCCGTGCCGATAGCACTTTTGTTCGCGGTTTCCTTTACCCTCGGCAATTTTTACGCGAACAACGAATTGATTTCAATTTTCGGGGCGGGAGTCAGTTTGTTCCGCTTTGTACTCCCGGTCCTCTTTGTTTCCCTTGTGTTAAGCGGATTGTGGTTTGTATTCGAGGAGCATGTTGTAATCGATACGCTTGAGAAAAAAAACGAGCTGTCCAATAACCTGCTGAAGCAGCAGTCTAGTTTGAGTAATACCAACGTTACCGTCATGAGTCCGGACAACACCGTTGTGTACCACGCGGAATATTATAACGATGAAACAAATACTCTTTCCAACGTTATGGTTATCCAGCGGGGAGCGGACATGACCTTTCAGCGGAGAATCGAGGCGGACAGGGCGGAATGGAAAGACGGTACATGGGTATTTAAAAACAGCAGACTTTTTTCGTGGAACGAAGAGGGGACCTTTGTTACCGAAAGATATATTAGTGAGTATGAGCAGGCTGATTTCAATCAGCGCCCCTCTTCATTTCGAAAAACGGTGCGGAATGTTGAGGAAATGGCACGGTCGGAGGCGAAAGAGTGGGTTGAATCTCTTCGGAAATCCGGCCTTCCGTTCCGGGGAGCATTAACGGAGTACTATAAACGGTTTTCCTTCGCCCTTACCCCTTTTGTTGTCGCGATGATTTCCGGAGCAATCGGTGGAAGATTAAAAAAGAACATTCTTCTCATGAGCCTCCTGTTAAGCCTTGTCATATCGGTTGTATACTATGTTATGCAGATGGTCCTTATTCTCATTGCAAAACTCGGCTATATACCGCCGATTGCGGGCGCGTGGGGAACATTTCTTATATTTCTATTTACAGGGTTTTGGCTTTTTAAAAACGCACGAACATGATGCAATTTACCATAGAACAGAACGACAGCGGCAGCTCGGCACGACGGGGTTTCCTCGAGTTACACCACGGAACGGTTTCAACCCCCGCGTTTATGCCGGTAGGTACAAACGGGACGGTAAAGGCCCTGCACCACGACCTGATAGACGACATCGGTTACGAAATCATCCTTGCAAACACCTACCATCTTTACCTGCGTCCCGGTATCGATATTATTACAAAGGCAGGGGGACTTCACCGCTTTGCCTCGTGGAACACGAATATATTAACGGACAGCGGGGGATATCAGATCTTTTCCCTTGCGGACACGCGGAAAATTGAAGAAGACGGGGTCTTTTTCAAGTCACATATCGACGGCTCGTCCCATTTTTTAACTCCCGAAGGGGTAATCGACCTGCAGTGCGCGTTTGGAAGCGATGTCCTCATGCCCCTCGATGTCTGTACCGAGCCCGACATCGACTACCGCTTCGCGGCCTCCGCTCTCAGGCTTACAACCGATTGGGCGAAAAAAAGTTACCGCCGGTGGAACGGGTACCAAGGCAAAAAAGGGGCATTATTCGGAATAATCCAGGGAAACTTTCATAAAGATCTGCGCCGACAGAGCTGTTACGAAATTTCGTCCATCGGCTTTCCGGGACTGGCCATCGGAGGACTGTCGGTGGGGGAGGAGAAAGCGGTCTTCCTCGATTTTCTCGGCTATACAGCGGAACTGCTGCCTACGGAAATTCCCCATTACGTCATGGGGATCGGCACACCCGATTATATCCTGCACGCGATAGAACAGGGTATTGATATCTTTGACTGTGTTTTGGCTACACGGATTGCGAGAAACGGAACGGTCTTTACCGATGAGGGGACAATATCTCTGAAAAAAGAACAGTACACCGATGATTTCGGCCCTATTCTCGAGGGCTGCGGCTGCAGGACATGCGGGAAGTTTTCCAGGGCCTACCTGCGGCATCTCTTTAAAACAAGAGAAATTTTAGGCCCCATGCTTACGACGGAACACAACCTCTATTTTCTTCAGAATATGATGCACGGCGTCCGGCTGGCGATACAAGAGGGCAGGTTTACCCGGTATAAAGAAAAATTTTTACGGAAGTATCATGGAACAAACCAACAGCAGTGACACATCCCGGGAATTGACGATAAAAAAGAGTACGAAGAGTACCGTTTTAGTAATGGTTTCTACCTTTTTGTCGCGGCTGCTCGGCTTTGCCAGGATAGCGGTAATCGGGAGCATTTTCGGCGCGTCCGGAAAAGCCGACGTTCTGAATTCAGTTTTTACGATTCCGAATAATCTCCGGAAATTGATGGCTGAGGGGGCCCTTTCATCCGCCTTTATTCCCGCCCTTTCCAATTCACTTGTAAACGACCCTTCCAAAACGCGCTCGAAAAAGATTGTACGGAATATTCTGACATTTCAAACGGTTGTCCTCGTCCCCTTTTGTGTTCTTTCGATTATTTTTGCCGATCCCCTTATCCGGTTTGTTCTTGTCGATTTTGATACGGCGGAGCAGATAATGCTGGCAGTACGGCTGTTCCGGTGGTTTATAACATATCTTCTGCTGATCAGTATCAGCGCCGCCATGATGGGGACCCTCAATTCACACAATGAGTTTTTTGTACCGGCGTTAACACCCATGCTTTTTTCGGTTGCTGTTATATCTTCAATTCTTTTTCTGCATAAGTATTTAGGTGTTTTTTCCATGGTTGTGGGTGTTATAACAGGAGGGGTGCTGCAGATCCTGTTTCAAATGCCGAAATTTCACGCCTTAGGATACAGCTTTCAACCGGACCTCCGCTTTTCAAATCCTGATTTTAAAAAAATTCTTAAAAATTGGCTTCCCGTCGTAGCGACTTCATCTATTTTTACCATCAATCAGCAGATTGCCGTCCGCTTTGCAACCGGCCTGGATGTAGGAAGCGCTTCGGCCCTTCATTACGCCCTTGTTTTTTTTCAGCTTCCTTTCGGCATTTTTTCTGCATCCATTACAACGGTCCTCTTCCCGAGAATGAGTAAACAGGCAGGCCGGGATGATACAAAAGGACTTCAGGAAAGTATTCAATACGGTATCCGCTTTTTGCTGTTGACCCTCATACCATCGGCGTTTATCCTGGCCATACTCGGCAATGAAATTATTTCCGTTGCAATGTTCCGCGGGCAGTTTACCCTGGACGCGACACTCCTTACCGGGCGTGTTCTAACCGCCTATGTCCTGGGACTGTTCAGTGTCGGTGCTTTCAATTTTCTCCAGCGGTTCTTCTACTCCATTCATAATTACAAGCTGCCCTTTTTTCTTGCCATGGCCGTGGCCGTTATCGATATTGCATTATCCTTGTGGCTGAAAGAAACATATCTCGGCGTCGTAGGATTGGCCCTCGCGAATACAATAGCCTTCACCCTGGGTTGTATTATCAGTGTTTTTATTGTTCGGATGAAACTCGGCGGAATACGGGGAAAACCAATTCTTATTACGTTTCTTAAAGTACTTATCTCGTCGGTTGTCGCGGGTGTTTTCATCTTTATTATAAAGGATATTTTCGGCCCCTGGTGGCAGCAGGGGAGTACGTTCCTCGGTTTCGGCATTCTCGTTATCGAAGGGGTTGTTTCTTTTGGAATAATTCTAGGTATGTATTTTTTATTAAAGGTCGATATATTTATTAGTATGCTCGAAAAAAAGAAGAAAAAATGAAATTAGAACGCGTAACGGCATTTGTCCTGTTTTTCGGTATAATGGCCGCGTCCGCGGCCGGCGGGCAGGAAAACATTTCTCTTACGGAAGAACGGAAAAGGACCCTGCAATTCGGGATCGACTCTGAAATTGAACCGCTGCTCGATCAGCTTGCCGATGAAAAGGACGAAGCATTTATTCAGGAAATCTCCGCTCTTTTCGAACAGTCGCGTACCACAAAAATTCGGACGGCCTGTCTCGAATATTTAACGTCGGTGGAAAGCGACGCGGCCTTAGACCAGGCGGAAGAAATTATGCTCGGCTACGAAGACCATCCGCTCTCCCTCGTTAAAGGGGTAATCGACTACATAAGCAGCATCCGGGATGCAATTGAGCTTAAAAAAATAGGACCTCTTCTAGAAGGGGAAGCCGCGATCGCGGCCGCGGCTATTAGAAAGTTCAGCACCCTCGAAGTGGAAGGATTCACGGAAGTGTTGAAAAAAAAATACGACGACAGGAACACGGACACGTCGTTACGGGCCGAAATACTTCTCGCCTTTGGAAATCTGAAGGACAAAAGCACTATTCAAATGCTCGAGACAATCGCGCGTGATGAGGGAGAAGAGGCGACGCTGAGGCATTACGCCTGTTCCGCTTTGGGAGAAATCGGGGACCCCGAAAGTCTCCCCGTACTTATCGGCGTGTATACAAGCGACGACGCTCTAACGAGAAGTTACGCCCTGTACGGAATAAGCAAAATTGACGGTCCGAAAGCTTCGGAGATTGTTCTTTCGGCCCTGCGGGATTCTTATTGGAAAATCCGGGTCTACGCCTGCGAAGCCTTAGGAGAAAAAAAAATGAAGGAAGCCGTTCCCGCCCTTCAATACAAAGCCGAAAAAGACCCCGAACTGCCGGTACGCGGCGCGGCCGTAACAGCTTTGGCTAAAATCGGCGGAAACGAAGCGTTGGAAACATTGTATAAGCTTTTCGAAACGGACCTGACAAATGCAGCTCTCCGCATTACGGCATTCAACGGACTGGCGGAACATCATTTTCCCGCGGCGTTAGAAAAAATACGGGAAGTTTTCGAGCAGGAACTTGCAAAGGACCGGTCTTCTATTTTGGATACCATATGTAAAACACTCTCCATGAAAGAGGCACCGAACTTGACCGATTTCTACAAAAAAATGCTCGACCACGGCAGTTTGACCGTAAAAATTCACGCTTTACGCGGGATCGCGACTAATTCCGTACAGCAGCTGAAAAGTGAAGTGGAAAAACTTGCCGGTGAAGAAATGCCGGGAAGTATACGAAAGCATGCCCTTCAAGCGCTTGAATCGTTATAATCTTTTTCAGGAAGTCCCGGCTGAGCGGTAAGGCGCATAATTCTGTTAATTCGTTCCAGGGGAGAAATGTATTTCCGGAAATAGAAGCATACCCGCTTTCCGTTATCCGAAATCGCGGTAATTTTTTTGCGCAAACAGTCGGTAACACTGCTTTCACTGTTATCCGGAAAAAAAGAGGGCTTCCGCGGATGGAACGTAAGGTTGTCACCGTTTCCTGAAATTTCTCCGATGCACCGGGGAAAGGGGTGAAGAAAAATAACAAAGGGTGAGCCGTCGCCTCCGACACAAAACTTGGAGTTTGAGGAAAACGTATGCACGTTCCGAAGCCCGATTTGCGTGTTTTGCCCTTCGACAACCATTTCAATCGCGCTGCCCTGCCGCGAACCGGCGGAAACGGTCTCGCTTCCGCGCCTGAAAAGGGTATCGAGGGAAAGCCGCATTCTTCGGACAAAAAAAACAATTAGAACGACGGCGGCGATTAAGGCCGCGATGAGAACAATATATTTCCAGGATTTGTCTTTCGGCAGACGGAATTTCCCGGGGGAAAATTCAACGGCAACATCGATTGTCGGAGGTGAAAAACGAAGGTCGCTGTCAAATTCCGGCCGCAGCCGAAGGGTATGCGAACCTGTATCCATGCCTTCAGGCATTTGTATTTCCGCGTCCAGGACGGCTTCACCTCCCGGAGGAATGACCGCTTCGGGACGGTTCAATAAAATATTTTTATTTCCAAGGTACAGGCCTTCTAAGGTTACCGATTTTTCCGCGGTGTCATGATTTTTTACGCGGATTGGGATGGTTGCGGTGGATGCTATTTCACCTATATCGCCGGGTGCTTCGATGGAAGGATTTCCGAGGAATTCATTGGAATCATTTGAAGCGTCGGTGTCGGTATCATCGGGATATTCGATAACAGCCGTCTCGAGATCGGAAGAAATGTCATCGATGAAATTTTCTTTTTCACCGGTATCGGCACTGTCCGGACCCTGAAGGCGGACAATTCGCAGTTCCCAGTCCTTCCGGCCGATTTGCGCGGTGATGTTTTTCAATTCTTTGTCGATGTCCCGCTTTCCGTAGGCAAAAGGGCTGTCGGGAGGAGGATCGTGGATACCGTCGGTAAGAACGACAATGTATTTTTTTCTTGCCTCGGGCAAATCAACCGTATACTGATACAAATACTGCAGGGCCCGCAGCAAGTCGGTGTAACTGCCGAGGGGCTGTAACAGGAAAATATGCGTAAAAACATCCTCCATGTCTTCGGATGTAGTAATCTGTTTCGAGACTTCGATTTGGGGTGCTCCGTTAAAACTGATCAGATGAAAATAATCCCCCGCCTGCAGGTGGTTCGTAACGGTGTCTTCGACAATAACTTCGAGCAGGTCGTCAAAAATGGGAAAAACACTTTCAGAAGTGTCGAGGAGTACGATAAGGTCGATATTGCCCGCTACCGCGGCCGTCGACGCGATACACACAATGGCGAGTAGCAGCAAACATATTTTAACTACGCGGCTCATGGTTTATATCTCTACAGCGGCGATACTTTCAATGGAATAATCGTAGTCCCGCTCATTAATTGTGAATTTCAGCGTTTCGCCGAGTTTATGATGCAAAAGTTTTTCTCCTAAGGGAGACAGGTAGGAAATAATGTTCTTATCAGGTTCCGACTCCCAAGGACCGAGTATCGTAAATTCTTCTTCCCCTTCTTCAATGTTGTTTTTAAGAAGCACCTTTGTTCCAAAACTGACCTTTGATGTATCGACATCATTCTTTGTCATAATATGCGCGCGTTCAATTTCTTCCTTCAGCCTGCCGGCAGTTGAATTAAGAAAGTCCTGACGCTCCTTCGCGGCCTTGTATTCGGCATTTTCCCGCAAATCGCCGAGTTCCATAGCGGCGCCGATTTCCTTCGAGTTTTTCGGCACCTCGACATCTAAAATATGCGACAATTCTTTCTGTTTTCTGCTGTAGCTGTCCGCTGTAACAAGGAGCCGTCGTTCCGCCTTATCAATCCCTGTTTCGCCGTAGAACTGAAAATCGGGGAATATTTCGGTAATTTTGTTTCTCAGTTCGATTTTTATCGACGGGTCGATGTCTTTTACATCGTTAATGAGGGTAACAATCCGGCTGATAGAGTCCCGTCCAGCTTTTCCGAAAAAATCCAGCACTTTGTTGTCTTTAAAGAGAAAACTCTGGATTTGTCTGTTGATCTTTCTGTTCTGACTGACGTCTCTGCGGTTATCAATTTCCCTGAAAGTAATTTCCAGCAGGTGGACCATGCCGATAAGGATCTTTTCATACTCGATATCGTATTTTTCATTCCAGGATTCTTCCGAAATATTCTTCGCGAGCCAGATGAATGCTTCACGGTAGTCCCGATAATTCTCGATGATGTTTTTGAATAAATCGGATATTTTGTCCTTGTGGTCGTTTTCACGAAGTTCATTAATAATATATTTCGAAAGATAATTCGGAAAAAGCCGTGAAAATACGTCCGGCCAGGTATCATTATGCTCTTTGATATACGCGAGAAACCGTTTCTGAATATCACTGTCTTCGGTTTTTGTAAAAATCGCTTCAATGTCCTCGGTTTGTTCGAGTATGTCGGAAAACTGCAAATCAAAACCGGGGTCTAAATAGGGGTATTCTTCAATTGTTTCCTGAATAAAAATGAAACTTGCTACAATTATTTCGTTAATGACATTGTAACTTTTCAAAAACGTGGTGAAATAGTCGAACATTTCGGCAAAATATTCGCTGTCTAACGAGGCGTTTTTGTCTTCTATAAATTCCCTCGTTATAGCGAGGCGGGGAAAGAAATTTTTCTCAGCCTTGAACCGGTTGAATATTTTCTCTTCAAGGGTAATTGGGTTTTCACGAACGGTAAAAACATCCCGCTTGTCCGGGAGGTTTCCAAAATTCGGGTCGGTTTTTAGAATTTTTCGGGCTTGTGTACTCCAGGATGACCATTCTCCCTGTGTCAGTACCGAAGGAACAAGCTCCGCCTTAATTTTTTTCATGTCCACAGCGTTGTCAAAACTTTTAATGATGGTTTTCAGGCTCCACGCAATGTCATTTTTAATTTTATCGCGAAGCTCGTCTTTTTTCATAATGACCTTCAGGACCCAAATATGGTCCTTTGCAAGGGTGCTCAATGCATTGACCGCCATCTTCAGTGACATTTGATGACCCCGTTTCCGGGAAAAGTCAACAACAATGTCGTCATCTTGAATGTCCCGAATCATGCCGATTCCCCAGGAACGGTGGCAGACAAAGTTCCCGGCGTCAAAGGCAATATGTTTTTCAAAATCGGCAATTGCGTCGTTGATATTTCTCCAGCCCTGATTCAGATTGGAGATCCGAAGATATTCATCCAAATGACTGTGCGATTCATATTTTCCTCTGTAACAGTCGATAATTTCGTTCCGTACCCAGGGATTTTTCGGATCGTAATCGATTATACGTTTTAAAATATCGATGGCCTTGTCCCACAGGCTGTTGTTTTTATAATGTAAAAACAGCTCCTGCAGCAACTCCGCCGCCCGTTCACCGCTTAATGTTTTTTCTATTTTTCTGTCGACATGGTAAAAGAAATCGGTATCTTCGGGACAGTATTCCAGCAGTTTCTGCCATACCTCCCGAACATTAGAATACAGTTTTTTATTGATATACCGGTAGATGGCTTTTTTATAATACTCAATTGCCTCATCGGTATTGTCTTCTTCCTCTTTTTTTTCCGCGATATATCTGACAATATCAGCTTCTTCATAGTCGATTTTAATCAGGCGTTCCCAAACCTCATATTTCTTGTTTTCTTCATTTTCATTATCGTAACAGTCGGCAAGGGTCCGGAGGGCGAATTTATTTTCTCCAAACTGCAGTATTCTGCCGCAGAGATATTCGACAATGTTCCACTTGTGGTTATCAGAGAAAATCTTAATCAGCATAACGAGGTTCGAATCATCGATAAGCCGCCGTTTTAGAGAAATCGTACCGGATATGTAGAGGGCGATAATACTGTTTTTCGTGTGCTGTAAGTGCTCGTCACAGAGCTGTTTTACTTCCGATTCGGTATCATCATCAATCGTTTCGTCGATAAGCTGGTCTAATTCTTTAAAATTATTAATTGTATAACTATTCAGTGTGGCCCGTGTCCACTTTTCTTCATTCAGTAATTCGTTAATTACCTGTATCTTTTGTTGCAGCATTCCATTCTCCCTCTATTATTGTATCAATTTTTCGTAGATTTCTGTATCAATTTTCTTTATTTTTTCCAATATTTCGTCAATTTTCTTCCGCTCGCTTTTCGTATAGAGAAGATGATCGATAAGCCAGAAATATTTATTTATCAGCCGGGGTATCATCTGGTAATCACTATCTCCGTTCCCGTTTTTCATTGAATTCTCAACTGAATTCTCGTATTGGAAGATGGCCTGCTTCAGTCTGCCGAATTCCAACGGTTTTAATTCACGTTTAACGTTAAAAACATTGTAAATATTGCCGTAAACGGGTATCCATTCCTTGATTTCCTCTTCCGAGCTCCATTTTTTCCGAACTTCATCAATTAACCTTGAAATCAGCATCGATTCCAAATAATCGAGGCGGACCCGCTGCGGATCGATGAAAAATGCTTCCCGGAAAAAGGCCTTTGACGCTTTGATTTCGTTAAGAAACGCGTACGCGTCCGCCAGCTCCGCGAGCAGTTCGGGATCATCAAGTTTCTGATGGTTCGCGGCTTCAAAATACTCGACCGCGTGTTCGTAATCCCCAATTCCCTTGTAAGCTCGTCCTACATAGCACAGCAGTTCGGGATCGTGCTTCCCTTTTTTTACGACAATACTCTGGAAGCAGGTAAGGGCTTGGCTGAAAACCCATTGTTTAACGGGATAGTGAATATCTTCACAAACCGCGCCGCACCGCTGTACAAAAGAAAGGTAGTTTTCCCACTGGGCAAATAAAAATTCTCCTTTTTCCGTGTCCTCCCGCATGGTCTCCATTTTCTTTTTCCGATCTTCCCAGTATCCTACACTTTTCAGCGCGCTGATGACTTCTTCCTTATCGAAATCGAGAGGAAGGGCTTTCCCCAGCAGTATTCGGGCTTCGGAAAAATTCCCCTGCCGAAGCAATATATATGAGTCTCTCAATATTTCATCGATATCGCTTCCTGTGTTTTGAGACCGATCCATCACTTATTCTTTTCTAGTATCTTTCTAATTATATCATCCTGTGGTATTTAGTCAATTATGGCAGCGGCGGTAATTTGTTTGCTTTTTTTCCGAAAATTTGGTATTACTGTTACTATGAACAGCGTGAAATACTTTGCTCCGTCAATTCTGTCGGCCGATTTTACCGAGATACAACAAGCCGCGGAGCTGATAGAAAAAGCCGGCGGAGATTTTATTCACATCGATGTAATGGACGGTGTATTCGTTCCGAACCTCACGTTCGGGCACAAGATGGTGCGGGACCTGCGGAAGAAGACCTCCCTCCCGCTGGATGTGCATCTGATGGTGGTCAACCCGGAGGAACATATACCCCGTTTTGCCGCTGCCGGGGCCGATTATATTACCTTTCATTATGAAGCGACCGTACACGTCCATAAAGCTCTGCGGATCATTATCGACGCGGGAATAAAACCGGGAATCAGTATCGTTCCGTCAACACCTGTCGGCGTATTGTCCGAAATTATCGATATGCTTGATATTGTCCTTGTCATGAGCGTCAATCCCGGGTTCGGCGGGCAGGACCTTATTCCAAGGTGTCTCGAAAAGGTGCGGCAGCTTGTCCGCCTTCGGGAGGAGCTGGGTCTCGATTTTCTTATTTCACTGGACGGAGGAATAAATACAGAAACGGCGGAAATCGTGAGAAATGCCGGTACCGATATTTTAGTCTGCGGGTCCGCTTTTTTCGGGGCTGAAGATCCCGTCGCCGTGTCGAAGACGGTAATGGGAAAGAATTGATTTAGTTTTGAAGTTTTTCGTTCGAAAATCAAAACAGGGGAAAATATTTTGAAGGTGAAGATAATATCAGTAGTAGTATGTATCGGCTGTATGCTGACACTGTCCGCGGCACCTCTTTTGGCCGCGGGCGGAGATATGGAAACCGGAATAGCCTATTTCAGCGCCTCACGTTTCAATGAAGCGCTTCACACGTTTAGAAATATCATCGCGGACCCGGGTAACGATTCGCTCCACGGAGACGCCTATTTCTGGCTCGCGAAAACCCATTTGGCGATGAACAATCTTGATGATTGTGAGAAAAATCTCGAATTTTTTCTGCTTACGTATGAAAATAACAGGAATTTCCCCGAAGCCCTCTATCAAAAGGGGAGGCTTCTCTACCTGCAGAAGGAATATGAAAAATCAATTCAGGTATTGTATAATTTTATCGAACAGTTTCCGTCGAATCCTTTTTGCGGTAACGCCTATTTTTGGATAGGAGAGTCGCTGTATGATCTCGGACATTTCGACAAGGCACGGAAAGTATTTGCAACAGTTACAAGGGATTATCCGAAAAGTTATAAATACGACGCCGCTCAGTACCGTATTTCCCTCATAGAATTGAAATACCGGGAACAGGAATTGATGAAATTCCTGAAATGGTCCCACGAAGAGGCATTGAAAACACTTGAAGAATTCCAAATCCGTGAAAAAACATACGAACAGGCCATAACCGCTTATCAGAAAAAACTCGCGGAGTACGCGGAAGCCGGGACTGAGCGGAAAATTGAAGAACTGACCTTAGCGGTACGGGAAAAGGAAGCCGAGATCGTCAATTTGAGAAATCAGCTGAACAATCTGCAGGGAAGAATTGAATCGGTGTCCGGCAACCTGGAAGCGGCCCGACTGGAAAACGAAGAGTTGAGCTCGAAAGAGGGGGGGGACACTACCGGAACGCAGCGGTCTGTCCTGAGTGACAGTCAGTTCGAAAAGAAAAAAGAGCTGCTTCTGCTCAAAGAAAAGGCGCTGGATTTAAAGTCATTTTATATAGACTGGCTGAATGAAAACCCGGAGTAACCGATGACACACAATAAAAAAGCATTGCTATGTATTGTAACCGCGTCTATTTTATTTTTAACGGCATTGTCGGGGGGATTTGCCCTGGAGCTGAAAGAAGGACGGATGAAAATTGTTCTTCATGAAAATATGGGCAAATTTTCCGCTTATTACCTTCACGACCTTTCAGCTAACAAATATACCCCTCTCTTCCTCGATCAGGACCCCAGAACGTCGAGTTTGAGTATCATCGAAGATAATAAAGTGTACCGCATGGGTGAAAGCTCCGGTTTCAGGCAGATTATTGAAAGCACCTCCGCAGGGGCAAAATTTATCTGGCAGTCGAGCAGCCTGGAAGTTACCGAGGAGCTTTCGTTTATCAATTCCTCCGCGTCGCCGGTTGCCGACGGAATTCTTGTCGCGATTACCGTCACAAACATCGCGGAAACCAGGAAAACAACGGGCATTCGGTACATTTTTGATACCTATCTAGGGGAAGACAACGGGACCCATTTTACAACCGCGACGGTGAATAAAATATCGGGAGAAACATCCTACTTCAAATATAACCTGCCTGAATATATCAATTCACCGGGGGAAGAGGGCCCCTTCGGCGGTTTTCAAATAATGCTGGAGGGGAGGGGAATAACAAACCCCGATAAAGTCGTTCTTGCAAACTGGAAACGGTTGAACGACGCTACATGGGATTACGATGTAAAATCGAGCAGGAACTTCAATCAGCTCCCGTATTCAATTAATGACAGCGGGGCCGCCCTCTATTACAATCAGCAGGACCTCACTCCGGGGGCGTCGCGGACGGTAACACTTGCCATGGGGGCGTATAACGCCGACGGCTTTTCCGCGGACGCGAGTTCGACAAAGAGTGAAATTGCAAATGTTTTCAATCAGACCATGAACACAAATCCGTCGACGGGCGGAGATACGGGACTTTCCGTCCAGACAGACCTGCTGACGGTAAACGAACTGTTAAAAAAAATAAACAAAAGAATTGATGCCGGAGAAATGCCGACAGATGCCGAACTCGAACTGATGGACCAGGTGATTACCGAACTAACAAAACGAAAACAAAAATATTCAGCGGATTAGGTTTGATTTTCCATGGGGGGGACGGAACTTAAACACGCAAAACGGCTGTTACAACGTAAAAAATATTCCGAAATTATCCGGATGCTCGAACCACAGGTCTTCCGCTTCAGGCAGGACCCGGATTTTTACTATCTTTTAGGTACCGCTTATTTTCATACCGGCGACATCGCGGGAGCAACTACATATCTTCGACGGGTCATCGATTTGCAAAAGGAACATGTCCCCTCAATGCTTCAGCTTGCCGCGATTGAACTGCAGAAGAGAAATAACGCGTCCGCGATTGAATGGTGGTTACAAGTACTCGAATCGGACGCCGGAAATACGTACGCGAAACGGGGGCTGGAACTCCTGAAAAAAGGCTCCCACAACCGGAAAATAATCGATAATTTTATCAGCGCGGACAAAATCGGTACGCTCGTACCGAAACGGAAAAACTACAGACCCTTCATTACGGCTGCCGTCGTTATCGTTGTTCTTGTCGTACCGGTTATTCTCAATTTTCTAACAGAAATTACACTGCTTCCCGACGCCGTTGAAACAAGAAATGTTGAAGTCTCTCAAATTTCTATAGAAAAAGATGATGAAATTGTCAGTTTGGAAGGGGAATATGTCTATGTCCTCACGGAAAAGGAAATTATGAAACTGATGGACGAGGCAAAGGAGCAGTTTAACCGTTTTAACGACAACACCGTTCAGCAGATCGTCAACAAACTGAAATATTCCAACGCGTCGGAAACTGTTCGGCAGAAAGCGGCGATGCTTGAGAAATATTTACGCAGACCCGATTTTACCAACTTTACGGGGGACATACCGTATGAAGAGGTCATGAAAGAGCCGCTGTTGTACGAAAACTGCTATGTGCGGTGGAAAGGAAAAGTCAGTAATCTCGAGATAACACCTTCGGAAATCCATTTCGATTTCCTCGTAGGCTATCACGATAACAAAATACTGAAGGGGATTATCCCGGTACATTTTAATTTTGCCGTCTCGTTAGATCAGGGAAGCCCGGTTGAAATAATCGGTAAAATTGAGGATCCGGCCGGCCGGCCGCGGATACTCGGCAGCTCGATACGTCCAATTGCTCCGGATACTGCCCGTAATCGTTAATTCTTCTGTTCAAAGAAAAAAAAAATTGATAAAATGAAATCAGCATTTGAGTTTTCCCTGTACGTATAAGTAAGGAGTTAATAGATGGCGAAAAAACAAACAACGAACGACATTGATTCATCGGAAGAAAAATCAAAGGCCATAGAGGCCGCCCGACTGCAGATCGAGAAACAATTCGGAAAGGGCTCTCTGATGAAGTTAGGAGAGGAAACAAACATCAGAGGAATACAGACAATCCCTTCAGGTTCGATCATGCTCGATTCCGCGCTCGGGATCGGCGGGTATCCGAAGGGGAGAATTGTAGAAATCTACGGGCCGGAAAGTTCGGGGAAAACAACACTGGCGCTGCATGCAATTGCCGAGAGCCAGAAACAGGGAGGGATAGCCGCGTTTATCGACGCGGAGCATGCCCTCGATCCGACGTACGCGAAAAATTTAGGGGTAAACACCGAGGAATTGTGGGTGTCGCAGCCCGACGCGGGGGAACAGGCCCTTGAAATTACCGAGAGCCTGATACGGTCGGGCGCGGTGGACATGATTGTTGTCGACAGTGTCGCGGCCCTTACACCGCAGAGTGAGATTGAAGGCGATATGGGGGATTCCCATATGGGGCTCCAGGCAAGGCTGATGAGTCAGGCCCTGCGGAAGCTGACTGCTACGATCTCAAAATCGGGTACCTGCCTCATTTTTATCAACCAGATACGGATGAAAATCGGCGTGATGTTCGGAAATCCTGAAACAACAACAGGCGGCAAGGCCCTCAAATTCTATTCTTCCGTCCGGCTCGAAGTGCGCAGAATAGAAACGATTTCGAAAGGAACCGATGACGCGATAGGGAACAAGGTCCGTGTGAAAGTCGTTAAGAACAAAGTGGCGCCGCCGTTTCGGAAGGTTGAACTTGAAATAATGTTCGGGAAGGGTATTTCCGCATCAGGAAGCCTCCTCGATGCCGCGTTGAAAGAAGAGATAATTCAAAAAAGCGGAAGCTGGTATTCATACGGCGAAGAGCGGATCGGGCAGGGGAGGGAAAATGCAAAAATCTTCCTTGAATCGAATCCCGATATTTCAAAAGAAATTGAGGACAAAGTCAGGCTTCTGATGTTCCCGGCTGCCGCTGCCGGTGAGAACAGCGGCAACGGCGGAAAAACAGCACCCGTCGAGCCGCCGCTTGAGAAAAATGCCGTTACCGCAAGCGAAACCGCAAGCGAAAAAGAGGAACTCCCCGCGGAGGAAGGAGATAAGGAGCTCTTTTAGCAGCATTGAATAGATGGAAACTGCATATCATTTTAAACTAGACGCCTTTGAGGGCCCGCTGGATCTTCTTCTGTTCCTTATAAAGAAAAACGAAGTAAGTATCTACGACATACCTATAGCCGCAATAACGGAACAGTACATTCAGTATGTCGAATATATTGCAAAAATCGACCTCGACAATATAACCGAGTTTTACCTTCTAGCGGCAACACTGCTCTACATTAAATCGAGGATGCTCCTGCCCATTGAAGTCGATTTTGACGATGAGTTCGAAGATCCAAGACAGGAACTGGTGGAAAAACTGATCGAGTATAAAAAATATAAGAAATTGTCCGAATTGATGGAAGAAAAAGAAAAGGAATCGGAATGGGTCCTCCAGCGGAAAAAAAAGCAGAGGACCCTTCCCTTTCCGGAAGAGGACGATTTGTGGGAGGAAATTAACATTTGGGACTTACTGCGGACCTTTTCCTCCCTCCTATCGACCCTTTCTTCGGATAGAATTATCGATCTGTACGAAGAAGTTACGGTCAATGAAAAAATTAGTTTAATCAACGAGCTTATCGAGACAAAGAAGGAATTTCTCTTTACCGATTTAATTGTCCACGCGGGCTCAATTATGGATATTGTCTGTGCCTTTTTGGCCGTACTCGAGAGCGTTAAGTCGAAAAAAATCTATATTTTCCAAAACAGGATGTTCGGCGACATCCGTATGAAAGGAATCGAGGTGACAAATGGACTTGAAAAATGAAACATCTCTCATCGAAGCAATACTGTTCCTGGAAAATGAGCCGGTGGATCTGAAAACACTGGTGAATATCTCGGGTTTATCGAAGGAGGCTGTGGTGCAGTCGATTCAGCGCTTGTCGGACCTGTACGCTCAGGATGACCACGGGATTGAAATTATTGAAATTGGAGAAGGGTATCAGTTTTCACCAAAAGAAGCGCTTCAGACGGCGCTCAAGGGTAAATACGGCAAAAAAAACGAAAAACAGCTGTCGAAGGCGGCAATGGAAACGCTGTCGATTATCGCGTACTCGCAGCCTGTTACCCGCGGAGAAATTGAAAACATTCGAGGAGTTTCATCCGACGGTATGATACGGCTTTTACTGCAAAAAAACCTTATTAAGGAAGTGGGGAAAAAAGATGTTCCGGGAAAGCCGGTTCAGCTGGGAACAACACGGGAATTTCTGCAGCTGTTCCGGCTGAAAAGCATCGCCGAACTGCCGAAACTCGATGAAGTTGAGCAGGAGCGGTTTGAATTGAATGGCTGATGCTGAACTTCTCCGTCTGCAGGTATATCTGGCACGCTGCGGCATCGCGTCGAGAAGAAAGTGTGAAGATCTCATTTCCGCGGGGCGGATAAAAGTTAACGGTGTTGTCCTCCGGGAAATGGGGGCAAAAGTCGACCCGGCCGCGGACAGAGTGGAATTCGACAATGTTCCGGTAACACGGGAAAAACGGTATGTGTATCTAGCACTGAATAAACCGGCGGGCTATCTCTGTTCAAATGACGACCCTTACGGTCGGCCGCTGGCGTCGGAACTTCTTCAAAACGATTTTCCGGAACGCCTTTTTCATGTCGGCCGTCTCGATTATCATAGCAGGGGCCTGATCTTGTACACCAACGACGGGATTTTTGCCGATCTGGCTTCTCATCCGTCATGGGGTGTGGAAAAGGAATACATCGTGGAAGGGGGAAAAAATATTGCTCCTTCCCTGCTCGATGCATTTCAATCCGGGATTTCGGTAGGTTCTACGGTGTATACCTGCCGCGGATATGAAATTATCTCGTTGAAAAAGGTAAAAATTACCCTTGTCGAAGGGAAAAACAGGGAAATTCGAAAGGTTTTCCAACACTTTCAGATACCGCTGAAGGGGCTCACTCGCGTCCGTTTCGGTCCCGTGACGTTAGGTGATGTAGGGTCCGGAAAATACCGGCGGCTTACACAGGAAGAAATTAATTTTTTTTATACAAAAGGGGGACACGCATGATTATTGCAATCGACGGTCCGGCCGGAGCCGGGAAAAGCACTGTCGCGAAAAAACTCGCGGAGGACCTGCAGTTCTTTTATCTTAATTCGGGTAATTTTTACCGCGGGGTAACGCTTTTTGTCCTTTTGAAAGGCTTCGACCCTGAAAACGAAGAAGATATTATTACCGCTGCTGAGAATGCCCGCATCGAAATTCGGGGCGGGGAACTATATTTGAACGGAAACAATGTTGAGTCCCGCCTGCATACGGACGAAATTGACAACTATGTTGCCGAGCACAGCGCGATTATCGAAGTCAGAAAGCGGGTAAATGAAACGATCCGGAAAGCGGTAGCCGATTTAGACATCGTCGCCGAAGGGAGAGACATGACAACGGTGGTTTTTCCCGACGCGGAAATTAAATTGTATCTCGATGCTTCACTTCCCGCGCGGGTCGAGAGAAGGAATTCACAAGGTGTAAGCGCGAAATCGGCGGAAGATATTAAAAAAAACCTCATGAAACGGGACGAAATTGACAAAAACAAGCCCTTCGGCAGCCTGCGAATCGCGGAAGATGCTCTATATTTGGATACAACGGACTTGACCATAGATGCTGTTTGTGAGAAAGTACTAGTCGAAATAGCAAAATTGCGTAAAAAGTAGGAGTAAAGAAGCAGGTATGGAAGAGAGAGAAAATGTAGCAGCGGCTGTGACTACCGGCGACGGGGAGGTGCCGACACAACAGACCCTGCAGGAAGAATACTTAAAGTCTCTCGAAAAATTGGAAGAAGGGCAGCTTGTTGAAGGAAGTGTCATTCAGGTCAATTCAGAGCAGGTTTTTATTGATATCGGATACAAATCAGAAGGTAAAATTCCTACCGAGGAATTTGAAACCACCCCGGCAATCGGAGATACCGTCCATGTCGTTCTCTTGAGAAAAGAGGGCAAGGAGGGACAGGTCGTTGTTTCAAAAGAACAGGCGGATGTAAAATTATTATGGCAGAACCTCCGGAAAGCAGATGAAGACAGGACCCCTGTAGCGGGGACCTTTACAAAACATATAAAAGGCGGTTTTGAGGTCAATTTAGGTTATAACATTACGGCATTCTGCCCCTTTTCGAAGGCCGATGTGAAGCGGATTGAAGACCCCGAAGGGCTTGTCGGAACAAAAACAAAATTTATGATCGAGCGTTTGTTCAGCAACAATAAAATCAAGATCGTTCTCTCCCGAAGAGGGTATTTGGAAGAGGAAATTTCGAAAAAGAAGGAAGAATTTTACGAAAACACCGCCATCGGTGATGTGGTAGAAGGAACGGTAAAAAGTTTTACCTCCTTCGGCGCCTTTGTCGACTTAGGCGGTTTTGACGGACTTCTTCATATCAACGATATGAGCTGGGGTCATGTGACAAGACCGAAAGACTATATTTCAAAAGGAGATACGGTCAAGCTGAAAGTAATTCGGATGGACCCGGAATCGGAGAAAATAAATCTTTCACTGAAACATTTCAGCCCCGATCCCTGGTCTGTTTTTGAAGAAAAATATCAGGTAGGGGACGTGGTAACCGGAAACGTTACAAAACTAACGGATTTCGGCGCCTTTATCGAGCTGGAAGAAGGAATTGAAGGTCTCGCGCATATCTCGGAACTCTCTTGGATCCGCAGAATAAACCACCCGAAGGAAGTCTTGTCCGTCGGGGATGAAGTTGATGTGAAAATTCTCTCCTACGATCTTCAGAAAGGCAGAGTTTCGCTCGGACTGAAACAAGTCCTTCCGAATCCGTGGGACACCATAGACGACAGGTTTCCACTTGGGAAACAAATTAAACGGAAAGTGGTAAAATTGACGAACTCCGGCGCCTTCGTCGAAATAGAGGAGGGGATTGACGGTTTTATCCATGTCGACGATTTGTCCTGGACGAAAAAATTCAAACATCCTTCCGCCGTCCTGCGGGAAGGCGAGGAATATGAATTTGTAATTGTCGGTCTCGACAAAGACAGCCACCGGATTCGGCTGGGAATGAAGCAGCTGGAAGAAGATCCATGGAATGCTCTCGATTCTATTTATACGAAAGGCAGCATTATTGAAGGAGATATTTCTTCGAAGACCGATTTCGGATTGTTTCTGAAAGTGCAGGGGGACATTGAAGGTCTTATCCATCGAAGCAATGTTCCGGAAAACCCGGAAAACAGCGACGCGGACCCGCTGGATAAATATCACGAGGGTGAACATATCACCGCGGTTGTTACGGAAATAAATCCGGGTAGAAAAAAACTCTCACTTTCAATTAAGGAATACAACAAAAAAATACAAAGGGAAGAACTCTCGAAATACATTCATGACGAGGATGAAGAAGGCACGGTCACATTCGGTGATATCCTGAAAAACAAAGGAGACACCACCCTCGATTCCATGGATGAATAACGAGTTGGCTGTATGTTGAAGGATGTTTCCCGAGAATGATGATCAAAAGCGGCTTGATACACTCATTGAGATTAACACGCTTATAAATTCAGAGTACACCGATCCGAGTGCACTCTTGTTGAAAATCATCGAAAGCGCTACGAAACTGACTATGGGGGCGGCGTCTTCACTGCTTCTCGTCAACTTTGAAAACAACAAGCTCTATTTTGAAATTGCTCTCGGATCGAAAGGGCCGGAGGTAAAGCGTTTTTCCCTCCAGTTAGGTGAAGGGATCGCGGGCTGGGTAGCGAAAAACAACACCTCGCTCATTGTCAATGATGTAGAAACGGACCCCAGATTTTATTCAGACATAAGCAAAGAGATTAATTACGAAACAAAGTCGATTTTAGCGGTGCCGATGCGGATTAAAAATCAGTGTATGGGCGTTATTGAAATAATAAACAAAACAGACGGAAAGTATTTTACTAACAACGATTTGAAATGGCTTGAGATTTTTGCAAACCAGGCCGCCTTAGCGATCCAAAACGCCCGGTCGTATCAGCAGGTGGCAAATGAACTCTCCTTCCTCCGGGACAAGGTGAAAGAGGACGACGGATACCACACTTTCATCGGATCGAGTGATGTCATTCGTGAACGGCTTCGCATTGCAGAAAAAATCGCAAACACCGATTCTTCCGTTCTCCTCTTAGGGGAGAGCGGCGTAGGGAAAGAACTTTTCGCGGAACAAATCCATGTTCACAGTCCGAGGAGAACGAAACCTCTCATACGGGTCAACTGCGCGGCACTGCCCGACCACCTCTTAGAGAGCGAACTCTTCGGTCATGTAAAAGGCGCCTTTACCGATGCCGTTCAGGACAGAAGGGGCCGGTTCGAGCTTGCCGACAAAGGGACAATTTTTTTGGACGAAATAGGAGATGTCCCTATTAATCTGCAGACAAAACTACTGCGGGTCATTGAAAACAAGATATTCGAGAAAGTAGGGGCCTCGGAGTCAATTACCGTTGATGTGCGTATTATCGCTGCCACAAATAAAAATCTGGAAAAGGCGATTGCGGACGGGAGTTTCCGGAAAGACCTCTATTACCGTTTGAACGTTCTTCCCCTTGAAATACCGCCGCTGCGGGAAAGAAAACAGGACATTCCGGATTTGGCTGATTTTTTCTTGAAGCGCTGCAACAGGGAAATAAAAAAGCAGATCGAGGGTTTTGCTGATGACGCAATGGAGTCGCTGCTCTCCTACAGCTGGCCCGGAAATGTCCGGGAACTGCAGAACGCGGTGGAACGGGCCGCCGTACTCTGTAACGATAAATATATCTTCTCGAAAGACCTTTTCCTGCCTTCGGGACACACCGCGGAAATTGACAAATATTCGGGAAAAAATTTACGGGAATCGGTTAATTTATTTAAAAAGCACTTTATAAAGACCGCGCTTGATCGGTATAATTGGAAGCAAAAAGAGACCTCTGACGCATTAGGCATACAGCGGACCTATTTAAGCAGGCTCATTAAAGAACTTACCATAAAAGAGGACAATCATGGCTGAAGCAAAAAAAGAGTTATCGAAGAAAGATAGTTTTCTTATCGCTTTATCAAATTTTCTGCAAAAAAATCGAATTGTTTTTATTATTATCATTATCGTCTTAATTGCCGGGCTTGTCGCGTTTACAATTGCCAGGGAATCGATAAAAAACAGGATAGAAAAATCGACCTTTTTAGCGGAAGAAGCGCGGGAGGCATATCATAATTGGAGTACGGCGGTTGATGATGAACAAAAGACGATATACCGGGAAGAATGTTTAGAAATAATTGAACAAATTATGGATTCATACCCGAACCATTACGCGGCGCAGCGAGCTTCGTTTCTTCAAGGAAATATATTTTTTGAAGAGGAGAACTGGACGGAAGCCGCGGCAGCATATGAAAAAATATTTACAAAATTCAGTGACAGCTACCTTGCACCGATTTCTCTGAACAATGCCTCCGTTGCCTATGAGAATTCCGGGGAACTCGACACGGCAATTGAAATGTTGAATACATTGACGGAAAACTATACGGAGTCCTTCGCGGATATCGCGAGAATTTTCTTTACGAAGGGACGATTGTATGAGGAGCAGGGTGATATGGAAAATGCTGTACGAGCGTACAATGTTCTTGTAGACGATTTTTCAAATAGTAATTGGACAAAATTAGCAAGAAACCGTATAATTGCCCTGGAAAAGTAAACTAAAGAAATTTACATTAAATCGGGGGAACAAAATGGCCGGAAAAAGAGCTGCAATTTTAGAAACGAAAAACTTCGGTTTATTTATCGGAATTTTTATTTTGGCAATTTTCAGTCTGCTGCTGTGGGTTGTTGAGTTCCCCGCCCTGAAAACACTTGAACTGAAAATGATGGACATCCATTTTAAGTTCAAGAACATGGGGTCGCAAACCAACATACAGGAAGGTGTGAGTTATGAAAGCCGGAATCCGGAAATTTCACCCGACCTTCTCATTATCGGGATCGATTTTAAAACACTCAGCACGCTCGGCAGGTGGCCGTTTCCCCGGTACCGGCACGGGGATTTAATGGATTCATTTTCGAGGATAAAAAATCAGGATGAGCGGGAACGGGCCCTCTTTTTAGATGTTTTTTTTATCGAACCGGACGAAGAACAGCCGTACAACGACGTCATGCTTTTGAAAAGTATGGAACGAAACGGCCGGGTCTTTCTTGAAACTGTTCTCGACGAAGTTCCGCCTTCCACCGAAAATGCCGAAGATTTTTTCACCCGGCAGCAGCTCCTGTATGAGAATTACGGCGAGATAAAAAACGTAACGGGGAATTGGCGGGAGATGACATACTATTTAGGGCTGCAGCCGCCTTTGCAGCCCTACGCCAGAACAACAGAGGGATACGGGCACGCGAATTTCCTTTCCGACCGGGACCAAATATACCGCCGGCAGTCGCTCATTGCAAAATCCTCGGTATTAGTCGACGCGTTCCGACTCCGGGACCTGACTACAGACGTTGCCGTACATGAGGACAATTTTGAGCGCCTTGCCTGGTTCGATAAGGACAATTTTCTCCACAATGTTCCGTATCCGGTAACAAGCGACGTATTAGCGGAATTGAAGCAGCGGATGGCGGCGGAAGCTCCGCTTCGGTCCGTCGATACCGATAACGACGGGGAGCCGGATGATTCCTACTATGTCGTCCGGAAGTATCAGGACCATTTCGTGCCCGCGATTACGCTGGCCCTTGCAACCGAATACTTTAACGCGGACATTACCGAAATTGAGGTTGTATTGGGGAAACATATCCGTATCCCCGGTCCAAAACTATTTGATGTTGAAAGCCAGGAATGGAAACCATACAGGAGGATAGTAAAACAGGCGAAATACGACAAAGAGGGCAATTTGATCGCCGCGGAGGTGACGGAGGAGATGGATGAAATTCTCATTCCCATCGACGAAAATGGAGGAATGCTGATAAATTATATCGGACCTCCCTCCTTTTCTGCACCCGGATCTCCCCAAACATTTCCCGTCCGCTCCTACTCGGGATATGCCGCACGGGTACCCGGACCGAATCCCGAGGAATGGCCCAGGACAAAGGCTGTGGGAAACAAGATCCTTATGGTTGGTCCTTTCGCCCGCGGAATGGCGGCAGACCAGAAAACGACACCCTTCGGGCTTATGTACGGCGTAGAAATTCATACAAATTCTCTCAATACCATCATTATGCACAATTTTCTAAACTACGCCCCGTGGTGGGTCGATTTGCTCATCATGTTCGGATTTATTATGATTACCGCCTTTTTTACCTCAAGGCTGTCGACGGTGTGGTCGTTAATTGCCGTCATTTTAATTGTTTTCGCGTTTTTTATCGCGGCAACATTGATATTCGAACAGCGGGACTTTATCATCAATTTCTCGACAACGGCAATTGGAATGATGTTTACTTTTCTCGCGATTGTCGTCTACCGGATTATGACGGAGGAAAAAGATAAAGCAAGGATCCGGGATATGTTCGGTAAGTACGTCAGCCCGACAGTTGTGGACCAGATTTTGGAAAACCCGCCGGAATTAGGCGGAGTTGATAAAAATCTGACGGTCTGTTTCTCCGATATTCGGGGGTTTACCACGCTGTCGGAAAGCATGACACCTCAGGAGCTGGTTAACCATCTCAACCTGTATCTGACGGCCATGACCGACATTATTTTGGAATACAGGGGCACACTGGACAAGTATGTCGGAGATGAAATTATGTGGTTTTTCGGAGCACCGCTCCCCCAGGACGAGCACGCGATACTGTCATGCAAGTGTGCGTTGCAACAGATGGAGACCCTTACCAATATGAACTCGGAATGGCCGGAAGAAAGACGGATTAATATCGGCATTGGCGTTAATTCGGGTATTATGACGGTTGGAAATATGGGTTCATTAGGAAGAATGAACTATACGCTGATGGGTGATAATGTGAATCTCGCCGCCCGTTTGGAGGGAACAAATAAACAATACGGCACAAATATTATTATCAGCGAGTTTACATACGCCCTTGTGAAGGACAGGGTAATAGTACGGGAGCTTGATAACATACGAGTGAAGGGGAAGAACAAACCCGTGCTCATATACGAACTTGTTGACTGTCCGGAAGGGGTCGACCCGCCGGCGCGTGAAACTGATGCAAAAGGCAGTAAAGGTAATTCGGTTACATAAACCGGTAGCAGTACTACAATTGATAGTACTACTCTTCATGATACTCATGACTGCCGGATGCGGTGTAAAGTCGTATCCGTATTTGGCAGCTCCCGAGGACAGTTCAATTTTTGAGCCGCTGGAAAATGACAAACTGTTTCAATTCTTTAACTACACGGGGAATAACACGAATTACTTTTTAGGCTATGAAATATATTACAAGTTCTACTCATCCGACACCGCGGTATCAACCTACGGCAGCGAACTGGAGCTTATCGAACTAACGCCGACCCGTGAAAAGCTCGTTTCCTTCGGATATACCAGATTATACAATAAAACTGATGTATACGGCAGACCGCTCATTCCGTTTACCGAAGAACTCGCGGAGCAGGCGATAGCCGTTGAAATAGATTTCCGGTTTCTAACCGAATCCTTGTATCCGGCAATTTCATACGCTGAAAATACCATCGAAGCCGCCCGTTATGTAAAAGACGATGATGATGTGCAGGACACCATCTACAATTTTCATAAAGATTCCGTTAGTTCCGATTATTCGGACATACCGACTTCCATCTGTTCGGCGGACACGGAAACATTGTACCTATCGTTGTTCGTGCTGTCGTATGGAAAATACGAGGTCTTTAATGAACTGTACAGTAAAGCGGCGTCGTTGGGAAAAATTACCTTACAAACTGAAAACGCGTTATTTTAACTTCTTGGAAAGGGGACAGTCTCATGTTTAATTATTTTTTCAATATCGGTCTTACGTATCTCATTATCGGATTTGCCGTGTCGCTTTTTTTTTATTTTATCCTCCGGAAGCCTGTTTTTGGAAGGTTCTGGGGAACTCTGGTAATTGCCTTAGTGGGCGCGTTTCTCGGGGGAATGATCGAATATTTTTTTTCCGATTTCCTCGAGAGACTTGCAAATTTAAATAATTCGGTGAATATTTTTCCCCCGATTATTACTTCATTCATTCTCATCTGGCTGTTTTCACTTGTAAGCGGCAATAAGGAGTAGAAGATGAAAATCATTTCTCAACTTCCGATAATATATATTCTGTCTACTTTAGTCTTGTTTTTCCGATGCTCCTCAAGTACTGCCATATCCGGTACTGTCGTATGATAAACAACAACGCGAAAGGCTTTGACAAACTGTTCGAAATTGTAAAAAAACTTCGAAGTGAGACCGGCTGCGCCTGGGACAGAAAGCAGACCCCGCGGAGCCTTCTTCCGAACCTTGTGGAAGAAACATATGAATTGGTAGAAGCAGTCGACAATGAAGATGATCCGCACGTTAAGGAGGAACTCGGCGATTTGTTTCTTTTAGTAACGATGATATCCTACATCAAACAGCAGGAAAACTCCTTTCACCTCGATGATGTTTTCGATGCAATTTCGGAAAAGCTGATACGTCGGCATCCCCACGTTTTCGGAGAACATACGTTAGAGGACCCCGAGCATATTATCCTCCAATGGAACGAGATAAAGCGGAACGTTGAAGGCAGAGACAAAACTGCGTATGTTACGGACTCAATCCCCTCTACCCTGCCGCCGCTGGAACGCAGTTTCAAGATACAAAAAAAAGTTTCAGAATACGGTTTCGATTGGGCGCATGTCCGGGACGTTATTGCAAAACTTCATGAAGAAATTGAAGAATTGGAAGCGGAAATTGAGAAACCGAAAGACAATCGGAACATGAAAAAGATAGAAAGTGAACTAGGAGATATTCTGTTCGCGGCGGTCAATATTGCACGGTTTTTAAAAATTGATCCCGGAATAGCTCTTCATTCCACAAATACAAAATTCATCGGAAGGTTTCGGTACATCCAGGACAAGTTACAGGCGGCAGGGGTCCCTCTTTCAGGTGAACAAATGGATAAAATGGAACAGTTTTGGGAAGAATCGAAGGAATTCTTCCCGTAGCAGTCGGCTCTATAAAAAAGGAAGAAATGTACCCTTCTCGTCTTCGGTATAGGATTCTAGTCGTGTGACAGGATGCGTCGCGATAAAGTCTCCGGCATAGTCGATGCCGGAAATGGCCGAAAGCACTGTTTTTAAGTTGCCCGCCTTCCCCGCGTGCCGCAGGACGAAATCGAGGGACATTGTATTTTCCTTTTCTTCCCGAAAGGAAATTTGCGATACGGTCCCGGAACAATTCGTTCCGTAGTGCTCGAGTTTTTCAGCGAGCAGCTGGGCCTCATTTCCGCTGCAGCTTATGCTGTATTTTGCACCTTTCATATTCGACATGAGCGATTTTCTGAACGTATTGTTCCGCGCGCGCAGAACAATAAACCCTTCCGGAAGGTTGTCGTTTACCCGGGGAATGAATGTGTGTTCAATATCATACGTCTTAGCGCATTGAACACCCGCGATTTCATCTTCCGATTCAAGACCAAGCATGAGGGGGTGCGCGAATTCAATTTTCGGCTTCGGATTAAAACCTTCCGTAAACTGCACATCAATGCCGGACCGGGAAAACGCGCGTTCAAAAATCGTCATACAGTTGAGGTGGCTTAGGAATAATGCCGTTCCTTTTTTGGAAAAACTGAAAATGTACTTCCCTGCTTCCGCTTCCCGCGACCCTTCCGCCGTGGGTACAATTTCCGGGGCGGCTGCTGTCGAAGCGCGGGACCCGGAAGTTTTCGTGATACCAACAAATTTTGAACATTTCCCGCACGGTTCTTTGCAGGGTTCCGTACAAACGGAGGTTATTTGTGAATTATCACTTTTCTCCCGCTCCTTCCGGAGAAACGATTCGGAAATACCGACCGAGACGGTACTCCAAGGCTGTTTATTTTCGTTTGTGAATTTTTCCAGTGCCGCAAGCCATATATCATGGTTGCAGTGTTCTTCCCACGCGTCGAATCGGGCTCCCCGTGAAAATACTTCGTATATCAATTCAGATACTTTTTCGCCGCCCCGCGCGATAACGCCTTCAATACGCGACAAAAGCGGGGAATGGTAGGCTATTTTATACTGCCGTCCCCGTAAGGCGTCACGCACCGCGAAAATCGTTTCTTCAGCAGTACGCGCGTCGAGCTGCGCCTCCCATTGGAACGGCGTGTGGGGTTTCGGTACGAACGTAGCGATATTTACGTTTAGATTCATTCTCGTTTCACGGTATATTTCACGCAAGAAACCAATAATTTCTTCCGCTTCTTTTTTTTCGCGGCTGCCTGGAAGTCCGATCATAAAATAAAACTTTGCCTGCTTCCATCCGTACGCTTTTGCCGTTTTCATAATTTCTATAATATGGTCTTTGCTTATTCTTTTATTTATCCGCTTCTGCACATCGGGGTTTGGGGATTCCACCGCGAATGTCAAGCCGCTTTTGCGTACGGCTGAAAGCTGCCCCAGATTTTCCAAAGAAAACGTATCGACGCGGAGCGACGGCAGGGAAAACGAGACGCCCCTGCCGGAGAATTCGCCGTTTAAACAGGTAAGCAGGCGCCATAGGCAGGAATAATCACCGCTCGAAAGGGAAGAGAGGGTTATTTCTCTGTATCCGCTTTTCGTAACGAGAGAACGGACTTCATCTGTAATTTGATCGATACTTTTTTCCCTGCAAGGCCTGTAGAAATATCCGGCGTGGCAAAAACGGCAGCCGTTGAGACAGCCGCGCATAATCTCAACAACACCGTGGTCCTGTACCGTTTTGATATTCGGCACCGGATAATATTGCAGCGGTTTCGATTCTTTTCCGAACCCCGCCCAGGTACGGGAGTGTGTCTTGTTCTTTTTCCCGGGATACCACCAGCAGTCCCGGTTGTGGAAAACCGAAAGAATACCTTCCCGTCCTCCTCCCCCGTGTTGTACCCCGCGGCATTCGAGAAGCAGCTCCTCAAGCTCCTCCTCCGCCTCACCGATCATAACGGCATCAAAAAAATCATGCATTGGTAGCGGGTTCGTAATACCCGGCCCCCCCGCGATAATAACAGGATCGGCTTCCGTCCTGTCCCTTGTTTTTACCGGGACACCGGCCGCGTTCAGTATTGCAAGAACATTGGTAGCTAACAGTTCATATCCGTATGAAAAGGCAATAATATCGAAATCGCCGAGGGGGCTGCCTGATTCAAGAGAAAAAAGGGGCAGCCCTTTTTGCCGCAGCAATTCCTCCATGTCTTCGGCCGGGGAATAAACACGTTCACAGGAAATCCCATCGATTTCGTTTATCCTGCTGTACAGAATTTTAACGGACAGGTTCGACATTCCCACCTCATAGAGGTCCGGAAACGACACGCATATTCTAAGTTCAGCATCGGTTGACGCGGGACAGCTTCCTATTTCACCGCCTGTGTACCGTCCGGGCTTTTCAATGAAAAGCAAATTACGGGACAATTCGTTTCGTATATTCATTTAAAATGTCTCTTTTTTTCTGTAGATGCTTACTAGAAAACCGATCCCGATTAGTCCTGTCCACAGGGAGGACCCGCCGTAGGACAGAAACACCAGGGGGATGCCGGTAATCGGCATAATTCCCACAGCCATGCCGATGTTTATAATGAAATGCAGCAGAAGTATTCCGATTATACCGGCCCCGAGATAGACGGCGAAACGGTTTTTTATTGAGTATAAAATAAGTGTAGACCGTACGAGAATAACGGCATACAGTAAAAACACCGCGAGTACTCCGATAAACCCCCACTCTTCCGCGAGGATCGAAAAAATGAAATCGGTACTCTGCTGCGGAAGATATTGGTAATGGCTCTGCGTTCCTTGCAGGAACCCTTTACCCGTTAAGCCTCCCGACCCTACCGCGGTAATCGACTGAATGATGTTCCATCCGGCTCCCCGCGGGTCGGTTTCAGGATTTAAAAATATTATCAGCCGTTTAATTTGATAGTCTTTTAGAAAAAGCCCCGCTCCGAAAGAACCGGCGATCCCGAAAAAAAGGGTGAAACCTGAATAAAAAATCCAGTAGAAATATCCTTTTTTAAAAAACTGAAAACCCGCGAAGGCCGCTCCGGACACAAAAAGCAAAATCAGCAATCCGTACAGAATAACGGAACGGTTTAAAAAAAGTTCCGTTATCCATTTCGCCCCGTCCACCTGCAGCACCGAAGGGACATACGGTAAAATTGAAAAGGTCATGAAAATAATTCCCGAAGTAATGACGAAAATAATGTATCTGAGGCGGGCCCCGGCAAAATAACTGATTACAAGAAATACCGGTATAAAGACAAAAGCCGTACCCATATCGGGCTGAAGCAGGACAAGACAGACGGGAATACAGGTAATGATGAATCCGATAATGAACTGCGGAAACGTATCAATCCGTTTTCCGATACTGGAATAGTAGGCCGCAAGCAGCAGGACAGTACTAATTTTTGCAAACTCGGAAGGCTGGATACCGAAATTGAGGATCCCCAGCCACGAACGCGCGCCGTTTACGACTTCTCCGAACAGCAGCGTGATAACAAGGAGCAGGATTAAAAATCCGTAGATATAGAGCGCGCTCCTCTTGAAACGCTCGTAATCGAGAAATGCAATGAGAAACAGAAGAACGAAACCGGTCCCAGCCCAGATGATCTGGCGGATATACTCCCTGGAAAAAAGAATACCCGTGGAGGAAATGCCGCTGGAATAGATAAACAGGATACCGATAACGACAAGAGCAATTGTAGAGAGAATTAAAACTATATCGAGGGTAAAGACTGTTTTCGACTTCATATTATACCGTTACTGATTTTGTATATACCATAAGTTTAACGTGTCCACGGCTTCCTCATATGTTTCTCCCGCGAAAAGTGCCTGAAAAATAATATTTGCCGCCTTCGGCGCCCACCAATCCCATTCGTTTGTTGATTCAACCATTACAACCACAACAATCCGTTCTTCCGGGTCATCAGTTTCATACGGACCATAGGCGGTAAACCATGAACTCCACCGGTCATCCAGCCCTACCTGGCCTGTCCCTGTTTTCCCCGCGGTTTCCACGGCATCCGTTGTAATGACCACATTGGCAGTGCCCTCGGTAATAACTCCCCGCATTGCTTCTTTAACTACAGCAAATGTCTGTTCCGGGATGTTGGAGTTGTGGTGTACCTCAGGCTGCGTTTCCCGGATAATATTTCCCGAAATAGGGTCCCGTATCTGTTTCAGCAGGTGCGGTTTATAGACTGTTCCGTCGTTAACTATGAAAGAAATCATATTGGCTACCTGAATAGGCGTAACCGTTAAATATCCCTGGCCGATGGAGATATTCATCGTATCGCCTCCGAGCCACTTCGCGTTGTATGTTTTTTCTTTCCAGGTTGGAGTAGGCACAAGCCCCCTCGCCTCGCCCGGAAGGTCAATGCCGGTGTACTCGCCGAGGCCGAATCGGTTGGCATAGTCAACGATATGCTGCACCCCTAATTCCTGTCCCGCGGTCCAGAAATATACATTACATGACTCCGCTAATCCTGTAAAAAGGTCAACCGGACCGTGCCCATAGGTCCTGTGGCAGTGAAAGTACCTGTCTCCGAAAAACATTTTCCCGTCGCAGATAATTTCTTTTTGTATCGGCAGCGCCTCTTCGTTGACAATGGCGGTTGTCATGACAACTTTGAACATCGATGCCGGAGAATAACTCGATTGGATTGCCC
>CAYTSI010000009.1:0-43666 GCA_964440465.1 uncultured Spirochaetales bacterium
AGCATTGTAGAAGCGGCATGGAACGAAAACGGTTTCTGGCCTTTTTAATCCGGCGGCTGACGGCAATAAAAAAGCGGATGAGGGGAATCGAACCCCCAATTAGAGCTTGGGAAGCTCTCGTGTTACCACTACACCACATCCGCGGATAGAAACTATACAACCGCTTTGGCAATATGTCAATTCCCGCCCTTTACTGCTCTTCCTGCTCTTCCGGTTCTTCGGGACTAACGGTATAGCGGAGGATCTCTTTATCGAAAACCAGCAGAACGAGCATCGTGTTCTCTTCCACCACGTATGGAATGCCGATTTCTCCCCCGGCGTGCTTCAAGGTTACGATCGTTTCCCGGCCGCCTGAAGGCGTAATTGCCTCGAGGGCAATATCTACGATAATCGGATAATCGGGCAGTGTCCTCCGAAGAATACCGAAGACGTAATCCTCGGGAATGTCCTCCGGTTTCGTCATA
The DNA here is from genome assembly GCA_964440465.1 of uncultured Spirochaetales bacterium. Lineage (GTDB taxonomy): Bacteria > Spirochaetota > Spirochaetia > SPDA01 > CAZSGZ01 > CAZSGZ01. The sequence continues at coordinate 465 of CAYTSI010000009.1, forward strand.
ATAAGCTCGACCCCTTCGGAAAGTCCCCTTTCCGTACCGGGGGGCGGTTCCTGGGAGACCACTATTCCCGGTTTCTCATCTCCTTCGGCTTTACGGGAAGAAAAGGCAAAAGGTACTTCGAAAGCGGTAAGCCGCTCCAGCGCCTGCCGGTATGTAAGCCCCGTGTACTCCGCAACACGGGTGGAAATACCGGCGGGACCGCGGCTTACAACCAGCTGCAGGTCCGTAAGCCCCGAAATTTCGGTGCCCGGTTCCGGTTTTTGCTCCAGAATAACGCCGGGGTCCGCGTCGTCAAAGACCTTGACCACCGGTTCAGCCACTCGCAGCAGGGGTCCGTGGGTGGTAAACAATGTTTGCAGGTGAAGCCGAAGGTCGTCGATGTCCCAGCCGATGTAATTTTCCACCCGGTCGATGACCGCGCCTTTGCTGACCCGGAGTAAAACCTGACTTCCCGCCCGAAGAAGAGAACTTTTCGTCGGGTCCTGGGCCAGGACCGTTCCCTTGTCTCCCGGTGTCGAAGAGTACTGCAGCTGGATTCTCGCGTTCAGCTCTTTCTCTTGCAGGGTCAGCATCGCCTCTTCCAGCGATTTGTCCACAAGATCGGGGACCAGCGTCTTTTCCGCTCCTTCGATTGTCAGCAAAAACGCCGCGCCTCCGGCAAATATCATAAAGCCGATGATACCGATAAACAGCAGTACGAATGTCCGAAATTGCCGCTGAGAATCTTCGTCGACAAATTTCTTTGTTTTTTTCATCAGGTTTGCCCCAGGTGTGAACCTACAAATTGTTGATTTCCGTTTATAAACGCTTTCCAGTCCAAGGCCTTCTTTGCCTGCAGCTGCAGACGACGGACCGCCAGGACCCCGCTTCCTGTTTGTATCAGAATTCCTTCTTTTTTGTCTATCCCCGTTACTTTCCCGGGACCCGCCGGCGCCGGGCCCTCCGGCGGAAGAGATTCCGGTACTGCGGCTTCGAGGACCAGCAGTTTTTTTTCACCGTAGAACGTGTAGGCCCGCGGCCATGGATCGTAGGCACGCACCTTTCGTTCAATATCCACCGCGTCCTCCGCCCAGTCGATTTTGCCGTCTTCCTTCGTAATAAGGCGGCAGTAGCTGGCCTCCGCTTCGTCCTGCGGGACCGGAGTAACGGAACCGTCCGCCCAGCCTCTAATTCCCTCCACCAGCAGTTCCGCGCCGGGGACGGAAGCTTTTGCCAGGAGGGACCCGGCCGTTTCGTTGTCGGCTATCGGGAGGGTCTTCCGCGCCAGAATGTCCCCGGCATCCATTGTATACGCTATCCGCTGAATTGTAATACCGGTAATTTTGTCCCCGTTTAAAATCGCGGCGGCGGCGGGAGACGGCCCGCGGTACTTCGGAAGCAGGGAGGGATGCAGATTGATTCCTCCCAGCGGAAAGAGGGACAGGAATGATTTCGGAAACAGTTTACCGTAAGCAACAACGACGAGAAGTTCCACAGCATAGCGCCGGACCGCGGCGGCGGTGCCGGCATCCACCGTTTCCGCCTCGATGCAGGGAATACCGAGTTTCAGCGCCTCGGCTTTTACCGGATTTACCGTTAGTGTTTTCCCCCTCCCCGCTTTCGTGTCGGGATGGGTAAGGACCGCGGAGACGGTGTATTCCCGGGCACATTTCCCTAAGGAGGGAACACTGATCTCCGCTCCCCCGGCAAACAGGAGCTTCATACGCCGGCCGTTTTCTTCTGGAAGAGTTTTATAATCCGTTTTTTTCTCTTTTCTTCGAGATGATCGATAAAAAGGAGCCCGTTCAAATGGTCGAACTCATGCTGAATGACCCTGGCAAGCATCCCGTCGGCATCGAGGGTAAAGGGTTTTCCCCGTTCATCCCACGCCTGCACCGACAGGAAAGCGGGGCGGACAACCTCCGCGTACATCCCGGGAATACTCAGGCAGCCCTCTTCGTAGGGGATAATTTCCTGAGAGGTCCCGATAATTTCCGGGTTGATAAACACCCGGGCCTGATCATCCGGCACATGACAGACAAAGAGGCGTAGGCCCTCCCCCACCTGCGGACCTGCTAAGCCGATTCCGTTGCCTTCGTACATCGTCTCGATCATCGCGGAACTTAAATCCGCGATTTTTTTATCGATATCCGGAACGAGGGAAGCTTTTTTATATAAAACCTCGTCCCCTAATGTATATATTTTCATAGACATTTCCTTCTATTGAACATACTGAAAAAGCGCGATCCAGTCAACGAAACCGGGGAATTGTGGTATGCTTCCCGGTATGGAAAACGTCAGGGTCGTTTTAGTCCGCCCCGAGGACGACGGAAATATCGGTGCCGTCTGCCGGGCAATGAAAACCACGGGGATCAGCTCTCTCACGATAACCGGGAGAAATTCATTTGACCCGAATGCTGTCCGGACATTGGCGCTTCACGCCTTTGACATTTTTGAAAATGCCATTCTCCTGCCCGACCTGCCTTCCGCGCTGAGAGGCTCGGTCCTGTCGGCGGGATTGACAAGAAGAGAGGGGAAACGGCGGAAATACCGGAGCTATTCCCCGGAAATTCTCGCGGAAAAGGTCCTGGCCGCGGGCGGCGGTACCGTGTCCCTGGTTTTCGGTAATGAAATACACGGGCTTACCGATGACGAACTTGCCTGCTGCGACGCGGCGGTAACAATTCCCTCCTCTCCCTTATTTCCATCCTATAACCTTTCCCATGCCGTACAGATTATCGGCTACGTCCTGCTTACAGCCGGGATGGACCGGGGGCCCGTTCCCGGACAACAAACCCCGGCGGAACGGGAAACGGTTGAGCTTTCCCTGCGGGCAATCGCGGATTCCCTCGAAACAATCGGTTTTTTTTCCTTTTCCGGGCGGGAAGGCAGGGAGGAGATGTCCCGGTTTTTCAGAGATATCCTCGCCCGGGCCCTCGTCAGCCCGAAGGAGGCAAAACGGTTGGCGGGAATTTTTACCAAAGCCGCGGGCCTTTTCCGGCGCGGACCCGGCGGCGGGAAAAAAGGCTAAAAGGCACTAAAAGGCAGATCGCGCCCGTCCGCCGTTACAGCAGAGAAACCGGGTCCACATCGATTTCGATATATACCTTCGAAGGTGCCGCGTAGCTGTTTAACACCTGTTTCAATACTGCATGGGTCCGTGAGAACCGGTCGGTACGGATAATGATTTGATAGCGGTGATTTTTTGCAATAATACCGATAGGACACGCGGCGGGGCCAAGGACCTCGCCAAGCTCCCCTAAAGCCTCCGTCAGCATCGTTCCCACCCGGTCGGCGGCGGCGGCGGTCTCCTCCAAACCCCGTCCCCGGAAGACCAGCCGGAACAGCCTGCCGAAGGGGGGGAACCGCAGCGCTTTCCGTATCTCCAGTTCCCCGGTGTAAAAACCTTCCAGGTCCCCCTTCAAGGCGCTTTGAATCGCGATATTGCCGGGCCGGAAGGTCTGGATAATGACCTCCCCCTCCCGCGAAAAACGGCCCGCCCTGCCGGAAACCTGCTGCAGCAGCTGAAACGTCCGCTCCGCCGCCCTGAAATCGGGAAGGCTTAACCCGGTGTCGGCCAATACAATTCCGACTAAGTCCACTTTCGGGAAATTGAGCCCCTTCGCGACCATCTGCGTCCCTAACAGAATATCTATTTCCCCGGCTGAAAAACGGGTAAGGATAGACTTCAAGGCGCCCCGTTTCTGTACGCTGTCGGTATCGATCCTGGCGGTCCGGGCCTCCGGGAAGAGGCGGGACACATCCTCTTCGATCTTTTCAGTTCCGAAACCCGAATACCCGACATCGAGACTGCCGCACTCCGGACAGACCGACACCGGGGGGGTGCTGAATCCGCAGTAATGGCAGATCATCCTGTTGTGCTGTTTATGATAGGTGAGGGACACCGAACAGTGGCTGCAGGTCATCTCAAAGCCGCAGGTTCGGCAGTGGAAGAAATAGGAAAACCCGCGTCGGTTCAAAAAGAGGATGACCTGTTTTCCGTCAGCCAGCGCAGTGTCTATTTTCCCGGCAAGGACTTTCGAAATACTGTTTTCCTCGTGTTTGAGGTCTACAATCCCGAGGGAAGGCATTTTCCCGCCGGCTAAACGCTTCGTAAGGGGAATTGCTTCAATTTTCCCCTCTTGCATGAGGTGGTACGCCTCGAGGGACGGGGTCGCGCTTCCCATGACCAGCGCCGCCTTTTCCCTGGAGGCACGGTACATGGCCACCTGCCGGGCATGATACCGCGGATGGGAACCGGATTTGTAGGACGACTCGTGTTCTTCATCGATAATAACAAGCCCTAAATCGGCAACCGGGGCAAATACCGCGCTGCGGGCGCCGATTGCAAATACCGCCTCTCCGGAGCGTATCCGTTTCCACTCCTCCATCCGCTGGGATGCCGTCAGGCGGGAATGGAGGACCGCGGTCCTCTCACCGAACCGTTTCCGCACATGGTCCGTTATCTGGTGGGTCAATGCAATTTCCGGGACAAGGTAAATTACCCCTCTGCCGCGGGCGAGGGCGTGTTCCGCCGCCGAGAGATATACCTCGGTTTTTCCGGAGCCTGTCAAGCCGTGCAGATAAAACAGCTTCGAATCGCCGCTGCAGATCCTGTCCACGGCGCGGCGCTGCTCCTCTGAAAGGGTCAGTTCGCCGCCCGGGAGCTCGCTTTCAATTAGTTCTTCCTGGATCCTGCTTTTTTTTATTCCCCCGGGGAGAATGACCGACAGGGCCTCCCCTTTTGAACAAAAATAGAGCCGCGACAGCCAGTCGGCAAGGTCCAGCTCCAACTCTCCGAAAACCGGAGCGTCATCCGTTATCTTTTCGACGGTTTTTACCCTGTAGCCGCCCTCCGGGGGCCCTTGCGACCCGCCGATAACGAACCCCGTCAGTTTCCGTCCCCGGAAGGGCGCCTTTACCCGCTGTCCAACGGCGCAAACCGCGCCGTCCTCTACCGCGTAGGTAAAAGCGCGGTTAACGGGAATATTGAATACAACATCGATGTACCTAGGCATGTGAAAAAATTTCCCGCAGCCGTTGTAAATCCTCCCAAACCGGTTTCCGGTATTCCGGGTTCCGTAAAACCCCGCTGGGGTGGTATGTCGGTATGCAGGGAACATCCATAAACTGGAAGGTAGTCCCCCGAAGGGCCCCGATCCCTTTGGACTGCCCCGACAGCACCTGGGATGAAATTCTGCCTAAGGTAAGGATGGTTTTCGGCCGGATAATTTCTATCTGCCGTTTCAGAAAGGGGAGGCATGCCTCCATCTCTTCCGGATGAGGATCTCTGTTGTTCGGGGGCCTGCACTTAATGATATTTCCAATAAAGACGTTTTTTTCCCGGGACAAACCCACGGCATCGAGCCATTTGTCCAGGTACTGCCCCGCCCTGCCGACAAAAGGCCTGCCGGTCCTGTCCTCGTCGGCCCCCGGGGCCTCACCGATGCACATAACAAGGGGTCCCATCACCCCCATCCCCGGGACCGTACGCGTGCGCCCGGTATGCAGGCCGCATTTAGAGCACACCGCCACTTCCTCGGCAATTTGCGTCAAACCTTCTTCCGGGGCGGCCGTCTTTTCCGTTATTTCCAGCCGGCCGCGTTCCCGCGGAACGGGCACCGGGACCCGCCGGGGCCGGCGGTAACCGCATTCCATAAAATCGGCCGCGTTATGCAGCAGTTCCCAGTATTTCCGCAGCAGTTCATTCCTCGTCACCGCCATGTTCCCCTCCATAATCTATGCTGTGTAAAAAAAGCCCCCGGGGCGGCGCGGTCGTGCCCGCGCGGGCCCGGTCCCGGGAAGCGAGCAGGGCCGCGGCCTCACCCGGCCCTTTACCGCCGCTCTCGAGTTCCAGAAGCGTTCCGACAATAGACCGTACCATTCTCCACAAAAACGCGTTTCCCCGGATTTGATACACCAAATACCGTCCTTCTACAAAAAACACCGAGGTCCGGACCGTCCTCTCCGTCGATTTTACATCACACCCGGCCGCGGAAAAAGTGGTGAAATCATGGGTGCCGAGAAAGCAGTCCGCCATTTCCGCCAGGAGGCGGACATTTAGCCGCTTCCTGACGGGAAGACAGTAATTTTGCTGCCAGGGATATGCCTTCCCTTCCGGCAGAATGTAATACCGGTAGGTCCGCCATTTCGCGTCGTAACGGGAATGAAATGCCTTCGGTACTTCCCCGCTTTCCAGTATCCGGACATCCTTCGGCAGGACAGAATTGAGAGCATCCGCGTATTTTTCCGCGGGAATACCCGCCAGGTCGCTTGTAAAGTTGGCCACCTGCCCCCGGGCATGCACCCCCGAATCGGTACGGCCCGCTCCGGTAATGCCCACCGGATGTTTGTGCATTCCCGCGAGGGCGTTTTCTAATACTCCCTGAACGGTCCGGTCCTTCTTTTGGACCTGCCAGCCGCTGAAACAGGTGCCGTCATACGCAATGAGAAGCCGTATATTGCGGAGGGGCTTCATTCCTTAAGGCTCTCCACTTCCTCGCCGATTGCAGCGTGGAGTTCCTTCGCGTTTTCCAGAATAACCACCGGCTTATTCTTCGAGGCCCTGCCCATGCCGAAAATACGCGCAACCGTCCGCTTCGCGCTTTCCAATGCCCGTTTTCTTGCTTCCGGGTCCTCTTTCGGGCCGTGGGTATACTCCAGGTAGGCGGCCAGGTAGAGGACCCCGTCATAGCCGTAATTTTTGTCCAAGTCCGGCCCTAAGGCCCCCGCGGCGGCCATTCCTTCTTTCCCGTTCTGTTCATACTCGACAGCCATTGTATAGTAAAAACGCGCTTTTCGGTAAAAGATATTTCCCAAATAGTCGTAATTGTCTCCCGGGAATGCCCGGTGAAGTTCGGAAGAGAGCCAGGCCGCCCGGAGAGCACAGATTCCCCGCTTGATTGTCGGGCTCTTATCGTGGGGAAAAAGATCGTAGCACATCATCGCGAAAAAATAGGAAGCGATTCCTTCTTTCAAATTTCTCGGTTCCTCAAATTCCAGAAAATCAAAAACCTTTCCGACAGCGGACTTCCGGCGTTCCGTATCCCTCTCCAAGAGTGACTGCAGTTCTCCCGCGGGGAAATCGAAATCCTTCGGGAAAACGGAGTAGTAACAGTCCGGGCACGTCATTACCGGGTAAATAAGAGGATAAACGGGGCCATACTTTTTCGATGGCTCGTACTTCCGCCTCAGTTCAGGAGTAAGGTCCCCCGCGATCAGCCTGCCGCCGCCGGTCCGAAATTCCTCGCGGTATACATTTGCTTCACATACCGGACAGGGGACCGGTTCTTTAGAAAAAAACGATAATTTACTCCGCGCCTCTTCAGCCATATTCCGCATCCCCCTCTTTTCCTTCTATAACGACCACGGCCCCGGCATAGGTCTTTTCATGACTGAGAGAAAGAAACACTCGGGAACCGCCGAAAACCTCCAGCAGTTCCGCGGCCTTTCCGTACAGCCGCAGGACCGGTTTGCCCTTTGCCCCGCTGATAACACGTACATCCAGTAAGGAGAAACCGGCAATACCGGTCCCTAAGGCTTTTCCAAAGGCCTCCTTTGCCGCGAACCGCGCCGCGAGGGATTGGGCCTTCCATTTATTCTGTTTTTCCATGTCTTCCAGTTCCTCCGGATGGAAAAACCTCTTCGCCAGACCTTTCCGCGCAACCCAGGCATCCATCCGCCGGACCTCGACCATATCAAAGCCGACACCCAGGATCACTCCTCCCCCTCCTCTTCTCTGCTGATGATATAAGTAACATTTTGCGGTCTGTAATTCAATACGAGGAGCCCTAAGGGTACATCCGGCTTGACCGTTAGGGTGTAGGTCCCGGGAAAACGGACCTCACTGCAGTCCACGACAAGCCGGAGCTGTCCGGGTTCTGTTTCCAGCAGATAATTTTGTGTCCCCTGCACCTGTATCGAGCCGCTTTGCACACTGTTTTCAATCGTGAACTCGGGTTCTAAGTCGAGGGTTATCAGGTCAACATCTTCAAATGTTTTCAGGATAACACGCTCCTGGACAATACCGTGGAATTCCACCACCTTCTCTCCGGAAATGACCGAAACCTCTTCATCGAGATCGAGGGGAATCCTCACGGTAAAAGTTTCGGTCTTTCCGTCAATATTGATTTCTTCGGTCAGGACCCGCTCCAGCTCACCGACATTACTCGCGGGCCCTTTCAGCTCAACGGTACTCGGCGTTATAAAATACTGACTAAGCTCATATCCCTTAGCGGGATATCCCGAAACGGAGGGCAGCACGTCAAGACTTTTCCTCATTGTCCGCTCTAAAGCAACGGCCACTTCCGAGGGTTCGACGGTAACCTCTATCGATTCTTCCCGAACAGCGGTGTTTTTTTTATCAATCCGCACCGGGACCTTATATTCCCCTTCGTTTGCATATCCGGACAAGTCCGCCGACGCGATGATATCTTCTTCTAGAATGTGAAATATTTCCTCCTCCCTGCCCCGAAGGGTTATCCGGACCGACCGCGGGTATTTTCCCGAGACGGTAAAATTTTCCGGGACTTCAATCGATAAGGGGACATTGAAAAACCGCTCCTCTAAATTGACAATTCGGTAAAAGAGAAACAGTACCAGCGCTACGGCTAAAGAGATAATTTTTGCCGGCCAGTTTTCTAAAATACGTTCAAAAAATCGTCTAGTCCTCAATCGGGGTCTCCTCGATTACTTCTTCCGGTTCTTCCCGCACATTGAGTATCCGTTTACTGCTCCGTCGGACCTCTTCTATGGGCAGATCGTAATACAGTTTTCCGTCATACGCCATGGAAATCGCGCCGGTCTCCTCCGAAACGATATAAATTACCGCGTCCGAAACTTCCGCGAGCCCGAGGGCCGCCCGGTGTCTGGTGCCGAAACTCCTGCGGATATCGGCCTGTTCCGAAAGCGGCAGGAAACAGCCGGCAGCAATAATTTTTCCGGAATACATCATCATCGCCCCGTCATGCAGGGGGGTGTCGTGGCCGAAAACCGTCAGGATAATACTCGATGATAAATCGGCATTCAGCTTTGTCCCCGTTTCGATGATGTTTTTCAAGCCCACTTTCCGGACAAAGACAATGAGACAGCCGCGGTTCCTGTCGGCAAGAATTTCCAGGGCATTGAGAACGCTGTCCAAATGCTGCGGCCTCGACCGGGAAGAGAGCCGAAACCAGTTGCCCTGTCCGATGCGCATAAACAGGTTCCGCAGTTCCGGCTGAAAAACAATCGCAATAATGATGACAATTACCGTTGCCAGCCTGTTTAAAATCCATAAAAGCGTCTCCAGTTTCAGAAAGAATGCCAGAGCGTAAACCACCGCGATAATGAAGGCCCCGCGCACGAGCTGTACCGCTCTTGTCTGGACCAGGATCTGATGGGCCTTGTAGATAATATAAGCGAGGATGAGTACGTCTAATACCGGCTTAATGACCGCCTGAAAAACATAGATCTCCGAAAGCCACTGCACGTCTATTCCTCCCCGCCGCCGCGGAGGGCGTTGAAAATTGTCCGCATTTCCGCGTGGGGACGTACGTCGTGGACCCGGATTATCGACGCCCCCTTCCAAAAGGCCCACATATGGACGGAAACCGTCCCGACAAGCCGCTCTTCCGGGGGAAGAGGAGCACCCGGCCCGCCTAACAGTGTGCCGATAAAGCTTTTTCTCGAAGCTCCGATAAGGACCGGGTACCCGAGGGCCGATAGTGTCTGGATGGACCGGATCAGCGCGAGATTATCTTCCAGCCGTTTCCCAAAGCCGATACCCGGGTCAAGAACGATCCGTTTCGCGTCGATTCCGCTGCTGACCGCCGTTGCCGCGCGTCCTTGCAGATATTCGGTAATTTCCCTCACCGGATCATCGTAAAAGGGCCGCTGCTGCATCGTAAGGGGGTTCCCCTTTTTATGCATGAGGATGACCGGGACGTTCCGCTCCGCCGCCAGGGGGGCCATGGCCGCGTCATCTTCTAACGCGGAAATATCGTTGATAATGTCCGCCCCCGTATCCAGCGCGGCCGCCGCGACTTCCGCTTTCCTGGTGTCAACGGACACGGGTATACCGGACATTTCCCGAATTCCTCCGATGACCGGGATGATCCGTTTTTTCTCTTCCTCCGCGTCGATATAGGCGGATCCGGGGCGGGTCGATTCCCCGCCGATGTCGAGAATATCCGCCCCCTCATCTATCATCCGCCGGGCGGTCCGCAGAGCGCCCGACACACCGGGGTCTCTGCCGCCTGAATAAAATGAATCGGGAGTACAGTTGATTACTCCCATAATGAAGGGGGCGCCGCTTTTGAATATACCTTCCTCGAAATTCCTCATTTTCCCTCCAGTATAAAAGAAAAACCGGGCTTAGGAAACCGGAATCGGAAAAACTATTTCGTAATCCTTTGCAAAAAATGCCGCTTTCTATTATACTTTACCATATAATGCTGTTTTCTGGAGGAAGACCGTGAAAAGGATATTTATATTTATAATTCTCATTTGCCTCATCCCCGTTGTAGGATGGTCTCAGTTCTACAAAGAGCTGACATATCAGGAGCGGAAAGAAATGGCTGAAGCTTACTACCTTGTAGGAGAACAGTACAAAGATGTCGGTAAAATTGAAAAGGGTGAAGATTTTATCGCCATGGCCTACAGAATATTCCCCGACCTCAAGTCCGGCCAAATCGAAACTCAGGAACTACCTGCCAGGGAAAAAGCGAAAATCATCGGCACCTGGCAGCCCCGTTTCAACCCTGTCCCGACGGGAGTTACCGCCGAAAACGCGGTAAAATATCAGTTTTCCAAATTTTTACGGGGATTTTTTACGGAGAACGCGGAAACAATGCTCGATGTTGTAGACAACCGGATTTATCTGCCCGATATTCCTTCGGGGATACCGAAAGCGGAGCTGAACGCGCGAATACAGTACCTGTTTCTGCAGGAGGAAATTTCCTCACTGCCCCCTTCACAGATCGCGGACCTGCAGGCAATTCAGGTAAGCCCGGTAGACAGACATATATGGCGGGCGGAAATTCAGCCTGCCGCCGGGGCGGAAGAGTATTTCGGGGAATATCTGCCCTACGACACGTCGCGGCTCACCTTTTTCTTCCGCGCGGTAGGGGAAAACTGGCTGATTTTCGCCTTCCAGCAGCTTCCGCCGGATGTGGCAACTATCATCAGCCCCCACGAGAGCATCAAAGACACCATGGTGGCCTGCGTCCAGGCGTTTGCCAATCAGAAGCCGAGAACTGCCAGCCGCTATTTTACAGACCCCTTTCTGAATATCCCCTTCGGCAGAGATGTAAGCCGGGACGAGCTGGTTGCAACATTTCAAGGATACTTTGAAGACTACGATTTCGGAACACTCGGGACGCGGCGGATCAATTTTGCAATTAGTGAATCGGTTGAGGTTACCCATCCCGGAGGCAAAGCATACAAGGTAAAGATGGACTTTGATACCGATATCGGGGAGGCGTTCCCCTTTTGGGAATCACTTACCGGTTATTATCTTGTTTTCGACGGCCGGGAAGACGCCTGGAGGATCTTCGCCATATTCTAAAATGCTCCACATAGCCGCAGGCGGGGGGCAGGAAGTCGGCAAAGAGGGCATGAAATATCGTCATTTTTTTACACGTTTTTGAAGCGGCAAAGCGGTATTCGTATACGGTGCATCGCTTCGTTTTCTCATCCAGATATTTACAGGGTGAAGTAAAATCGGTGTAAAACTTGCCGGTTACGAGACTGCGCTTTTTTTCATAACAGCAAATCCCGCAGCCTTTGCAGTATAATTCCCATTTTTCGGTTTTCGTACTGTTCGTTTTAGTACTGTAAGGGGGCGTAATATCCTGATTCATCCCGTCCGCTTCGTTTAAAATGGATCACCTCGAGTTCAACCGGTATATACTCCCTGCCGTAATCGGCATAGGTCGGCGACCTGTAGGTAAAATAATATGTTCCTTTCCGTGATTCCAGCATATGGTCCACTAAGGGCCGTATTCCCGCCGGTTCGTAGAGGTAAAACTGCTTTCCCCCGGTTTCCCGGCATAAATAGTTTATTTCTTCAACGGCAGGTTCCGGTGAAAGGGTAACGCAGTAGAAGGGCACATGGTTATTTTCGAGAAATTGCTTACTTTCTAGGAGTCCGTATTGGCGGAAACCGTCGTCGGGTACCCTCCCGTGGGTTAAAAATACAACTGCTTTTCGGGCGGTACCGGTAAAGAGCTCGGAGGCTGCCATTCGGAGTCCTAAGTCAAACCGCCAATCCTCGGCCTCGTCGGCATTCCTCACGGCGGCAATAATGTCGGAGCGGGAGGAATTTTCATCCGCCGTTACAACCGGGGTTTCTCCGGCTGATACGACCCGGACCCTTCCGTTTTCGCCGAGAAAATCATATATCATGGCCGTCGCCTCGGAAAGCTGGTCCCCGTACCGCTCCATTTCGGGAGATCTATCGATAAGGAGGGTTACATCGATATAATTTGCCTCGTTTACCCCGTGCCGAAACTGCTGGTCTCCAACGGGCAAATATCCTTCGGTAAGGATAAAATTTCTCCCGTCCAGTCCGGTGACCGGATTTCCCAGCCTGGTGGAAACCGTCGCGGAAAGGAGGACCCGCGGATGGTCTACCGAATATATCCTGTCGATCTGCACAAAAAGTCCGGCATATAGATTGGAAAGTTCGGACAGGATGGCTATGTTCCCCCTGGTAAAATCCACGGAAATAATGTTGCCGTTTTCATCCAGCTCCGCGTGGAGGACTTTTTCCCCGTTCCCCTCCAAATCTGAAACAGCAGTTACCTGCTCGCTTGCAAGATCAATGGTAACGATCCGGTCCGTATCAGCCACCAGCAGACGGGTATCGTCAAAGAGGGATATGCCCTCGGGAGCATGAAAAGCCCCCTGTCCGAGGGTCGAGATGAAATTACCGCTTTCATCGAACACCGCAATTAATTTTTTCGCCGTGTCCGCCACATATACCCGGCCGTCCTTATAGACAATACCCGAAGGAGCGCGGAGTCCTTCGAAACGGAGGGTGGGCCGGCCAAAGGAGAGAATATAATTTCCCTCTTCGTCGAATTTACTCACCCGTCGGTTGCCGTAATCGGTAACGTAGAGATAACCTTTCCCGTCGGTTGTTAAAAATTGCGGCCCCATCAGCTGCCCTTCCCGCAAACCCGATTCACCGAACGAGGAAATGACATACCCGTCGGGATTGCACTTGGTTATCCGGTCGCCCTCGAATTCGGTAACAAAAAAATTTCCGTCCCCGGATTCGGCTATATCGAAGGGATGATCGAAACCGTACAGACCGCCCCGCAGCCGCTTTCTAAGCGCCCCGTTGGTATCGAAAAGGACCACCTCGTTGGAACCATACGCGACAATATAAAAGCTTCCGTTATCCATGGTAAGAACGGAGCTAGGCCGCAGAAACAGATTGTAGTCTTCTTCCTTTCCTTCTATTTCGGCGGAGATAACGTAGCGCCCCCGGTCGTAGAGCTCTCTGCCCAGGCCTTTTCTGTAGGCAACAACATTGACCAAATTTTGTAGTTTCGGCGTTCCCGAGCCCGACCCGATAATTCCTTCCCAAATGTTTAACGCGGTTTCGGTAAAACCGGACCGGAAATAGGATTTTCCCAGCCATTCCTGGATGTCCGCGTTTTCCGGCGTGTAGGAAAGGGCCTTTTCAAAAGCAAGGATTGCCCTGTTGAAATTGCCGCCGTTAAAGGCCTTAACTCCCCGCCGTTTTTCCTCCCGGGCGTATACGACATTCATATCGATGTCCTGGGACAACAGGGACAAACCGGGTACGGTGAGTAACAAGGATAAGCTTACGATATACCAGAGGCACAATCCCTTACGAAGAATCACGACTGTAAATATACACTGTTCAAGCGAAAATATCTACCTTGCGGCTTTCAATCGGCAGCGCTATATCACCGCGGAGTCCCATATACAGAATTGCTTTTATGTCGCGTTCTTCTATCAAGGGTGCTTTTGGAGGAGGAGAGTTATGAATTTGCTGTATTGGTGCTGTTACTTGTGCAACCATTTACTACTCCTTACCTCTATATTCGGAGTATTAACGGAAAGCTTTATGCTTTTTTTTCAGCGTCAATGACCGCCCGGAGATGTCCGGCAATGGTTTTGTTGTTTCCCGCCAGGTCCAATGCCTTCCGCAGCAGGCTTTTTGCCTCTTCATACTTTCCCTGCCGGAACAGTACCCATCCTAGGGAATCGAAATACGCGGAGTTTTTCGGCTGGGACTTTACCGCGTGCTTGCAGAGCGTTTCCGCCCGGGAAAGCTCCAGTTCCAAATCGGCAAGGGTATAGCCCAGCGAATTCTGGGCGTTTACATTTCCCGGGTCCAAGTCGAGGGCTTTCTCAAAGAGTTCCACACTTCTGCCGGGTTTTTTCCGCGCGAAAGCGATGTAACCGAGGGCCGCGTAGGATTGGGGAGATTCATATCCGCCTTTTATCAGCTCGTTGAACTCGAATTTTGCCAGCTCATACCGCTCGGTGATGGTGTAGATAAAGCCTAAGATCATCCTGCACTGGTAGATATGAAGAATATTGTCGGAACTGGTAACAACCTGCTCCAGATATAATAGCGCGTCGTCGTATTTCTCCAGTTTCGTATATGCCAGGCCTAAATAGTAGGAAACGGCCGGATTTTTTGCCGGGTCTTCCTCCGAATTCAGGAGTTTTTCAACGGCGAGCTGGTATTTACCGCTGCCGTACAGCTCGATCCCCTGGGAAAGTGCTCCGTCCATTACATACTCCGCCGAAACTTGGCCGGATCATATAAAGATTCATGTTCATGATTGATTGGATGAAGAAACACCGGGCTGATTGACATTTTTCCATCTGAGATCGCTTCCCAATCCGATCCTTGTTCCGCCTCGGCCTGGGGTATTTCCCCGGCAAAAAACATGTAGGTGTCCCCGTTCGGTGCCCGAAACCCTTCGATCCGGTCTTTATATACCCGCCGTGAGGGATGGGTAATTGCTACATCCAGGCCGGCGGTATCAATATTCGGGGCATTGATATTGATAAAATGGTCCGGATGCCACATTTCCAACAGCAGCTGGAGATTCTCCGATAAAAATCCCGTTAGGACGTGAAAGTGAAAGGGGGCCTGTTTAGCATTAATGGAAAGAGCAATTCCCGGGACTTTATGCAGCGCGGCCTCCCGTGCAGCCGCGGCCGTCCCCGAATAGAGTATGTCGGTACCGACATTCGGACCTAAATTGATGCCCGAAATAATGACATCCGGCCGGGCAGGAATGGCGCCTAAAAGGGAGTAAATAACACAATCGGCGGGTGTTCCGTCGATAGAGAATGCCCGCTCATCAAGGCGATGCATGCACACCGGCGCTTTCATTGTTATTCCGTGGGAAGTACCGCTCCGCTCATGCTTTGGAGCCACCGTCCAGACCTCATGCTCCCGGGACAGGTCTTGGGCAAGAATTTGCAGCCCCGGACTTTCAATCCCGTCATCATTGGTAACTAAAATGACCATACCGGGTACCTATCCCTTCACTTCCACGGCCCGGACCCCTTCGGAGGGCTCACAGACGATAGTGTCCGCGGGGAAACCGAATATCCGCTCATATTCCTCCAGACGTTCGTTGTACCCTTTCAGGCCTTCTTCCCGGAGCAGCGTAATTGTGGAGCCGCCGAATCCTGAACCGATGAGCCTCGAACCGATTACCTCTTCCATCTCCCAGGCCCGTTTTACCAGCCAGTCGATTTCGGGACACGAAATTTCATAATTGTCCCGCAGGCTTTCGTGAGATTTGTTGAGCACTCTTCCGAAGGTCCCCATATCGTTATTCAAGAGCGCTTCTTTCGCCTCCTGTACCCGTCTGTTCTCTTCAACGATATGCATACAGAGGCGGCGGGTGTTTTCCGGTACAATTCCCATACTGTGTTTTAAATCCTCCACACTATAGTCCCGAAGGACCCTTCCCTCGCTGGTTTTGTTCAAATAAGCAACACACTTCTCGCATTCGTCCTTTCTATACTGCATTTCAACTTCCGATGAGACCTTCGGCACATTGGAAATTGTTAATAGGAGCAGCACGCCCTTATGCCTGAAAGGAACATACTCATAACCTAAATCCCGCAGGTCCACATGCAGGGCGTTTTTCCCCTTCGCTAACGCGGAAGTGATGAACACCGATATCGAACCGGCCTTTCCGATGAATGCCGTTTCCGCCCGCATTGCAAGTTCGACACATTCCTTGTCTCCAAAGGGGTATTTATACAATTCCCGCAGGGCATATGCCGTAGCTGTACATAGTGCCGACGACGAGCCGAGACCGATTTCCTGGGGAATTTCACCGAAAATTGTAAAATTGAGGCCTTTAAATTTATGTCCTTCCTCGGCAATTTCCGCGAGGACCCCTTTCGGATAGTTTGCCCACCGGTCTTCCCGCTTATACTTTAAATTGGTAACGGTTGTCCGTTTCCGTTCGTTAGAGTCGGCGGCATAAAACCGGAGAGAACTGTCCTTCCGCTTCGATACGGCAACCTGCACCCGCCTGCCGAAGGCAAACTGCAGCATGACCCCCTCGTTGAGATCGTTCAATTCTCCTAAGAGACTGATAACTCCCGGGGCGGAAAAAATAACTTCCGGTCTTGAGCCGTATTCTTTACGGTGAAGGGAAACAATATCACTCATTTGCTTTTTCCTGGAAATTATAATAGAGTAAAAATCCGTAATTTGCAACAAAAGGGGCAAAATGCGGTGACTTTTTTACACTTTTTTGCACGGGGTTTCCGATGAAATATCTCTCGCCGCGGATTATCGCGCTTACCATTGTTTCCTCCTTTGCGGTATTTTTGGCAATACCGAATGAACTCTTTATCTACGGGAACTGGTTTCTGTCTCTCTTCTGTCTTACCCCCCTCTTTATCGGGCTGGTCCTTGCACCCGACAAGGGGCTTGCAGGGTATATGGGGCTGATTTTTGGTGTCCTTACCACTGTACTCTCCTATTACTGGCTTGCTTTTTTCCAGGACTTTTCGGTATGGACAATAACCGGGACCAGTATAGGATACGCATTGTATTTCTTGGTCTTTTTCCCGTTTCTCAAGAGGTTTACAGCGGCCTCACCGGTGTTCCGGCCGTTCATTCTGGCAGCGGCGTGGACGGTGTTCGAATACTTCAAAACCGCCGGATATCTCGGTTTCCCCTGGGGCTTGATGGCCTACCCATTTGCCCCCCTCCTTCCCCTTGTACAGATCGCGGACATTACCGGTGTGTGGGGAGTCTCCTTTCTCGTCGTCCTCTTTCAGGCGGTCCTTGCCGAAACAGTCATTTCCCTTTTCATCGTTGACAGGAGGCGGACCGCGGCAGACAAAACGGCACGGGTCCCGAAGTGGAACCGGAACCAGTGGGCCGCCGCGGCCTCCCTCCTTGTTGTCTGTACGGGGTACGGCTCCTACCGCCTCGGCAGCGATATTCCCGTTACTGCCGAGATCGAGGCGGTCATGGTGCAGCAGAACATCGACAGCTGGCTCTCGGGGAATGAAATTGAAAGTCTCCGGATTGGACAGGAGCTGACTCGAAAGGCCCTGGATGAAGCCGGTCCGCCGGTGGATGTGGTGATGTGGAGCGAAACGTCCTTTCGGCGGCCCTTTGACGAGTACTACTCGTTTTATCAGGAACACCCCGCGGAAGATCCCTTTGCGAAGTTCCTCAACTCCATCGACACGTACCTGTTTCTCGGAAGCCCCCAGCGCCATCCCGAGAGGGGCGGCGGGTATATGAACGCGGTTGTCCTGCTGGACGGGGAAAAGGGGATTATTGAACTGTACGGCAAACAGCACCCCGTCCCCTTCGCGGAGCACGTCCCCTTTTGGGAGCTTGAAGGTGTCCGCCGGTTTTTTGAGAATGCCGTGGGGCTCTATTCCGCCGGCTGGACCCTCGGCAAGGAATATACGGTTTTTCCCCTGCCCCTGCACAGCGGGAAGACCGTTACCTTCGGCGCGCCCATCTGTTTCGAAGACGCCTTTCCATACATTAACCGCCGCTTTATTCTTGCCGGGGCCGACCTGCTGATAAATTTGACAAACGACAGCTGGTCGCGGCGGGATTCAGCCCAAACGCAGCATTTTCTCGCCGCCTACTTCCGGGCCATTGAAAACCGGAGGGTCCTTGTGCGGAGCACAAATGCCGGCGTATCTTCCGTAATCGACGCGTATGGCAGAGTGCTGTATTCCATGCCGTTTTTTGAGGAAGCAGCGCTTAGATGCACCATTCCGGTGCAGAAAGAAGAAACGCTGACATTTTACACCCGTTTTGGAGACTACCTCCCCCATCTGCTGATGCTTCTCTTACTTGCAGTGTTAGTGATGCTGCGCGTGCGGGAGGTACGAAAAAGCGTTATTCTTTAATACCGTATTTTTTCTTAAAACGTTCAACCCGTCCGGCAGTATCCACCAATTTCTGTTTGCCCGTAAAAAACGGATGGCACGCGGAACAAATTTCTACCTCTATGTCTTTTACCGTCGACCGGGTTTCAATTACATTCCCGCAGGCACAGGTTATTTTTGTATGTTGATATTCTGGATGAATTCCTTGTTTCATAAAATCCTCCGATCTTTGTGTTTTTATATTTTATCCAATCGTATCCTGCGGCGCGGTGTTCATCGACTGGAGGAACGCCTTATTATTCTTGGTTTTCCTCATCCTGTCAATGAGCAGTTCGATAATTTCCACGTCATCCATGGGATTTATTACCTTCCGCAGTACCCACATCTTATTCAGCTCCTCCTCGGTAAGGAGAAGTTCCTCTTTTCGCGTTCCGGACTTCTTGATATTAATCGCGGGGAACAGCCGCCTGTCGGCCAGCTTTCTGTCCAGGTTAATTTCCATATTTCCGGTGCCTTTGAACTCTTCAAAAATTACCTCGTCCATTCTGCTTCCCGTCTCGATAAGGGCGGTGGCGACAATCGTCAGACTGCCGCCGTGCTCTATGTTTCTGGCGGCACCGAAAAACCGTTTCGGTTTGTGGAGGGCGTTGGAATCTACACCTCCGGAGAGGATCTTTCCTGAAGTTGGCACCGTTTGGTTGTACGCCCTGGCAAGCCTGGTAATAGAATCGAGAAGAATAACAACGTCCCGCTTGTGTTCCACCAGGCGTTTTGCCTTTTCAATTACCATCTCGGCAACCTGCACATGTCTGGTTGCCTGTTCGTCAAAGGTGGAAGCAATAACTTCGCCGTTGACATTCCGGCGCATGTCGGTTACTTCTTCGGGACGTTCATCGATCAGCAGAACAATGAGGTCGACCTCGGGCTGGTTTTCCGTAATGGCGTTTGCAATCTGCTGCAAAATTATCGTCTTTCCGGTCCGCGGAGGGCTGACAATCAATCCCCGCTGACCCTTTCCGATGGGACAGAACAAATTGATCAACCGTGTTGACGGCTCTCCGGCGGCGGTTTCCATATTTAACCGCATATGGGGGTAGAGAGGCGTCAGGTTGTCAAAGGGGACCCGGGACTGCGAAACCGCCGGCTCATCATAATTGACCTTCTCCACCCTGAGCATGGCAAAAAAGCGCTCTCCGTCCTTCGGAGGACGAATTTGACCGCCCACTGTATCGCCGGTACGCAGATTAAAAAGCCGTATCTGAGACGGCGACATATAAATATCGTCGGAACCGGGCAGGTAACTGTTTTGAGGCGAACGGAGAAACCCATAACCGTCGGGCAGTATTTCCAGGGAACCGTACGCGGTAATTACCCCGCCGCTGGAGGTGTGCGATTTAAGTATAGCAAAAATCAGCTCCTGTTTCCGTAACGCGGAAACATCATCGCTGCTTTTTCCCAATTCAACGGCAAACTCCCGCAGTTTCGGCAGGGGCATGCTGGTAAGATCATTGATCCGTAATTGTTCTTTTCCGCTGTTTTTCGACGACGGACCGGGATTGTTTTTTTCAATCCTCTGTCCGTTATCTCCGGAAGAATCCTCCTCCGGAGGCGTTTCCGTGTCCTCCTCCTGCGGTTCTTTAATCAGTTCAACCCGGATTTTTTTCTTCTTGATTTTCTTTTTCTGCCCGTTTTCGGCCCCGTTTTCCCGCACGTTATTCCCCGGCTCCCTGCTTGACACGGGACCGTTATAATTTTCACTTTTTTTTCGCTTTTTTACGGAAACGGTAGTCCCTTTTGCAGATTCAGATTCAGACTCAGAGTCATAGTCAGACTCCACATTATCGGGTTTCGCCTGATTTTCCGTTTCTTCGAGGCCTAATTCAAGATTGTCATCCTGAGTTTCAACAGTACTCTTCCGTTTTGCCATTAATACAATCTCCAGTTATTTATTTATTTTTATATACATAATTGAATGGATGTCGCCGGAAATATAAACAGGATATATTACTATAGTGGTACATTCCAAAACTGTCAATACTATATGCTACTCATGTGTCAACCGCTGTTCCAATAAAATAAACGCGGCGGCGCCTGCCTTTTCCCGCACAGCAGCCCTCGTACCCGTAAACAGAAAGCGGTATCCCTTCGGCCGTATTGTGCCGCCGGCCAGCCCTATCCAAACCGTGCCTGCCGGTTTTTCCTCCGAACCTCCGGAAGGACCGGCTATCCCGGAAATGGAAACACACCAGGAAGCCCCGGACTGCTCTCTCCCCTTTTCCGCAAGCTGCAGTACCGTTTCCTTCGATACCGCGCCGTAGTGTTTCAATGTTTCCGGGGAAACACCGAGTTTTATTTTTGCAGTATTTGAATAAACAACCCAACCGCCCCAGAACACATCGGAACTGCCCGGGATTGCCGTTAATTTCACGGCACACAGCCCCCCCGTACAGGATTCCACAAAAGCACAGGTTTCATTCCGTTCCTGTAACAGGAACAATATATTTTCTTCCGTTTTCCGAACCACGGACTACTTCTTATTTCTAAATATTCTGGACCGACTCTTTCAACTGTAAAACAGGTGTGGAGAAGACATCAACCTCTCCCGGTTCTTTTATCATCTGACACTTCCCTTCAAAGACAACTCCATCGGCAATTTTCAGTTTCGCGGTCTGTACATTACCGAAAACCTGACCGGTGGACAGCATTTCGAGCTTGTCCTTCGCGTATATGTCACCCCGTACAGTTCCGCCGACGACGATAGAACCCACTTTGATGTCGGCCCGAACATCGGCGCCCTCTTCTATGTACAAAAACCCTTCGCTTTCAATTTTCCCTTCAAATTTACCGTCAATCTTTAAAGATTTTGAAAACCGCATGGTACCGTTGAATTTGGTGCCCGTTCCAAGGGTGGTTGTTATTCGCTCGTTATTTTTTTTATCGTTACTTTTCGCCATGCTATTTAGTTGTCATTACAAACACACCATCCCAGTCCTCCGGGGGAGGTGTCTCGACATACACTTCGCATCTCTCCAGATATACCTTTGAGGGACCGTCATTCGGATCGATTTCCAGGGCCTTCCTGAAATAATCCGCCGCCGTTCCGAACTCCATCAGTTTGTACTGTTTTCTCCCTTCACTAAAGAGATCAAGCACCTTTCTTTTCTGTTCCGTAATCACAGACTCCCCCTTCTAACGGAGCTGCTCCGTTTCCTTCATCTGGACAAATTGCTTTTGAAATTTTTCTTCCAAATCTTCCAGTATTTTTTCACTCTTCACCGGCTTTTGGTCGATATTCTGCTTTAGTTCCTGAATTTCGTCCTTCAAACCGGCAAGGGTGGCTAAGACCTGATCACACTCCCCGATTACATGTTTGACAAACATCTCTATTTTTTGTGGCTCCGATGTATCCAGGTCCTGCGCTTTGGTAAGGAGGCCCTCAACCGGCTCCTTGAGGTGCTCAGTAAAGTAAAGGAGAGACTGGCTTAGGGACTCGACTTTCGTAATATGACGTTCTTTCTTTAAAACCTGCTTTGCCAGTTCCCGGTGCCGGAGCACCGCCCGGATACGCGCCAGTACTTCCGAGAAATTGAAGGGCTTCGTTATGTAATCTTCGATACCAAGCTCAAACCCTTCCACCTTGTCCTTCACATCGTCCATGGCTGAAAACATGATGATCGGGGTGTTTTTCACCTCTTCATATTCTTCATCGGATTTGATAATTTTCGTAACTTCCCAGCCGGTTAATTTCGGCATGATATTGTCTAAAACAACTACATCCGGCCGGAAACCGAGGACTTTTTCCAGGGCCTCTTCGCCGTCCTGGGCCATTTCCACTTCAAAACCGAGTTTGCTGAGCATAACTTCAAAAAATTCAAGATTCATGGGTTCGTCGTCGACAATCAGTATCTTTGTTTTATCGCCCAAGCTGCTGGTCCCCCTCAGTTGCTTTCATTTTCCTATACTTCAGGATTCTTGTCAATCCGCCCGCGGCGAGAATACAGAATCCGCTTATCATCATGACAAACCCGAACCAGTCCCCCCATGCCGTATAGGCAGTTGTCCCCTCATTATAGACAACTGCTTCGTCCACCAGAAAACCTTCCGTAAAGGGTGGAATTCGGGCGGTTGTCCTGCCGTTCGGGTCGATAATACAGGTGATGCCTCCGTTTGTACTCCTGACCACACCGCGTCTGTTTTCAACAGCGCGGAAAACCGCCATGGACATGTGCTGCATCATTGCCGCCGTCGAATAGGACCAGCTGTCATTGGTTAGATTGACAATTACCTCCGCCCCGTTTCGAATGAATTCCCGGGACAAATATCCGAAGGTATCTTCAAAGCAGATAGGTGTCGAGAACGCCACCCCCCCGGCATGGAAGACGGTATATTCTGTTCCCTTTTCCCAAAAATGGGTGTCCGTTTCGACAAGCAGTTTGTATATACGGGGAAACCGCTTCTCGAAGGGAAAGTTTTCGGTAAAGGGCACCAGATGCGTCTTCCAATAGCGCTCGGTAATTTCCCCGTCCTCGAAGAGGAGGGCCGCGTTATAATCTATCCGTTCCTCCCTGCCGACACGCTTCAGTACGCCGTCGTCGTTTCCGATAACATAAGGAACATCCTGCTCCGCGAGAAATTCCTTCAGTCTCCGCACCAGCTCGTAGGTCCCCCGGTCCCGCCGGTACTTTGTATGATAATCGATTGCGGGAACAAAAGCGGTTTCGGACCATACAACTATTTCCGGGTCCAGTTCTGCCGCCTGTCTGCTCAAATCGATAAGGATATCGAGAGCGTCCTCATAATCATGTTTCCAGGGATCGACGTTGTGCTGGACCAGCGCGACCCGCCATTTCTTCGAATCCCGAAGGTCGGCTTTTGATACAATACCGAAAAGAACAGCGGCTATAAATACCCCGGCATATACCAGCAGGTCAATACGGTGTTCCTTTAAAAAATCCGCCGCCCCCTGTACCCCCTTTTTCAGGGCATTCCCGATAACTGTAGAAGGGTATACGACAAGCAGAGACACTCCCCATACCCCGAAAATAGAACTTATCCTGATAAACGGAAGAAAGGGATACTGAGAATACCCGATTATTCCGTAGGTATATCCCAAAAAGCCCTTCGATTTTATATATTCATACGCCACCCAGATAACGGCCTGAAACAAATATCCGTAACGGGGGAAAAGGGCATCGACAATTTTCAGCGCGGGAAAGAGAACGAGAAAATAGAGCGCGTAGATAATCGGTACGATAAAGATCGCTAAAGGATGGAACTTTACCAGCCAGAAATTGAACAACGCATAGCTTGCAAAGCCGAAAACCAGGCCGTATATGAAGACCCGGACCCAGCCGCTTCTGTGAATGACGATAAATATCGGAAATACCGCGAAAAACCCCAGCGGGAAAAATCCCCCCTCCGCGGCCATCGAAGGAAACGAAAGAGCAAACAGAACAGCCGCGGCGAGCAGCAGGCCTAATTCCGCGAGAATAGCGCCGATACCGGTCCGAGTAGTGTTCCGCCGTTCCATTCTTATTCCCGGAGGGTCCACACAGTCTGCTTTAACTCCCGGCCCGGGCGGAACGCGGCGACACCGTGATCACCGACACTTACCGTCTCCCCGGTCCGGGGGTTTCTTGCTTTCTTTCGTCCTTTTCTAGTCCGGACTTCGAATGTGCCGAAGCCCCGCAGCTCCACAACTTTATCTTCCGATAGCGCGTTTTTTACTTCTTCAAAAAATTCATCTACAATGGTATGAATGTCTTTTCGATTGACCGGTACTTTTTCATATATATTTTCGATAATTTCAGCTTTCGTTAACTTATCCCTGGTCACAGAAAAAAAACCTCTAATCGGTTTTGCGCGGGTTGAGTTTTTTATGCAGCCTCGATTTTGTTCTAGCAGCGGTATTCTTATGATACACACCCTTTCGAGCGGCGGAATCAAGAAGGCTTTCCGCCGAAAGCAGTTTTTGCTCAGCGGCAGCCGGATCGTCACCGTCAACCGCTTCTAAAAACTGTTTAATACCGGTCCTTACCCTGCTTTTAATCGTTTTATTTTGCAGTCTCCGCCGTTCGTTCTGTCTATTTCGTTTTGCTGCCGAATTACTATTTGCCAATGCGTGTACCTCCACTTGGTTTTACCATTTTTACTAACAGAGCCCTGAAGCTATCAGATAATTCTTTTCCTGTCAAGTATTTGTAGTTTATTGACATGACCCGTTCAATATTGCAATCTTTGCAGGTGGGCGGAATTATTTTTCTCCTCAGTTTTTTTTCCTCCTTGGTTGTGTGGGACCTTATTTTGCGGCTGTTGACCACCGTCAGCGTACCCGTTGCCCGCGATTTCGCGGACCGCAAAGAGCCGCGGTACGCCGCCAGGCTCTTCACCCTGGCCAGGGTCTACACGGGTATGAAAATTCAGCGCGGACCCCGCCTGCCCGCCCGGCTTCCGCCGTATTTTTTAATTATCAGCAATCATCAGAGCTTCGTCGATATCGCTCTTCTTCTCTACGCGTTCGCGGGTCACCGTCTCCGCTTCGTGGCAAAAGAAAGTCTTGCCCACTGGATCCCCTGTATTTCGCCTCTTTTCCGCCTGCAGCGCCACGCATTGGTAAGCCGGAGCGGCAATTTGAGAAAAACGATGCGGGAACTGCGGCGGCTGGGGAAAATTGCATCGGAAGGCTACTGTCCGGTGGTATTTCCCGAAGGGACACGGTCAAAAACAGGGGAGCTGGGACATTTTCACTTAGGAGCGATGCGTTCGATCCTTACCCGGCATCCAATGCCGGTCCTGTGTGCCGCCCTGGACGGCGGTTACATGATTTCGAGCCTGTCCCACCTGTTTGTCAACATGCGGAACGCGTCGTACAAGTTTGCCGCGCTTGATCTTTTCCCTCCGCCGAGGAGCAAAGAAGAAATAGAATCGGTGGTGCGAAAATCCCGAATGCTGATTGAGGAACAGCTCGACCGCTGGCGGAATACGGGAGACCGGGCCCGGGCATAAAAAAACTGCCCGGCAGCCGTATGACCGCCGGGCAGCTGTATTCTCTTGTACCGGGTCCCGGTTTACCGAAAATCTTTCGGTCTCCGTTCGGTCCTCTTGCATTTTTCACAAACAGCAAGATTTTTCAGTTTACCGCTGGAAAAAACGGATTTCATTTTCACTTCGCCGCCGCAGGGGCAGTCAAATTTTTCCGTCGCGGTCCCTGTCCGCGCGTTTTTACTTACCTGTGCCATTATGTACTCCTTGTAAAAATCGTAGTAATTGTCAATATTTCGCGTAATGTACTATCTTTTCTCATCAGCGTCAACATCTTCGCAGCTCATTTGTTCCGCGTACCAGGAGTTGTCCTCTTTGCTAAAACGGAAACACTGAACGGGAATTTCCATAGATTTTCCGTCCGCATCGACGACTCGAATTACCCGTGTCAGAATATTGATGTCCTGGATTTTACACTTTTCCCCCTGAAAAAAGACCTTCGACCCTTCGGAAGGGAGGTTTTTCTTTGCTGTTTTGTACTGATCGTACTCATACGCCAGACAGCAGAGCAGCCTGCCGCAGGGTCCGGAAATTTTCATTGAATTGAGGGAGAGGTTCTGCTCCTTCGCCATTTTAATGGAAACAGGCTGCAGTTTATCCGTTACCCCGTGACAGCACAGGTGACGGCCGCAGACCCCGACACCGCCTAAAACACGGGACTCGTCTCTAACGCCGATCTGCCGCAATTCAATTCTCATTTTGAAAACCGAAACGAGGTCTTTCACAAGCTCCCGAAAATCCACCCGGTTTTCCGCCGTAAAAAAGAAGAGGACCTTTGTTTCTTCAGGAATATAATGGGCGGAAACGAGTTTCATCTCCAATTTCCGTGCTTCCACTTTTTCCTTACAAATTTCCAGGGCCTTCCGCTCTTTTTCCTTGTTTTCTTCGAACAGTTTCAGATCATCATCCGTCGCGACCCGGACAATCGACTGCAGCTCTTCATCTTTATCTTCATCCGCCAGATGTACCGCACCGAGGACCTTTCCCAAATCGTTACCGTATTTCGTTGGAACAATTACAATATCATTGACCCGGAGGGTAACATCCTCCTCACAGGTACACAATTCTGTTTCGCTTGAATGTATTACTTTAACGCGGAAAACTTCCGCTGTTATCTCCCGGCTGCTCACTTCGGCCTCCTCTACAGTGCCCGGACGTTCAAGTTGTAATATCTACGAGAATACCGTAAATTTCATCAATCCGGCGCAGTATTTCCAATTGGTCTTTCTGGTTTTCCAATATCTGCCTGGCTAATTCGTCCAGTTTTTTATCAACTATCCGGATAACTGTCAACTCGGGCTGCTGCCCCTTTGGAATTTTCAGTACTTTAAATCCCCGCAGTTTGTGCTTTTCCAGGGAAAAACCGTTTTTCACCACATACCGGACAAAGGCGCCGACCGCCCGGCGGTAATCCTTTACCAGGGAAAGTTTCGGATTGTCCTTGAGCTCTTCCCCGATCTCATGAATATCGTCGAGGGCTTCCTCCAGATCAACCTGCCTGCCCTCCGAAATTGCGAAAATGGAACGAAGCTGCTGTTCTTCATCATGTTCCCGGGCGCCGGCAAGGGTGCCGGAAAACACCTTTTTTCCCTTTGCTTTGCGGCTTGTATTCTTCTTTTTTTTATCTACATTTAAATAGGGGGAGGAATCTCCAACAATATCTAACCGTTCCATACGGTAATTGTATTTCCTTCCTGCTTTTCCGCCTCTTCATTTTCAGGCTGCCGCTCTTCATTTTCGGGCTGCCGATCTTCTTCGGGCTGCCGCTCTTCCGGAGCACTTAGCGGATAGCTTTCACCGCGGAAGCCGGTATCTTCGACTCCGGTGTCGTACCGCTCCTGCTCGACTGCTTCCTCATTTTCAATAACAATATTTACATCTTTTACTATCCGGCATTCTCCGTCGAGAATTACCCCCTCCTCCACAATTAAGCGGGGGGTGGTAATGTTGCCGACAACCATTCCCGTTGTTAGAATAATAATTTTCTCGGAAGCATAGATATTTCCCTTTACCGCACCGCCGATAACGATCGTTCCGGCATAGATCGAGCATTCGGCACGGCCGTTTTTTCCCACCAGGACTTTATCGGGAGTTCTAATAATACCGGAATAGTCTCCGTCAATGCGGAGCAGCCCATTTAAGTCGAGCTCTCCCCGAAAACGGGTGCCTTCTCCGACAATTGAGTTAATAAACGCATCGTCTTCAACAATATGATCGCCCATCTGTTCTTGTCCTAGTATTCCGCTATTTCATACATCTTATTCGTGATGCTTAAATACCGCTCAGGATCGACTACCTGTGAACCGATTCTCACTTCATAATGAAGGTGAGGTCCGGTACTTAAACCGGTGGTGCCGACTTCCCCTACCAACTGTCCCTGCGAGACAATATCTCCTTCCCTTACGTACACCCGGTTGAGATGGGCATATTGAGTGTAAAACCCGTATTTATGCCGAATGACGATATAATTTCCAAACCCCATTGGTTCGAATTTGTTTTCAACAACTTTTCCGTCGGCAGTGGCCAACACGGGCCAGCCGATGTTAAAAGCAATGTCGGTCCCTTTATGAAGGTATAATTTTTTAGTAAAGGGATGCTCCGAAGGTCCGAAACGGGTGGTAATACGCCCTTTTCCTTCACCTAACGGCCAGAGAGACGGCAGTTCCTTCAGCAGGTCTCCGTGAGCTACGAGCAAATCGGTAATTTTTTCCAATGAATTGGAAGTATTTTCCATAAGTGATGAAATACTCTGCAGGTCATTCAGTTCCCGCATAATTCCTTCATCGGAAGCATTGAAATTGATAAATGAGGTGAGATCGCCCGCAACGCCGGTTTCCGAGGTCCCCTGCGCCTGCTGGTTTAATTCAAGCGTTTCCAGGGTCCGTCCCAAACTCGATTTGAAATCCCGGGCGACCGTCTGCAGATTTGCAATTTCATCCCTGAGTATTTCAAGGCTGGCCTCGGTGCTGTCAAGAGTTTCGGTTTTCTTGTTCAGCATCCGTGACAACCCGCTGAACGTGGTGCTGGACATGAAAAAAGCCACCAGGACCCCCGCTAACAGAAGACAGAGGAAAACCAGAGAGAAAACGGAAATACGGAAGTTAAAAATCTTTTTCTCGGAATGGGGTATAAACATAACGGTAAACCGCTGTTTTCCCAGTTTGTAGAGATTTTTAAAAAAATTCCCGATGGCGGAACCAATTACTGAAAAGCCCTTTGCTAAGGCTTCTGCCGCACGGTTTTCCATTTTCTTGTATTGATTAACGGGTGACAAACATTAATTTCCTTATATATGATTTCTACAACCTTCAATTCACAAGGCTATCATGTAGTAAAACATTTGTCAAATAGTTATTGACTCCCTAGCTACAACATGGTATTGTTCAGTGTCTGATTTTAAAATTCTCAACATAATTGGAAGTATCATGCGTTTTTTCGACACTCACGCACACATCGGGCTTATTAATGAAGACCCGATCGAACAGTTAATTATTACTCAGGAAGCACGGCAGGCAGGTGTACTGCATATTGTCAGTATCTGCAATAATCTGCATGATTTTTTTCAGGTATATGAAAATCTTTCCACCGCAAGCAACGTGTATCACAGTATCGGGGTCTCCCCTTCGGAAGTTGCTCATCCTGGAAAGTCCTGGGAAGAACAAATTGAAAAAGGGATAAAAATGGACCGGGTCGTCGCCATCGGCGAAATCGGGCTCGACTATTACCGCAAATTCGGGAACAAGGATTCACAAATTGAACTGTTTATCCGGCAGCTCGAAATGGCGGAGAAACTGCATTATCCCGTCATAATCCACAACCGTGAAGCCGGCCAGGATGTTTTGGAGATTCTGCAGCAGAAACTGCCTGAAAAAGGGGGAATTCTCCATTGCTACTCCGAAGACTGGGAATATGCCCAGAAAGCACTGGAATTGGACCTCTATATTTCCTTCGCGGGAAATGTTACTTACCGGAATGCCCGAAACCTGCACGAAACGGCAAAAAATATGCCCTTAGAGCGGATGCTCATTGAATCGGAAAGTCCCTTCATGATCCCCGCGGAATACAGGGGAAAACGGAACAAACCGGTATATCTCGAATCGACCGCGAAATTTCTGTCGGAACTGCGGGAAATTCCTTTGGAAGAATTATCGGAAACGCTCTATCAGAACAGTCTCCGTTTTTTCAATGTACCCGAATGAGTATCTGCATCCTATAGAATTACCGGGAATAACGCTGCCCTGCAATCTCTTTCTCGCGCCCCTCGCGGGGTTTACCGACACCGCGTTTCGGACGGTATGCGTTGAAAACGGCGCGTGCTTTACCTATACCGAAATGGTTTCCGCCGAGGGACTGGTCCGGGACAACAAAAAAACCGCGGATTTACTCGAGCGTGCGCCGGAAGAGGCCAACTACGGAATACAACTCTTTACCTCCAGCCCCGATTCAGCTGAAAAGGCAGCTGAAAAATGCAGGGCTTTTCAGCCGGCCCTTATCGACCTCAACTGCGGCTGTCCCGTCCCGAAGGTGGTAAAAAACGGCGCCGGGGCGGCGCTGCTGCGCGACCCGAAACAGATTACCGCGATTGTCCGGGCCCTGCGGAGAGGCGGGGGGAGTATACCGATTAGTGTAAAAATCCGTACAGGCTGGGACGCTTCATCGATAAACTACCTGGAAACCGCGGAGGCCGCAGTCGAAGGGGGCGCGGCGATGATCTGTCTTCATCCGAGGACACGGACCGCGGGGTACAGCGGGACAGCCGACTGGAGCCATATCGGTATCCTGAAAAATGCGGTTTCCCTGCCGGTCATCGGTTCGGGTGACCTCTTTACTCCGCGGAACGCCGAGGCCCTTTTCAGGGAAACCGGATGTGACGGCCTCATTTTCGCGCGGGGAGCAATCGGAAACCCTTTTCTGTTCCGCCATACAAAGGAATATCTAACAACGGGCATCGAGCCTCCCCCGGCCGGGGCGGCGGAGCGAATGGGAACGGCATGGAGGCACTATACCTATCTGCTGCAGCGGAAAGGGGAGAAAACAGCGGCAAAGGAGATAAAAAAGCACTTTGCAGCCTATACGAAGGGGCTTCCCCGCTCCGGGGAACTGAGGAACAACCTGATGCACGCCGCGGGCTCGGAAATGTTCGAAAAAATTATCAAAAAATATCTGGAAGAAACAATCACATTAATGTAAAATGAACCATGCACCGTTACGATCAGCGGATATGGTTTCAAAAACTGCTCTACAACATAAAAGTCCGGCTGATCATCTATTTTTACAAATCCAGGGTGAGTACAAAAAAACACGGTATCGGGGATATCGGCACGTTTTTCCGAAACAGGAAACGGCTTTTCGATAACGCGGGATACTTTCTTCCCTCGGCCATTGCAACGGTAATTATTACACTGTTTTTTCTCTACTCGCCTCCGGCGGTATCGAGCAATATCGAAGTCCCGGTCCCCGAACCGCGGACCGGGGTCGTTGTCTCCTATAATGATACCGATTTCGGCTGGATTGAATCGAAACAGGCATTTTATCAGCTAAAAGACCGGTTTGGGCCGGAAGACCGGTGGATTTTTACCGATGCCGGTATGAAAGAAGGGCTATCCTACGTGGAAACCGCGGTACGGAAGCCGGAAAAAGAGGTCGAATCCACCGTCGAGGCCTTGAAATTGTTTGCAGCGGAACATAAACCCGGATACTGTATCAAAGCCGAAGGACGGATTCTGGCGGTCCTCGCGGACGAGACAAGCTGTGAAGCAGTCATTGATCAGATTATAGACGAATTGGTCCCGAAAAAGACGAATGAAACGGAACAAATTTTCGATCTAACAATATCGGTACGGGAAAACCCGGTAATTGACCCGGGGATTTTCAATCGGGACGATATTCTTTCCCGGCAGGAGGCCGTCCGCTACCTTCAAAAGGGAACGCTCGAGGAAAAAACATATACCGTTGTACCGAATGACACCATCTGGTCGATAGCCCGGGAGCACGGCCTCTCGATGGACGAAATTATCCGTGCGAATCCGGAAATACGGCCCGATTACATCTACCCCGGCGACACCCTGAGCCTGATTGTACCAAAACCCTTTTTAACAGTTACCGCCGAATATACCCGGGAATACAATAGGCGGATTCAATACAGAACAATTGTAAAAGCGGACCCGGCACTGTACAGGACCGAAGCAATAACCGAACGGGCAGGGAGCTTCGGAGAGGAACAGATTACCGCCAGGATAAAAATGGTCAACGGCCTTCTCGACAACAGGGAAATAGTAAAAACCGAGGAACTCCGCCCTCCGACAGCGGCTGTTGTCAGGATGGGGACCGCCCGCACCCCGGACGACATACTTGTCGCCTCCGCCATTCTGCCGCCGGGGGTAGGCGTCATTACCTCCCATTTCGGACCGCGATGGGGCCGTTTCCACTACGGCATCGATGTAAGCTCCCCCTTAGGAACACCGGTCCATGCCTATAAAAGCGGCACCGTGGCCTATACCGGCTACGATCCCGTTTTAGGGAATTTGGTGATTATCTCTCACGGCAATGATCTGGTCACCCGCTACGGCCATATGACATCATTTCTCGTAAAAACGGGACAGAAAGTGGAAGCGGGTGAACCGCTGTCCCTGTCCGGGAATTCCGGCTACAGCACCGGTCCCCATGTCCACTTTGAAATCCGGATGAAGGGGGTCGCCAAGGACCCGCTGCAATATCTATGGAACCAGGAACAGCAGGGCAACTAGTGCAAAGGCATGTATCCAGATTGGTTTTTACGCGGGAACACATCCTTGTTTCCAAGGGTGGACCCGCGCGTCTGCCCGCGGCCGACGCCCCCGTTCCGATGACCTTGCTGCCGGACAACACCCCGGCGGACAGCACGATTGAACTGCGAAATTTTGACGGGAGGGCATGCCGGGCCGAATTGTATCTTACCGAGGCGCCGGCACCGGAGGGTTTTGAGTTTACCCATCTTCGGGCCTACGCGCGTGCCGCGGAAACCGGAGATTTTTTTCTTGCCTCGAAGGCGTATCAGCTCCTGTATTGGGACGCGACCCACCGCTATTGCGGGCAGTGCGGCGGACCGCTTCAGGGGATACGTCCCGAACATTCAAAGATCTGTCCTGCCTGCGGCCTGCAGATTTTCCCGCAAATTGCCCCGGCAATTATTATTGCCGTTCTCCGGGAGGGGAAACTGCTTTTAGGGCACAACGCGCGGTTCCCCGAAGGACTGTACAGCCTTATTGCCGGCTTCATGGAGCCGGGGGAAACAATCGAAGAGTGCGCGCGCCGGGAGGTATATGAAGAAACGGGTATACATGTGGGAAAAATCAGCTATTTCGGAAGCCAGCCCTGGCCCTTTCCCCATTCTTTGATGATCGGCCTTATCGGAGATTTCAAAGCCGGGACTATTAGCCCCGACGGAGAGGAAATTACCGATGCCCGGTGGTTTTCCCCGGACGCCCTGCCGAATCTGCCCGGCCCCGGCAGTATTTCGCGTAAAATTATCGACTGGTACATTGAACACCACGGCAGGCAGCAAGACGGAGGAACTTGACTTTTCACCGGGCAGAGACTACTTTATGAAAGAACATGAAAATAAGGTATAACGCCCCGGCCAGCATCACCTTCGCCCTTATCGCTTTAGTACTACTTGCCGTCGACCAGATAACGGGACAAGCCCTTCTATCCGGCCTGTTTACCGCCCCCTCGCGCGGCGCATTTCAATTTTCAAACCCGTTGATGTACCCCCGGCTTATTCTGCACGTTTTCGGACATGCCGGCTGGAGCCACTACATCGGGAATATGGCTTTTGTCCTTCTGTTAGGACCCTCCCTCGAAGAAAAATACGGTACCGCGTCGATTGTGTTCATGTTTTTCGTTACCGCCGCCGTAACGGGACTGTTGAACGCCCTTTTTCTTCCCACGGGCCTGCAGGGCGCCAGCGGCATTGTTTTTATGATGATTTTGCTCATGTCCTTTTCAAATATCCGGCAGGGGGAACTGCCGGTGACTTTTATTCTCGTTGTGCTTATCTTCCTGGCGAAAGAAATCATCAACGCTTTCCGCTTGAACGATATTTCCGAATTCGCCCATATCGCCGGCGGGGTCCTCGGCAGTTTGTTCGGTTTCTTCCGTCCGGCGAAAAAAGGATAACAAGGAGAATATAATGGCAGCAACAGTATTTTACTTCGAATTAC
Source organism: uncultured Spirochaetales bacterium (assembly GCA_964440465.1). Taxonomy (GTDB): domain Bacteria; phylum Spirochaetota; class Spirochaetia; order SPDA01; family CAZSGZ01; genus CAZSGZ01. The sequence continues at coordinate 34,052 of CAYTSI010000009.1, forward strand.
CGGAGAAAAGCAGTAATAAAGACCGGGCCCGCGGAATGACGGAGATCTGCGGTCTTAGGATATTTACAGACAGAATAGAGAAAGATGATAAAATTGCCGTGAAGGTCCACGTCGGTGAAAAAAAGAACACAACCCACGTAGCTCCCGAGGTAATACGGGAGGCAATAAAAGCAATAAAGAAGAAAAAAGGACGTCCGTTTTTAACGGAAACCTCAACCCTCTACCGGGGGGAGCGCACCGACGGAATTATGCACTTAGAGCATGCCTACCGCCACGGTTTCACCCCGGGCAAAATGGGAGCGCCTTTTATTATGGCCGACGGTATTGCCGGAAATTCCGAAATTGAAGTGGAAATCCCGGGCATACTTCATTCATCCGTATCCATCGCGAGAGAGGCGGTGTATGCCGACGGCATAGTCGCCGTGTCTCATGCCACCGGCCACATGGTAAGCGCGATCGGAGCGTGTCTGAAAAACCTCGGTATGGGACTTGCCAGCAGGAAGGGTAAATTACGACAGCATTCTTCGATGAAACCGAAAATTAAACCGGAATCGTGTACGTTCTGTAAACAGTGCATGACCTGGTGTCCCGCCGACGCGATTATCGAAAAGGACGGGAAAGCATTCATTATGGAAGAACCATGTATTGGCTGCGGCGAGTGTCTAACGGTCTGCAAATACAACGCGGTCTCCTTCGACTGGGGCACCGGGTCCGCTGAGCTGCAAAAGCAGATTGCCGAACATGCATTCGGCGCGGTGCGGGGGAAGGAAAACAAGTGTTTTTATATCAATTGCCTGTTCGATATGACGAAGGACTGCGACTGCATGGGAGAAAATCAAAAACCGGTTATGCCGGACATCGGCATTCTTGCCTCCACCGACCCGGTGGCGCTGGACCAGGCGACCCTCGATCTCACGGAAAAGAAATTTCCCGCGTCTTTAGTCCATGACAACTGGCCGGGCCTCGATCCGGAAATCCAGCTCGAACACGGTGAACGGATCGGCCTCGGGAGCAGGGAATACGAACTGACAGCTCTGTAGCCCCGGGGCTGTCTCTACTGCTGCGCCTCCTGATTTACCGCTATCCCCGCCCGCGGAGAAACTCCTCTACTTCGGTCCGAGCGGGAAGCGACGGCCGGGCACCGAGTTTCGACGCTGCCAGTGCCCCGGCGGCGGTGCCGAAGCGTACCGCTTCGGCCATGTTCCCGCTTTGCAGGTGTTCTACGGTAAGCCCGGCGGTAAAGGCGTCCCCCGCCGCGGTGCCGTCCACCGCTTGTACGGGATAGGCGGGAACATGGCGCTGTTCCGGCCCTCCGCCGCGGCCGTCTGAGGACAGGAGCAGACACCCCTCCGCCCCCAGCTTGACAATGAGGTACTCGGGAGCAAGCCGCCGGAACAGCGCCGCCGCCGCGGCGCGGGTTTCGTCCATAGCCGCGACGGGAAGGCCCGTCAGTGCCGCGAGTTCCGTCCGGTTCGGCGACAGGAGACGGACACCTTTCAGTACATCGGGATGAATCGGCCGGGGCGGTCCCGCGTCGACATAGAGCGGAATACCGGCAGCCGCCGCCGAGGTAACGGTCTGTTCGATTACGTCAACCGGAATTTCAAGGGACAGCATAACGGCGTCAAACCCGCGGGGACCCGCCGGGCCGTTTTCAAAAACACCGCTTACATCTTCCGGTGTCAGTTCCAAATTAGCACCGGGAAACACGATAATCCGGTTTTCACCTGAAGGTTCCACGATAATAACGGCCAGCCCGGTAGGCGCGCCGCGGGCGGTCAGTACATTGGAAACATCAATGCCCGTTTCCGAAAGGCCCCGGAGCAGGGCCGCGCCGTTGGCATCGTCACCGAGCTTCCCGAGGAAGGTAACGGCGCCGCCGGCTTTCACCGCCGCGGCTGCCTGGTTTGCCCCCTTTCCCCCGGGTACCCATGAATATTGGTTTCCGATAAAACTCTCCCCGGCCTCCGGCACCCGGGGCGTCTGGAGGAGAAGGTCCATATTAATACTGCCGACAACCAGAATATCCGCCATGTTACTCTTTCGGAAGACGCATTGAATACACCGATTCACCTTCGAAATCGTGCAATACCGAAAATAATCCTTGTAGTTTTTCCGGTATATTATTGTAAGCCGGCCCGGTTATGTAAAAATGCCCCTCTTTTGTATAGAGTTGTCCTAAATGAAAGAGGAAGTTAACGGTGTCCGAAACGATATGACCTGTCCGCCCCCGGTCCTGATAGACAGTATTCCCGACATGCAGGGCCATTTTATAACTAATGGCGCTGTTATAGCCGAACTCTTCAATGCTGATAATGGTCCTGTTTAAAATAAACTTGATGCAGGTCAGCAGAGGCTCCCGGTCCGGATTCTTGAACGGAAAGAGGAAAACACCCCCCTGGTTCATCCACATCCAGGTCCTGCCCCCTAAGGGGGTGAGGTTGGTTTCAATATGATGGTGAAAGATCTTTTGGACGTCGTCGATATGGGCCTTGCCGGATTTTGTTTTCCACTCATCGATCATATCCAGTTCGATGTAGAGAAGCCAGAACGTATACTCCTTTCCGCTTTGTATTTCATCCCAGCCCTTTTCGGCAATTTTCCAATTTTCCCGCCGGCACAGCCCTTCCTCTTCGGCGGCGTCTTTCCCGTCAAAGGGCCGGAATTCGAGAACATTTGTTATCCGTTTTGTCCGGACCCCTTCCTTCAGCACCGCGGCATTTACATAATCGACGGCGCCTTTATGAAATACCGCTGCTATATCGGCAATACTGTTGTTTTTGTCGATAACCCCGAATCTGAAACGCGGATTTTTTTCCAAAGCAGTCAATTTTTTCTTGAAATCGGCATCGGAAAAATCGGACACATCGATGTAGAGGAGCTGTTCCCCCCCGGGATGTTTCATGACACCCTGCAAATCCTTCGGCTGTAGATATGAAATTTCATATTTCCGCGTACGGCCGAGAGAAGTAAAATATTTTTTCATCTCTTTCGAAGAGCTGACAACGACAATTTTCATTACGAATCAAACTCCAAGGCATAGGCGAAAGGCCCGTTTTTCGCCCGTTTTACCGCCGTAAATTTTTGGGAAATAATATCTTCAAGCATTACCTTCACGACAATGCTGATGGCTGCCTGGTTGACATCGGAGAGTTTTTCCAGGGCATATGTTTCCTGCACCGTCGAGATCTCTTGGAGATCTTCGTTGTTGTCGGTATATTCGCAGGGTCCCGCGTGGATGCCGATCCTGATTTGAAGGGATTCGCCCAGGCTGTTGTCGGTACGGTTATAGAGAAAGAGTTCATGCAGAATTTCCATGGCGCATAGGACCGCGCTCATGTGTTTGTTGCCGAAAAAGAAGGCCACCAAACCGCCGTCCCCTTCCCAGTCCCAGAGCCGCCCGTTCCGTTTAAAGGTAACGGAAAGAACTATCTTCCGGAGATCGTTGTAGGTTTCCTTTACCGTCTTCCCTGAGTGCTTCCTTACTAAGGAGGTGTTTCCTACAATATCGATTGCCAAAAACGCCATGGTATATTCCTCACCTAAGCGGAGCACCCCCCAATTACGGGTATACCGGACATTCTGGTTCTCCACAAACAGTTTGTTTACCTTATCGTACTGAAACCCCAGTTCGTACGTTCCCCGGATAATGTCCCGGAGGTACGCTATGGAATACTTCCGCCCCATATGCCCGTCCTCATGGATCCGGATGAGCATCGATACAAAACTCAAGAACCGGTTTGCTTCAATTACGTCATTGACTATCTGTTTCGACACTTCCTTATTAGGGATGGCCAAACTTTCGGGAATGCCGGTACGGGCGTGAATATCGTAATCCGGAAGAATGTCCTTAATGATGTGCACCATTGTCCGCGTTTCCAACGACTCGGACAGGGCCCTGACACAGGTATTCTGTAGTTTTGAAGGGACATTGTATTCCATACATACATATTACGATTTTGTACGTATTGTGCAAGCCTAAAAAGATAAAATTTACCGGATTGTTAATACCCGGGGGGCAGAATACACGCGGAGTAATGCCCGGGCGCGATTTCGGTAAACGGAGGCCGTCCCTCCCCGCACACTGCCGCGGCGTGGGGACATCTCGGATGGAAATGGCACCCCGGCGGCGGGTCGATAGCGCTCGGTATTTCACCCCGCACCACCTCCTCGGTCCTCCGCAGCCGCGGGTCCGGAATGGGAACAGCTTCCAGCAAAGCACGGGTATAGGGGTGATGCGGAGCGCTGAACAGCCGCTCCCTGCTTCCCAGTTCCACAATTCTTCCGAGATACATAACTGCAATCCTGTCGCAAAGATATTTCGCGGTAGCCAGATCGTGGGTTATAAACAGGTACGTAAGGTCGAACTCCTCTTTCAGTTCCTTCATTAATTCCAAAATAAGGGCCCGCACGGAAACATCCGCCATGGCTATCGGCTCGTCGGCTACGATAAAATCCGGGTTCGTCACCAGCGCCCGTGCTAAAACGACCCGCTGTGACTGTCCTCCCGAAATCTGATGCGGATATTTTCGGTACAAAAAGTCCGCCGGGGTAAGCCCCACCCGCTCCATCAGGCGCAGGACCCGCTTTTTCTGTTCCTCCGCCGTTCCGATCCGGTGGATTTTCAGCGGATGCCCGATGGCTTCGCCTACACTCATTCGTGGACTTAGGGATGAATTCGGGTCCTGAAAGACGATCTGCAGCTTTTCCCGCATCTTTTCCATCTCTCGGAAGGAAAAATGTGTCATGTCCTTTCCGTTATACTCAATTACCCCTGCCGTGGGGTCTATAAGCCGCAGGAGAAGCCGGCCGGTAGTAGATTTCCCCGATCCGCTTTCGCCGGCCAAACCGAGGACCTCCCCCCGCTCGATGGTAAAGGATATATTGTCGACAGCATGGACGACCGCTTTCTTCCCCCCTGCAAAAAGCTGGTCGATAAGAGATTTATAAACCGGGAACTCTTTCGTAAGGTTCTGAACGTTAATCAGTTCTGCCACGGAGCGTCCTCGCTTTCCGTATACAGCCAGCAGGCAACCTGCTGCCCGTTTGATTTTGTCTCGAGTCCGGGGTTTTCTGTTTCGCACCGTTGCATTACATACGGGCAGCGGTCGGCAAAGGGACAACCCATCGGCGGACTTACCAAATCCGGGGGACTTCCGGGCATGGTAACCAGTTCCTCCTGGTCGAGTTTGATGTTGGGAACACAGTTGATAAGCCCGTAGGTATAGGGATGGAGCTGGTGGTGGTATATTTGCTCCGCCGTACCGAGTTCGATAATCATACCCGCGTACATCACCGCGATCCTGTCCGCGATTTCCGCCACCATTCCCAGATTATGGGTAATGAGGATTATCGACAACTCGAACTCTTTCCGGAGCCGGTTCAGTACGTCGATAAATCCCGCTTCGACAATAACATCCAGGGAAGTTGTCGGCTCGTCGGCCACGATAATTTCCGGATTAAGGATAAGTCCCAAGCCGATCATAATGCGCTGCCGCATCCCGCCGGAAAGCTGATGGGGATAATCATAGAGCCGCTTCCTCTCCACCCCCAGCGCTTCCAGGATGTCTTCAGCACGCTTGTCGGTCTCATGCTTTCTGATCCGCGGAATGTGCTGCTTCATGGTTTCATGAAACTGCTGGTCTATCCGGAACAGCGGATTCAGCGACGTAAGGGGATTTTGGAATACCATTGCAATGTCCTGTCCCCTCACGGCTAGCAGCCGTCGTTTTCTCATCCGGACCACGTCTTCCCCTTTAAAGAGGATCTCCCCGCCGCTGATTATTCCCGGCGGCCTGAGCAGCTTCAGTAAAGCCAGCCCCAAGGTGGATTTCCCGCATCCCGATTCCCCTACCAATCCGAGGGCTTCGCCTTTTTGGAGTTCCAGAGAAACTTCCCGGACGGCACGCACGGTCCCGATATTGATGGGATAATCGATCGATAAATTCCGTATCCGGAGAATCGGTTCAGCCATCGTTACTTTTCCAGCAGCCGGGGGTTAAGTATTTCCGCCATCGCCTCTCCGAAAAGGGTAAAGCCGAGGGCAAGCAGCATAATCATCAAGCCCGGGAAGGTCACCATCCACCAGGTCCCGGAGGGAAGAAATTTCTTTCCCATGGCAAGGTCCATCCCCCAGTCGGGGATTCCCGAAGGAAGACCTAGGCCAATATAGGAGAGTGCCGCCTCGGTCATTATCGCGTCGGCAATGTTTAAGGAAAAAATGACGACGATAGTGGCAAGGACATTCGGGAAAATATACTTGCTGATAATTGTCCTCTTCCGCGCTCCGATAGCACGGGCCGCCTCGATATACATTTCCTCCTTAATGCTCAAGGTCTGTCCCCGGACAAGTCTGAAATATGTGGGTATATAAATGACCGCAACGGCTAAGGTAATGTTGATGACTCCCGGTCCGAGCATTGCCGCAAATGCAATGGCAAGAATTAACCCGGGAAATGAATAAATGGAATCCATAATAAGAGAAAGCACCCTGTCTAAGGCCCCTCCCGCGAAACCGGAAATAAGCCCTAAGGTAACACCCACGATTGAGGATATGATCGCCGCCGCGAAGGCGACGCCTAAAATGGTACGCGACCCGTGGATCATTCTTGAAAAAATATCGCGCCGCAGATTGTCCGTTCCCATCGGGTGTTCGGGACTAGGAGCTGCCAGCTGCGGGCCCGCCTCCTGGTCTAATGGATCGTACTTCGCGATGGTACCCGGGAAGAAGGCGGTATAGACAATAAACAGTACAATAACGGCGCCGATAATCATCAGCCACCACTCCATTCCGTATTTTTTCCGCGCCGAAAAAAGCGCCCGGAAGGGCCTTCCCAGAAATCCGGCGGGGGAGAACCGCGCGTGTTCATTTTCTTTTATCAGCTTCATCATGTAAAATCCTCGTCCCTAATACTTTACCCGCGGATCGATTAACGCGTAGATAATATCGACAATGAGGGATATCAAACTCACCATTAACGCAAAAATGACGATAACCCCCTGCACCGTCGGATAATCCCGTAAATAAATCCGCTCTAAGAGCAGCCTGGCCATGCCGGGCCATGAAAACGTGGTTTCCGTTAGGACAGCATTCGCTAAAAGCAGCGCGAATTGAAGGCCGAGCATGGTCAGGATCGGAATAAAAGCGTTTTTCAGCGCGTGCCGGTACACGACTCTGCGCTGCGGCACCCCCCGCGCCCGGGCCGCGAGAATATAATCACTTTTGAGCACATCGATCATATTTGCCCGTGTTAGCCGCACAAAAACTCCCGATAAAACGATTCCCAACGTTAACGCCGGCAGCAGTAAGTGAAGGAAAACGTCCTTGAAGGCCGCGAAATCACCGATTAGCAGTGTGTCCAGGAGATAGAACCCGGTCCGTTCAAAGGTGGACGCGAAGATCCGCGGCCCCGTTCTCCCGGCAATCGGCAGCCAGCCCAGCCAGATGCCGAATATCAGCTGCAGCATCAGACCCATCCAGTATACCGGTATGCAGTACACGATATTGCCGTATACCCGGATCCCCAGGTCCCGGGGGGACCGCCGCTTACTCGCTGCAAAAGCACCGAGGGGAATACCGATAAGAAAGGTAAAAAGCATTCCCACGACGGCGAGTTCCAGGGTTGCCGGCAGTTTTTCCTTTATCGGTGTAATTACCCTCTGTTTTAGAATCATCGAATCGCCGAGATCGAATCGGAAGAGCTGTCCTAAATATCGGAAATACTGAACAATAAGGGGCTTGTCCAGTCCGAGCTCCACCCGTTTTTCCTCAATTACATGCGGGGGGGCATGTGCCCCTAACACGGCTTTCACCGGGTCTCCCGGCATTACCCGCAGAACGACAAATACCAAAGAGAGCAGGATGAACAGCATGGGAATGGTCAGCAGTATTCGTACGACGGCGTATTTCAGTATTCGCTTCATAGTAATGCCGGAGTAGAATAACGGGGGCTTGATACAAAATCAAGCCCCCGTTGTACAATTTTCACGAACCGTACGAAACCTTAATCAAAATACAGCGTATCGTAATAGAGCACCATATCGGTGCCGACGATAACACCGTTCACGTCAGGCTGGGTAAAAATAAAGAGTTTACCCTGGAAGATGGGCACCGTCGGGCACTCTTCGGTCCACATCTTCTGTATCTGTTTAAAAACTTCTTCCCGTACGTCCTGATCGGGATTCTGCTGCTCTTTTTTAAAGAGAGCGTCCCATTCCGGGTCGGAGAAGTAGATACCCATACCGGCGGAACCGGCGGTCCCCGCGAAGGCCGCGGTATAATTGTCCGGGTCCATGTAGTCGGGGTACCATCCTAAGAGGAAACAGGGCATTGTTTTTGAGTCCCAGTTGTCGATATAGGTGGACCATTCGGCGGACTTGATGGTAACGTCAACCAGGTCTGTCTTCTCGAACTGAACACGCATAACTTCCGCTACGTCCACCTCCGTGTCGCCGTAGTGTGTCGGTGTATACCACAATTCGAACGCAAAGGGATTCGCGGCGGAATACCCGGCCGCTTTCAGAAGTTCTTCCGCTTTCGCGACGTTTCCGTCGCCTAAGGCCGATTTAAAATCATCGGTATGCCATTTCATGCCCTTCGGAATCATCGAATAGAGGGGTTCCATTTGTCCGAGGAATACCTTGTCGATAATCTTCTGCCGGTTGATAAGGGCGCTGACTGCCTGTCTGGTCCGACTGTCCTTAAAAACGCTTTCCGATGTTTCAAAACAGAGGTAGCGGATGTACGAGCTGGGTATTTCGAAATTATTGTATTTACTCATGCCGAGCAGATCTTCTTTATCCGACGGGTTTAAGTCCTTGTAAACAAGGTCCACTTCGCCCCGTTCGAGGGCCAGCCGCATGGTAGTCGCGTCCGCGTAGTAGCGGATAACAATCCTGTCGATTGCGGGCTCATTGCCGTAAAATTCCGGGTTCTTGTCGAGGATCACTTCTTCGTCCCTTTTGAAAGAAACAATTTTATAAGGACCTGTGCCCGACAATTCTCCGCCTTTCAGTTCCGCCGGATCGTTTACCCATTCATCTTCGGGAAAGATATTGGGATTCATCGGAAAATACGGGACCGTTGCCACTAAGTCCGGGAAGAACCCGACCGGGCCCTGCAGATTAAATTTCACAGTGTAGTCATCAACGGCTTCTACGGAATCGACAAAGTCGCTTACAAGCCAGGACGGATCACCGGCTATGTTTATGACCCGGTCGACGGACCACTTCACGGCGTCCGCGTTAAAGGGTGTTCCGTCGCTGAACTTGATCCCTTTCCGCAGTTTGAATGTATACACATCTCCCGTGTCGTTTACCGTGTAGCTTTCCGCTAAGCCCGGGACCAGCTTTGTCGTACCCGGATCGTAGGCCAAAAGCCCCCTGCTGATGTTCCGGAACAGCTCCCAGGTGTGGAAGTCGTAGGCATTTGACGGGTCCATGTCCGAAACTTTATCGGTAGTCCCGTATACCAGTACTTCCTTTACCGTTTTCGCGGCAGGTTCCTCGGCCTTTTCTTTCGCGGGCTCGGCCGCCTTCCCTTCTTCGGCTTTTTCCTGTTTACCGCCGGCAAAAATAACGGCGGCTGTAAGGAAAAGCAGCATTAATACTACTACT